>JAHAXB010000031.1 GCA_018384735.1 Eubacteriales bacterium | reverse complement strand
TAGTTATTGCATAAGAGCGTTCACTGATTAAGTCAATCAGTGGACATTTTAATTAGGTTCTTTGCAAGCTTATTCATCATATCTGTTTTATGTTCTAACATTGAATGAACATAACGATTTAGCGTAATGCTTGTGTTTTTATGACCAAGTAATTCGGAAAGTGTTTTTACATCCATTCCACACTCCAAAGCACGAGTGGCAAAAGTATGACGAAGCGAATGAAAACCTTTATGCTGAATATGTAACTTTTTAAGTAATAATTCAAAGGTGCGTTGATAAGAACGGACAGCAACTGGTTTATCCAAATCTGTAATTAAATATTCAGAATTGGAATTTCTTTTAAGTTCTTTTACCAAACCTAAAATTTGTTTTGGCAAAGGTATGATTCGATTGGAAGAATTTGTCTTCGGTGTTTCAGTTATTCTGCCATTAGGACTATCAAAACATGTTTTAGATATATACATAAGTGATTTATTAAAATCAATATCCTAAAATTTAAGTGCTAATAACTCCCCTATTCGCAAACCAGTATAAAGACAAATTACAATGCCATATAGTTTCTTCTTGCTCTGCATGCAGTATGCTTCTATCTTTTTTTGTTCAGACAAAGAAAAACATTCAACTTGCTTTTCGGTTATCCTAGGACGAATGATTTTATCTGCCACATAAGTTTTTGTATAGCAAAGCATATTTGCTGTTTTTAACGAGTTCTGCAAAACAGATATAACTGAATTAACAGAGTTTGCAGAAAGACCTGTAAAGGTACGTTTATTACCATTGTTTAATAATTCAGCAACTAGATTTTGAAGAAGCGCAGGAGTTATATCATTCAACTCACAATCGCCGATTTTGCTTATGATATGCATATTAACAATTTGTTTATACCTTGTATAAGTCCTAGTTTTACTGGACGGCTTTACATAATTTTCTAACCATTCATAAAGCCAGCTTTTATACAACATAATATCATCTCCTTTTAGTAAAAATTTATAAGTAAACACAAGACAAACACACAGACAAAAAACTTAAAAAGTTCTCTTTGAGATCGTGGCGTGCCTTTATATATAACAAGTGCCATCACTTTTATCCGCACTAAGGTGGCGCTTTCTGCTTGTCACGAAATGACGAAAACATCATTTCTAACATTTCAACCAAATAATGAAACTCTGTCTCTCTCATTAGTTTGGTATCAAATACGATTGATTGTTCTTTTTGTTCCATAATCTTTGCTCCTTAACGCCAAAACTATAAAACAAAGAAATTATCATTTCCATAAAGTTTATGTGAATCTTTATATCATTTGTTATCAACTTTGTTAAAAAAGTTGTCATTTATGTATCAAAAATATTCACTCAGTATTTTGAAGATGAAATAATTTTTAATATAAATGACATTTTTTGATACATAAAGATACAAAGTTGACACATGTTTTAATACAAACTTTATGGAAATGACAACTCACTTTTTGTATGCTCCTTCTCGTAATTTCTTTGTTTGCGACTTTGGAGCGTAAACGGGAACGAACTTGTTGCCAAGGGTAAAGTGCACGGTTAACCGCCCTTGGCAAAAGTAGAAAAACACTTAAATCAAAAATAATGAGTGTTCCCGTTTATTTTTCGCTCCGTCGCAAGACAAAGAAAAAACTTAAAAGGAGGAAAAATCAAATGAAAACAGCAGTTGTCTACGCAAGATACAGCAGTGATAATCAGACTGAACAAAGTATTGAAGGTCAGTTAAGAGTCTGCGAACAATATGCCAAGAACAATGACATTTTAATTCTCGACACTTACATTGACCGAGCTATGACTGGAACAAACGATAACCGCCCCGACTTTCAACGCATGATAAAAGATTCCAGTAATCACGAATGGCAATACATTTTGGTATACAAGATTGATCGCTTTAGCCGTAACAAGTATGAAACTGCGAAATATAAAAAGATATTAAAAGACAATGGCGTGAAATTATTATCTGCAATGAAAAACATACCTGACACGCCCGAAGGTATCATTCTTGAAAGTTTATTAGAAGGTATGGCTGAATATTATTCCGCCGAGTTATCTCAAAAAGTTAAACGCGGAATGAATGAAACAAGATTGAAAGGTAACTTTACAGGTGGACATTTATTGTATGGTTACAAAGTAGAAAATCACAAAATCATCATCGATGAAGAACAAGCAGAAGTTGTTAGATATATTTACAAACAATATGCACTTGGTGTTTATGTAAAAGATATTATTCAACATTTAACTCAAAATCACATTTATAATCGCGACAAACCATTTGCACAAAATACAATTTATAATATTTTGAAAAATGAAAAATATTTCGGAATTTTCCGACATAACAACGAAGTTTTTAAAAACATCTATCCAGCAATTATTTCTGCGGAAATTTACGAGCAAGTTAGACATAAAATCAATCTCAATCGATATGGTAAACGTAGTACTAAAATTGATTATTTACTACGCAACAAATTGGAATGTGGTTATTGCGGCAAAACGATGTGCGCAGAATGTGGAGTTAGCAAAACAGGCAAAAAATTACGCTACTACAAATGTTTAGGACGTAAGAAACAAAATGGCTGCCACAAAACTACTATTCGTAAAGAATTTATCGAAGATTTAGTAATAAAAAAAATATTAGAAATATTACAAAGTCCAAAATACATCAAGACAATTATTGATAAAATATTACTTGCACAAAATAACCAGACCAACAGTCCCCTACTAACAGCTTTACTTAAGGAACAAAAACAAACGCAAAACTCTCTAAATAACTTACTCTCAGCTGTCGAGCAAGGTGTAGTTAATAATACCACCAACAAACGAATGAAAGATTTAGAAAACAAATTACTCGAATTAGAAAAGAATATTTTGATTGAACAAAGCAAAAGCACCCGAAAACTAACCAGAGAAGAAATTAGTAATTATTATCTTGATGCACTAAAACTATCATCCAAATTATTGATAGATTATCTTATCAACAAAATCATTGTCTATGATGATAAAATCAAAATTATATTTAACACACCACTGAAAACAAGCCCTGCAACCCAGGGCTTTTCTTTTACTTTAAATCATTAACTAAAAAACACCTAGATTACTCACAATCCAGGTGTTCAATTTAGTTTACAATTGGCGGAGAGTCTGGGGTTCGAACCCAGGCCACCTGTTACAGTGCTACTCCCTTAGCAGGGGAGCCCCTTAACCACTTGGGTAACTCTCCAAATAACAAAACCAGTCTAGGCGGTAAATCTGGTTTTGTCAAGTTTTGTTCTGCGCGATTACGCGCGTTTAATCATGCTGGGATTAAAGTGCGGGTCAGCCGGAATACCCATCAAGTCGCAAATCGTGGCGGCCAAGTTGGTTAAACCAAAATGCCCTGCTTCCGTGTTGGTCATTTGGAAATTGGGGTCAGCAAACGGACAAATCGCAATCGGCACCAAGTTGTTGGTGTGCGAAGTTTTAACTTTGCCGTTTTCGTCGGTCATTTCTTCCGCGTTACCATGGTCAGCGGTAACAATTAAATTAACTTTGTTTTTTTGGCAAACGTCATACAGACGCCCAACACATTCGTCCACCGTTTGACAAGCCACCACGGCAGCGTCGAACTCGCCACAGTGTCCCACCATGTCCGGGTTGGGCAAATTACATTTCAAGAAATCAAAGTTTCCGCTTTCAATGTTCTCAATCAATTTGTCGGTAATCTCCACCGCTTTCATTTTGGGGGCTTTATTATACAGGTTGTTCAATTTATCACTGGGGATTTCCAACCAGGTTTCTAACTTCGGGTCGATGGGGGCGCTCTTGTTACCGTTGAAGAAATAGGTCATGTGACCGAACTTAACTGTTTCGGTAACCGTGTATTGGCGCGCACTGTGCTGGCATAACCATTCGGTCAAGGTATTGCTGATAACCGGTGGTTCGCAGAGATAATTTTTCGGTAAGTTCAATTCCGCGTCGTATTGCAAAATGCCAGCGAAGTAGCAATCTTTCACCAGTGCGCGTTGGGCGTCCGAAAGATAGTCGCCTTGATCAAACATACGGGCAGTTTCCACCGCACGGTCACCACGGTAGTTTAACAGCAAAATCGCTTCCCCGTTTTTGATTAAGTTATCTTTATCGACGATAACCGGTGGAACTTGTTCATCGGATAAGCTCGGATTGTTTTGGTAGAATTCTTCCAAATATGCGCGCCAATCCTTAACGACCGGAGCTTTACCTTCCACGCAAACTTCAAACGCCCTGGTTAGCATTTCCGTTTGGGCTTGGTAACGGTCCATAAAGATTTGACCGCGACCACCAATCACACTCAAGTGCGGTAATTGCGCCAAAAATTCAGCTGCCGAACGCGGGCTGACATCACGACCATCGGTAATCGCAATTACACTGTACGGTAAGTTTTGCTTTTCGCATTGCTTAATCACTTGAAACAAATGTTCGATGTTACTGTGTACGCGACCGTTACTGCAAAGAATAATAATGTTCAATTTGGGATAGGTGCTGATTTTTTGCCAAACGGCGGACTCGAAAATCTTGCCCGTCGCAAACGCATCGTTCAACAAGGATAAGCCCTGCTTAATCGTTACACCTGCACCCATCGCGTTGTGGCCGACTTCACTATTGCCCGCGTCTTTCGCGCTATCCAAGCCAACCTCGTGTCCACTGGCTTTAATTAAGGTCGTTAAATTTTGGTTACGCGCTTTGGTTAAATTCGGCATTCCAGCCGCAACCACTGCGTTACCTTGTTCGCGGGGGCTATAACCCAAACCGTCCATAATGCACAAAACTGTGCGGTTGAAATTTTTATTTTTGTTGATCATAGTTAATTACTCCATAAAATGAATCTAAGTTCAAAGATGAACCGACAAAGAAGATACCATCCAATTCGGGCAAAGCCATGTAGCTTTTGACGTTGGAAGGTGTAATTTGTCCACCGTACAAAATCGGCAAACTGGCGTCCAGCGGATTGTTTTTCAATTCCACCAAACATTTACGAATATGCTTGGTCACCATGTCAATATAATCAGGACGCGGTAAAATGCCACGTTGTACCACCCAAATCGGACGGTAGCAAACCACCAAACTGTCGATATTGGGTACGCCCATCAGTGCGCTCTGCAATTGGCGTTTTACCACATCAAAGGTTAAATTGTTTTGGTTTTCTGACCAGGTTTCACCCACGCACAAAACTGGCGTAATGCCGTACTTTTGCAACAATTTGATTTTTTTGTTGACGACATCGTCGGATTCAAAGTTTTGGCGCCAAGTACCATCGCCCACGATGCAATACTTCACTCCGTACTCTTTCAGCAGTTGTACGCTGAGTTCGCCCATACGTCCGCCGTATTCAATTTCGCTGACATCCTGCGCGCCCAGTTGTAACGGCTTGGGCATTTTCAAACGCGCGATTTCGTAATAGCACGCCGCCGGCGCCAAAACCACTTCGGTTTTATTTTTGAGTTCTAACCCGCGTTGGTAAACTCCTTGGAAAAATTCCAAAACTTCCTTTGGAGTTTTGTTCGATTTCCAACACGCAAAAAAGATTGGTCTTCGCATTCTATTTTTCTCCTTTTTTCTTTAAGCACGCAATGCCGGGCAAAGTCGTGCCTTCGACAAATTCTAAAGCCGCACCGCCCCCAGTGGAAACGTGCGTGAATTTGAAACCTTTAACCGCGGCCGCGGTATCGCCACCACCAACCACACTGACCGCGCGACTGTTCGACACAATGGTTGCAACGGCACGGGTACCGTTACCGTTCGCGGGGTCAACATCAAATTGTCCTAACGGACCATTCCAAAAAATCGTCTTACTGGATTCAATAATCGGACGCCAAGTTGCGACCGTATCCATCGAAATATCTAAACCTTGATCCGGCGCAATGAAAATTTTGGCACGGCGTTTGACGCCATCGTCTTGCCAGTCCGCAGCAATCTTGCCACCCACCAAAAGATAATCCGCGCGCTCCGCCAGTTTACGCGCCAAAGGCATTTTGTCCGCCACTTTCTTACCACCAATGATAACGGTAAACGGGCGTTTGGGTTGGGCGGTAACCTGACTGAGTTGGGCAATTTCGCGCGCCATTAACAAGCCCGCATAACTGGGTAAATAGTCCGCTACCCCGACTGTGCTGGCGTGGGCGCGGTGTGCAGCACCAAAAGCATCGTTCACAAAGATTTCGCCTAAGCGTGCCAACTGTTGAGCAAAGCCCGCGTCGTTAGCGGTTTCCTCGGGTTGAAAGCGGGTATTTTCCAACAGTAGGACGCTGCCGTTCGGCATCGTGGCGACTTGTTGTTCTACCGCTGTGCCAACTGTTTGTTCCGCGAACTGGACGGTGACATTTGGTAACAATGCTTGCAAGTGTTGATAAACCGGACGCAAAGAATATTGCGGTTCGGGTTTACCTTCCGGACGACCAAAGTGACTGCACAAAATAACTTTGGCACCACGTTCCAATAAATAACGAATGGTAGGCAAACTGTCCACCATGCGTTTGTCATCACTGATTTTTCCGTCTGTCGTCATGGGGACATTGTAATCAACACGCACTAACACACGCGTGCCAGTTTTAATTGGTGCATCCCCCACGTCAGCAACCTGTTGTTCTTTCATCGTTTCTTATTATATACACAAACCCCAAACTTGCCAAATGAAATGGTCAGGCCTTTTGGCGGTTGGCTTGCAATTTGTACACAATGCGCGCCACCCAAGTCGTGGGCAACAAGCCAATGAAGAAACGGGCTAAGCGCACCGCAAAGGTTGGCACAATGTAAAACTGATTCAAGTGTTGAATTGCATAACGCGCCACCTTAGTGCTATTCACACCGTGGAAATTAAATTTAACATTGGCGGTACGCGCAAAGTTTGTGTCGACCGGTCCGGGGCAAAGTACACTGATTTTTACCTTGGATTTAGCACGGCGCAGTTCTTCACGGATACTTTCGCTCAAACGCACCACATAATTTTTGGTCGCGTAATATGTTGCCATCAAAGGTCCGGGCATGAAACCGGCAATCGAACCCACATTCAAAATGTGGCCGCTGTTACGCTGCTGCATTGCCACTAAGTACAATTTGGTCAAAATGTGCAACGCAGTAATGTTAGTGTTAATCATAGCCAAATCTTTATCCAAGGAAGCTTGGACAAAAGCACCACTGTCGCCAAAACCTGCATTGTTAATCAACAAATCTACATCGGGGTGCATGGCGTACAACTGCTGACAATGTTCCGCTACGCTTAAATCCATACTAACCGTAATCACGTTGCAGTGCGGATACTCCGTATTGATGATTTGTTGTAACTCCAACAAACGCGCTTGGTCACGCGCCACCAACACCATCTGGTCGTACTTTTCCGCTAAGATTTTGGCCATCTCTCGTCCCATACCGGATGAAGCCCCCGTAATTAGAACTTTCATGTTTTCATGATGACATATCACCCCCAACTTGTCGAACAAAAAATATGTAAAGAACACTCCGCTTTATAACAAATACAAATACTATATTGTAGATTTCGATGCAATTACCGAAACCGCCGACATTTATTACGAACTGACCACGGAAAGTTCAGTCGAAGATGTTATTGCCGCACAGTTAGAAATCTATAACGCTTGGTATAAACACCTTTAAGACAAAAAATTGGATAATAAAAAACACGGGCGCTAAACCCGTGTTTTTGTTAATTACTGACAAGTGCGTAATTACATTTGAGTGGCAACTTGAACGCCAATACCCATTGATGAACAAACGGTGATGCGTTTCAAATAAATACCTTTCGCAGCAGCCGGTTTGGCTTTAACAATCGCGTCCAATAAGACGGCATAGTTTTCTGCCAATTTCTTGGTGCCGAAAGACATTTTACCCAAGATACAGTGAACGATGTTCGCTTTATCCAAACGGTATTCAACTTTACCACCTTTGGCATCTGCTACGGCTTTTTTGATGTCCATGGTAACGGTACCGCTCTTCGGGTTTGGCATTAAGCCCTTAGGACCCAAAACACGGGCGATACGACCAACCATACCCATCATATCCGGTGTGGTGATACAGACATCAAAGCCCAACCATCCACCATTGATTTTGGCAATCATATCTTCTGCGCCAACAAAATCAGCGCCGGCCTTTTCCGCTTCGGCGGCTTTGTCGCCTTTGGCCAAGACCAAGATTTTTTGACTGCGACCAGTTCCGTGTGGCAAAACTACCGTACCACGAACTTGTTGGTCTGCTTGTTTACCATCAACACCCAAATTGATGTGTACTTCGATGGTTTCGTCAAATTTGACGCGTTTGGTTTTTGCAACCAAGTCCAACGCTTCGTTAATTGGCAAAGCGTGTACGCTCTTGGTTTCTTCCAAAACTTTGTTATAACTCTTACTGTGTTTCATCGCTTATTCCTCCACGGTCACGCCCATGCTGCGTGCGCTACCTTTAACCAAGCGTTCAGCTGCTTCCATGGAAGCAACATTCAAATCGGGCATTTTTTGTTCCGCGATTTTACGAACTTGTTCTTTGGTTAATTTGCCGACTTTTTCAGTGTTTGGACGTTTGCTGCCGCTTTGCAATCCCAATACTTGTTTAATCAAGACTGCTGCTGGCGGAGTTTTCAAGACGAAGTCAAACGAGCGGTCACCATAGATGGTAACAACAACTGGAATGACCAAGCCTTTGTCCTTAGCGGTGGCATCGTTAAATTGTTTAACAAAGCCCGGTAAGTTAATCCCGTGTGGACCCAAAATGGTACCTACGGGTGGAGCCGGAGTTGCAGCACCGGCTTGCAATTGTAACTTGACAACTGCCTTAATTGGTTTGTCTGCCATTTTTCAATTTTCCTTTTAAGCGGTACCAACGACTGCGTAACTTTGTTACACATCTCCCGCGTTAATGTAGATAATATAACGCAATCATTCATATTTGTAAAGGGCTTTACACAAAATAAAGACAATGCGTAACAAAAGATTTTGGGTATGGGGCTTAGTGCTGGGCTTCGTGGTCAGTTTTTGCGGGGCGTGGTCACTTCCCAAAGCGGGGGCGCCCACCGTTTTGACCATCAACTTCGGAACGGAACAAGTGGTTTTGTCCGAATCGATTTTACAAGGCGGTTGGTATAACTACGATGACCGCCAAACTTTAACCCAAGGGAAAAGTTTATTTTCGCGTGCCACCAGCATGACGGAAACCGACACTTTCGCGGGTACCTTTCCCGACATTGTGCAATATATTGAGCGCATTGCTCCTCAATACGAAGTCGCCGCTTTCAACGGACAAATTGATTTTCACCCACACCAAACACCGCGTTTTACGGTACGTGGACAAAAGGCGGGACGCGTGATTGATCGGGAACAACTTTATGCCGACATTTTGGACGCCTTGCGCGGTAACCAATATCCCGTAGTGAAAGCGGCTTATCACACCGTAGAACCGACCCCGCCCGCCCAAATTTTAAACACCATCAAACAACGCAGTCATTTTGGGACGGACTGCACGGATAACCCTGACCGCGAAAACAACATTGCGTTGGCACTAGGTAAGTTCAACGGTCTGCGCGTCAACCCCGGTGAGCAAGTTTCCTTTAACCAAGTCGTTGGTCGCCGCTCCACTGCTACGGGTTTCCGTGAAGCCAAAATCATTGTCAACGGCGAATACGTGGACGGCGTAGGCGGTGGCGTATGCCAAGTTAGCACAACCATTTTTAATGCCGTGGTACAAGCCGGTTTGCAAATCACCGAATCACACCATCACAGTTTGCGTTCCAGTTACATTCCATTGGGTCAAGATGCCATGGTGTCGGGAGCCGCGGATTTACGCTTCATCAACAACACCGGTGCGCCCGTTTATTTTGAAACCAGTTTCCACAACCACCATTTAAGTGTGACCGTTTATGGTCGTGATAAAGGCCCGAACATTACTTACCGCTTGGACACCGCGGTGATAAAGACTTTGGAACCCAAAGATAAGTGGGTGGAAGACTTACCCGCCAGCACCATCAAGGACTTCAAAACTCATCCCGAACGCTACGACAAAATTTTGGTTAAAACTGGTACGCAAGGTCATGTTGTGGATACCTACATTGAAACTTACCAAGGTGGTCGCCGTCTGTCGCGTAAACTGTTACGCCACAACACTTACCAAGCCGTGCCCAACCGTTACACCTTACGCCAGCACGAAGCACAACCAACACTAACCACAGAAGTTTTATAAACTGGGTACTGGTTGGTTGGGATAATATTTTTTCAACTGTTTTTGGTAGGATAGCCAATGTTTAATCAAGTCGCTCGGGTTACCATTGTGTAAACGTTTTTGCATTTGCATAAGTTCCACCATGCGTGCATAGGTTGGCACTTGGTCGTCCAAGTTAATTTTCCACGGCGCGCCACACAAAGCCCGCCCCACCATTACGCCATCGGCATGGGTTGCCAATAAACATTTTTCGTAACTGGTTTTATCGCGTACATCGCCGTTGGCGAACACTGGAATGCTGACCGCCGCTTTAACCCGTGCGATTGCCGCATAATCCGCCGTGCCACGGTAACCATCCACACCTAAGCGACCATGGATAATCAAACGGTCCACGCCCGCGCGTTCACACATTTGCGCAAACTCCACCGCAATGTCATGGTCCCAACCCAAACGCATTTTCACGCTTAACGCTTGCCCACTTTGTTTGGTGGCAGTACGACATAATTCAATTAGATGACGCGCATCATCAAGGTGGCGCATCAAATCACAACCACAATGGTTCTTAATAATCTTAGGTGCGGGACAACCCATGTTCAAATTAACTTCGGCGTAATCTTTGAACATCCCCGAATTGATTACGGTCACAAAATCCGCCGGCTCACGACCAAACAGTTGCACCACTTGTCGCACACCGGCTTTGGTAACTGGTTTTAGCATGGCAATGGTTTTGGCATTATCGCGCACCAAAGCGGTGGCGTTAATCATCTCGGTCCAAACTTCACGCGCGCCACAGTCCGCCAAGACCGCCCGCATAGCATAATCCGTCCAGCCCGCTAACGGTGCCGGAATTATCTTAACGAACGGCTTGGATTGGTTCATCACGATAAGATACCACACTTGTCGCCGCTTTGTCTTGATATTTCCCGAACAAGAACCATGCGCCCAAACCGGCAACAGTTACACCGCCCACCAACAACCAACCCAGCGCGGTGCTGACCTGCCAAGTTTGGGTAGCAACCCCACTTTGAAAACCAATTAAGTCGAGCAACAACCCCACGATGAAAGTTACGATCGCGTTGGTGCATTTGGTACAAAAAGTTAAAAAACCCGTCGCCATGGCGGTGTTGTCTAATTGAATGTTGTCGGCAAACATACTGATGGGCAGCGAATAAATACAACCAACCCCGACTGCAATCAAGCAGATGTCGCACGCTAAGATTAACAAGGTTGCCGCACGGGGTAAATAAATCCGCATGGTCAATAAACCCGCAAAAATTACCACACCACATAACACAACCCACAAGGCAGTTTGTACCGTACGTTTTTTGCCGAAATGCGCACTTACACGACACCATAATGGTTGTCCGCCAATGACACCCGCCACCAAGCACCCCAACACCAAAGAAATTTGCCAGGTGGTAAAATGAAAAGTATAGGTAAACACGTGCATGCCCAAGGTGGTTAAAAAAGCACTGCACGATAACGCCACCGCATAAGCCGTAATCAAACAAACTCGATTGCGTTCGTCCAAGATGGCGAAAAATTCTTTCAGGAAGGAAACTTTTCGGGCGGGCTGCGCCGTAGCAATGTTACCCGTCAAACGGTAACGAAAAGTACCCAAAATAGTGATTAACGCGGTAATGATACACAAGGTACTGGTGATGGTGGCGATGACATGATAACCGCTGCTGGCTGTGTGCATGGTAGCCACGGCTTTCGGATTTAAGACCAGCGCCATTAACACCGAGGGTACCAACAAAGCGGCGGATTGGAATACGGTTTTGTAACTTTGGATACTGGTGCGCTCGTGGTAGGTTTGACACATGTCAAAGCCCAACGCGCTGTACGGTGTGGAGTAAACTGTGTTGAAAGTTTCAATCAAGAGTAAACCAATCAATAAAGTGAGGAACTTGCGCGTTTCGCCCCACGCGGGGTTAATGTGCCAAATCATTAAGTTAATCACGGCTACCATCACACAACCCACCAACATGAAAGTGTGACGCTTGCCCAACCGTCCGCGGAAATTGTCCGACATAGCACCCACCAGCGGGTCGGTCACCGCGTCCCAAACCGTAGAAATGGCGATGGCTAAACCCATCAGTGTGCCGGACAGTCCCAACACGCCAGTACCAAAGAACATGAGAAAGTTATTTAACGTTTGGTTAACGCTACCGTAGCCAAACGCGCCCACGCCATAAAATAATTTATCCGTACGGGAAACTTTCATCTTTTATATTTGTATTTGCTAAAATTTGAAATTAGCCGCATACTATTGATGAATTTATGGGGAAAAATGCAACGGGCGATAAGCCCAAGTTCGATTTCATTACGGCTTCCAAAACCAAGAAGTACAAAATTATTTTTGGTGTCATTTTGGTTTTGGGTATTTTGTTATTGATTGGTGGATTCTTATTGCGTAGTACCTTAACCAAGGCCGTGACCCCAAACTCGTTAAACCTGGATTTCTTGTCCAACCTTAATAGCAACAAAACCGAATGTATTATTTCACAAGACCAATGCTTCCGCATTACTACCGGTACCCCGACTGACCGCGCCTTAGCCAACCCGATTATTTTCGACTTAGATGAAAATGCGCAACAATTCGTGGAAGTGCGCGACAAAAGTAACACTACGACATTTGCCGACAACCAAACCTACTACCCCGGTTTGTTTTGGTTACACATTCGAACCGATGTCGATATCCCTGAATACATTGGCGATGGTCACACCGACCAAGACCGTCCCAGCGGTTACTTAACCATTAAGTGTGGTTCCAAGGCCTTGAAAATTAAATTGATTTATTATAAAGACGCCAAAGCAGTGATTTGACAAAATTTGCATATTTCAATTTTTGGTTCATAGATATGGGCTATGAAACTGAAAAAATTTTTGAACAAAAAATTCTGGATTGCCGCCGGCATTGTTGTGGTGGCTGCCATTGTCACGATTGTGGGTGTACTCCACTTCAAACGCAGTGATACTTACCAAATGGCGTTGGAAAACATCGCCGAAGCACGCTTTTATTTGAAAACTACCAGCGCGGACAACGCGATTGGCAAGGTGCAACTGTACAGCGGAATCCGCGAAACCGAGTTTAACGCGGATGGCATTGCCACCGCCACCGTACCATTCACGGTATTATCGGTTGAACCAAGCAACGACAAAATTGTTTACAACGGATGCATCACAACCTTGATTAAGGTTGACGACCAAGAACCGGTAACCTTGGTTTTGGAAAAGAACCCCTACGGCAACAACTACGCTGCCGATTTACAAAACAGTTTAGACGCCAATGCTAACGTCAGCGTTACCTTCCAAGCTAACGGCGAAACCATTGGTACCGTGGCTTTGGAAAATGTTATGCCCGCGGAAGCCATCACTTGGGAAACCGCTTTGGAAATTGCCTGCCAAACTTTGAGCGGAGTTTTATCAACCGAAACCCGCATGGAAAGTTCCACCAAAATTTTATGCGATAGCACGACTATCAACACCCCGTACTGGTTCGTGTCTTTCGTGACCGAAAACGGCAACCGTTATTTCGTGGTGATCAGCCATGACGGCAATGTCATCGGTACCAGCGAAAAATAATGTTACTAACTTGCTAAAAACACGGAAAATTGCTATACTACATAAGTAGAACTATGGGATACACACAAGCAGAATTTTTTACCATGTTCATTGCGCTCTTTATCGTTTTGACAGTGGGCGTAATTTTGAAATTTGTCTTGGGTAAGCAATCCTTAGCCGTGCGTCAAATTCCTTTACACGTGATTGGGGCTTCGTTATTGATTTTGGAAGTTATCAAGCAGTCCTACCACATTTACATGCGCAACTGGCACCCGTGGCTTTTACCTTTGCACTTTTGCAGTTTCTTTTTGGTTTGGTACGGCGTGGCTTTGTTCACCCGCGGTAAAATTCGTCAGTTAATGTACTTTTGCAGCCTTACCGGCGGGTTTATGGTCAGCGTGCTTTTGTTTGCAGCACCACGCTTGATTTTACATGACGCTGCGCACAGCGTGTGGGACAGTTTCGACCACTTCCACACTTTCTTTTACCACATGGGCATGGTGGCCTATTGGATTTATATGTTGTTGTTAAACATTTACCAACCTGACCGCCAACACATTAAAAAATGCACAGTACTTTATACCTGTTTTTATTTTGTTGTGATTGCTGGCGCGTTCACTTTCCACACTAACTACACCGATGTGTTATATTCCAGTTTGGCCGCGCTGGACCATTTCCGTTTAAAAGCCGGACAATTTGCCTACGACATTTTACTACTTGGTTTTGGTATTGGCAGCATTGCCGGTGTTTCCTATTTAACTTATTTTGTGACCAGCAAACTTTATCAACGTTATTTGAATAAATTTAACAAGTCCGCTTTAGCCGAACAAAATTAAAGGTTAATCCACAAGCAACCGTAACCAACCAAAATACTGACGCTAATGAGCCAAGCGAAAACAAACAACTTTTCACGCCAAATGCCTTTTTGTTTTAATAAAAAGATTAAACCTAAACCGGCGTTCACACACAAACCACCGAGTAAAGCCCCAAAGCGTAAACCGCCCATCAAATAAAGTTCGGTCAAAACTACGCTGGCGGCGCAATTCGGGATTAAGCCCACCACCGCTGCCAAGACAGGTTGCAACCAATAACTACTGGTTAAAAAATCCGCCATACGGTCTTCGCCAATCCAAATTTTGGTAACACAACCAAACAACAAGCCAATGGCAATAATGAATGCCCAAATCTTCAAACTATGCAACAACGGGTGTTTCCAATCAAAACGCTTGGTATCCAAATGGTGGTGGCAGCAACCGTCGTGAATGCTGATGGTTTGCTCCGCGTGGTCATGCTCGACCACTTTGGGTTGTGCCACGACCTTGCGACGGTGCAACAAACGGAACATAGCGTTAGCTAGGTACCCCACCACAATCGCAATCACAATCTTGGACAAGACCAAAACCAAAATTGATAACCATTTTTGTGGGTGACTGAGCATTAACGGTAAGGCTTCGTCACTGGTCGCGATAAAGACCGACAATAAAGCACCAATCGGAATGATACCTTGGGCGAACAAATCAGATGCCACCACGGAAAAACCACACTGTGGTACCGACCCTACCAACGCCGCCAAGACCGGACTGGCTTTACCGCGCAAGAAGTGGTTGTTTTGTAACTTGTTCGCCCATTTATATTCGATGAACTCAATCAAGAAGTACGCCACCAACAAAATGGGAAGAACTTTTAACGCATCCAACATGGTATCTACGACAACATCCCAAAACTTTTCCATAAGTGCCATAGTATAAAATCATTCGTTAAAATCCGCAAGGGTAAATTTCGCGGGTAAACTAACCGACAAATATCTAATCGCGAATCGTTATCACAATGAAAAACACAACGAAACAGACAAATCCATCTAAGCAGAAATGACCACCCGGTCATTTTTTTGTTTTATGCACCAACCGTGCGAACCAATTTTCAATCGCCGTTTGATACTTACAAAATAATAAGAATCCACCGCCCAAAACTAAACAAAGCGCAATCCACACAGGAATCCCCCACCCCGTAAACGGAATTAAACCGAAGAAACACACCGTAGCAAAATACAAGGGCTTGGCAATCAACATCGTTAGCAGGAAGAATGAAAACTTCATTTTGCTTAGTCCGGCAATCATACACAACATATCATCAGGGAAAAACGGCAAAATTTGCATGATTAAAAACAAGAGGTTGCCTTTGGTACCCAATAATTTTTGGTAATGCTCCGCGGTTTCTGCTCCGATACACCAGACCACCGCTTTGTTGCCACAGGTGCGCCCGAACCAAAAACAAATTATGGAACCCACCCAAGTTACCAGCAAGGTCACCACAAAAGTCGGCCACACGCCAAAGATACTTAACGCCGCCAACATAAACAAAAAGCCCGGCAAAGGTAACAAAACCACATTCAAAAACTGCAGGACGATGTAAACCAAATACCCCCACGGGCCACTGTTACGAATTAACTGTTTTAATTGTTCCAAACTGCTGAAATCGTCCAATAACCCGCACCAATGTAAAATGCACAAACCGCCGATGATCACCAAGGTTAAAACGTTTAAGACAAATAAACTACGTCCCCAACTTTGTTTGCCCAAAATTAAAAACAGCGTGGAGCCTAAACTAAATCCAACCACGCAAACATAAAAAGTAATTTGCAAACCCAAAGCCGCGGAGCCAAAGTAACACAACAAGGCGGTCAAGCCCAAACCACCCAAAACTAAGTTACTGACCGTCAGCCAAAAATTTTGCCGATTAACGTGCATTACCACTACCATTATTATGCACAGACGCAAAATAAATTTTCTTGGTCGGAGCGGCGGGAATTGAACCCACGACCTCAAGTCCCCCAGACTTGCGCGATACCACTACGCTACGCCCCGGCATTACGCGACATTGTTTCACGGTATCTGACGACCAGTTGGCAGATACCACTACGCTACGCCCCGATAACTCATTATATATCACAAACGACCAAAAACTTCAACCGTTAATATTCGACATTATATAAGGTAAGACCTTTGGCAGGCGCGGTCTTGCCCGCTTGGCGACGGTCACGTGAATTTAACACCGGGGCGATTGCGCGCCCATCAATTAAAGTTCCAACAATAATGCGCACCATATTATGTAAGAAGCCATTGCCCCGAATGACGAACCAAATTTCATCCGGCTGCGGAGTTTGAATGTCTAAACTATAAATCGTCCGGATGGGACTTTTGTCCCCCACTTCGGCACAGAACGCCGTAAAGTCGTGTTGTCCCACCAAAACCGCCGCTTGCGCGCGTAAGCGTTCCACATCGACCGGCTTGTAAAGTTGCCAATGGTCAAGGTCGCGGGCAGGATGACGGGTCGGCGAAATGTAACATTTATAGATGTAAGTTTTGGCTTTGGCGTCACTGCGTGCGTTGAACTTGGGCAAGATTTCTGCTGCGGTCACCGAGATATCGGACGGTAAGTAACTGTTCACACCCAACAAAAATTGGTAAATTTTCACATCTTCACGCGGACATAAACAGGAAACAATTTGTCCAACCGCGTGGACACCAGCATCGGTACGCCCACTGCCCACCACTTTAACCGGCGTCGCAAAATAATGCGAAATGGCTTTTTCCAATTCAGCTTGCACGGTGCGTTGCCCTTTTTGGGTCTGGAAGCCCGCAAACTTAGTTCCGACATACTCACATTGAATTTTCAGATGCACGACTCAGTGTAACACAGTTAGTACCCCGCCGCCAAGTACGATGTCGCCATCATAAAGTACGGCCGCTTGCCCTGGGGTAATCGCGCGTTGCGGTTGGTCAAAGGTGATTTTAACTTGGGTCGGGTCGATGACCTCCACGGTCGCCGGTTGCTCTTTTTGGTTGTAGCGCACTTTCACCTGGCAACGAAATTGTTTTTCTGTCGGTACGCCGTTAATCCAATGGAACTCGACCGCGTGCGCCGTAGTTTGTAGCAGTTCATCGCGCGCACATAGACAGACTGTATTATTTTCCGGACAGATGGAACAAACGTAAAGCCGTTCGGGCGCGGAGATGGACAAGCCCTTGCGCTGTCCGACTGTGTAATGAATAATCCCACGGTGTTGTCCCAAAACTTTGCCGGTTTTGTCCACAAAGTTGCCCGCCGGATAAGTCTTGCCCGTATGGTGTTCAATCACTTGGGCGTAGTCACCGTTCGGCACAAAGCAGATGTCTTGGCTTTCGTGCTTGTCCGCGTTGACAAAACCATTGGCGCGGGCAATTTCACGAACAGCAGTTTTTTTCAGTTCGCCCAACGGAAACAAGGTGTGGGCCAACTGTTCCGCGGTCAGTTGATATAAAACATAACTTTGGTCTTTGGTTAAATCTAGCGCTTTTTTCAAATAATATTGTTCCCCGATTTTTTCAATGCGGGCATAATGACCGGTCACAATATAATCGCAACCCAAAACTTTTGCGCGTTCGTAAAGTTTGTCAAATTTCATGTAACGGTTACAATCGATGCAAGGGTTGGGGGTAATGCCCCGTTCGTAACAAGCAATGAATTTGTTGATGACCTTTTCGCGGAAATCATCGGTAAAGTTAAATACATAATAAGGAATGCCCAATCGGTTCGCCACACTGCGGGCGTCGTTGACGTCGTCCAAACTGCAACAAGTTTTTTCGCTGGTAACGTTCGCGTCTTCATTGTTGTACAGTTTCATAGTACAACCCACGCAGTCAAAACCCCGTTGTTTAATTAACAACGCGGACACGCTGGAATCCACCCCACCACTCATCGCAATCAAGGCCTTCATGCTTTCCATTATATAACCGCACGCCCGATTTGTAAATTTTGAAATTAGCGTTATATATAAGGAAAAACTACAATGGCTTGTTAAAGCATTAGACACTAACGCTAAATTTCGTTATAATATAAGTATGAAATTTGTATGTGATGGCGAAGATTTAAAGGCAGCCGTAGCGATTGTAGCGCACGGTACCAACAGCAAAACGGTCAACCCGATTTTGGAAGGTATTAAAATTGAAGCGAAAGGCAATGAAGTTACTTTCTTTGCGACCGATTTGGAATTATACATCCGCAAAACAATTCACGCGGACGTTAAAGACGAAGGCGCGGTTTTATTGCCGGGTAAATTGTTCGGCGAATACATCGCGAAAATCGGTCAAGGACCAATTACCTTTACCAGTTCGGATATTACCGCAGTCATTGAACATGGCGAAGGCAACGATGGTAATTTCTCATGTATGCCGTTGAAAGAATATCCTGACTTAATTGATTTGAATGGTAAACCGTTATTTTATTTGAAGGGTGCCGATTTGCGTGAAGTAATTAGTAAAACTGCCCCGTTCACGGCACAAGATAATTCACGTCCGGTTTTGCGCGGTGCTTTGTTTGATGTTGATGCGGCTAGTAACACTTTGACCGCGGTGGCTTTGGATGGTTACCGTTTGGCTCGCATTACCAAACCTTTGGTACGCCCAACCGGTTCGGCAAAATTGATTATCCCTGGTCGCGCTTTGGAAGAAATGCGCCGTATGCTGACCGACGATAAAGAAGAAATCGGCTTAATCGTGGAAAAGAAATTTGTGCAAGTGGCTTTTGGCAACACGGTGTTTGCTTCCCGTTTGATTGACGGCGACTTTGTCAACTACCGCCAAATTATTCCGACCGAGTTTAACTGCAACGTAGTAGTTGAAACGGCTCCGTTATTGGCCGCGGTTGGTCGTGCCGGCTTGTTGTCCGGTTCAAACAAAATTAACTTGTTGACCTTAACCACGGGCGACAAGAGTTTGGAACTTTTTGCCAACAACGATATGGGTAAAATTAACGAACGCGTCCCCGCCAACTTGGACGGTACCAACATTAAAATTGCGTTCAACAGTAAATATATGTTTGATGCTTTGAACACCATTACCGATGAATTTGTGAAATTATCATTCACCACACCGTTGGCACCCTGTGTAGTAACCAGCGCCAAACGCGGTGACTATTTGTTCTTGGTCTTGCCAGTGAGGTTGGGATAATGAATTACGCCAGCGCTGACGCTATTAACCGCAGTTTTACCGTCACTAACGATGGTCAAATTGCCTGTGATTTGGCAAAAAAATTAGTCAAAAACAGCATGCAGCGCGCTTACATTTTTACCAATTTGTTCTTTTATGACATTACCGAACGCGAAGTGAATAAACTGCGCGCCAAAATTCAAAAAACTTACGAAGTTGTCATCGGTTCATCTGAATTTGCGCCGGACGATGTGGACCACTTGTTCCCCAATATTTCCGCACGCTTTGCCACCGAAGTGGGTAACAATTCTTTGGACCCGTTAATTAAATTGGAACTTGCCAAAGTTAAACCCACCATGATGTTGCAACTTTCCAAGGCCGAACAAAAACAAATCGACCAAATGAACCTTTCAATTTGCAATACCGAAATCAACAAGTTCAAAAAAGCTCTGATCATTACCCAAGACAACAAAGGCAAACCTTATGTAATTACCCTGTCGGAAAAATATGTCAATAACTTGCCCGAACGTTGCCGTCGTTTCTTGAAACCAACCATCAAAATGTTGGCTTACATGGATGGTTTGAAATTTGACCAGTTTGAAATTACGCCAGATTATAAAATTACTTACACTTGGTCACCCGACCGCGCGGACTTTAACGAAGAAGAACTGAAAGACCAAATCAAAGCCATTATGGCCGGCCGTGACGAAAACGCGGGAACTCCGTCATTCTAAGTAAGAAAACATTGCGGTCCAAAGCAAAACTCATTATAATAAGGTTATGCTAGATATTAACTTAATCCGTAATAAACCCGAATGGGTGAAACAACAGTTGGCAAAGCGTGGCTGCCAAGTGGATTTTAATGCGGTCATCGCGTTAGATAACACGCGTCGCAACTTAATCCAAAATAACGAAGCCCGTCGCCAAAAACGCAACGAAAATAGTGCGATAATTGCGAAATTAAAAAAAGAAGGCAAAGATGCTACAAAACAAATCGCCGAAATGAAAGCGATTGGCGATAAGATTGCCCATGGTGACCAAGAGTTAGCTACTTTGGAACAAAAGATTTTTGATGCGTTAGCACCCTTACCGAACATTCCCCTGCCCGAAGTTGTGGCGGGCGGTAAAGAAAACAACCGTGTAATTGCAACTTTTGGTAAAAAACCGGAATTTAATTTCAAATGGCAAGACCATGTCACTTTGGCGACCAATTTAGGTTTGATTGACTATGAACGTGGTGCCAAATTAAGCGGAGCCAAGACTTGGGTTTACACCGGTGCTGGCGCTTTGTTGGAATGGGCATTGTTAAATTACTTTATCGATTTTCACATTGCCAATGGTTACAAATTTATTTTACCGCCACACTTATTGAACTATCAAAGTGGTTTTGCGGCGGGTCAATTCCCGAAGTTTATTAACGACGTGTTCGTAACTGACTTTGACAAGGACCCGAAAAAAAGTAAGTTCATGTTACCAACTGCGGAAACCGCTTTGTTGAACTTACACCGTGACGAAATCATTGACCCCAAACAATTACCAATTCGCTATTTCAGCTATACCCCGTGCTACCGTAAAGAAGCCGGTTCCTACCGAACTGACGAACGCGGCATGATTCGCGGTTACCAATTTAATAAGGTGGAAATGTTCGCGTACTGCTTTGCGGACCAAAGCGCGCAAATGTTTGAAGAATTGGTACGCAACGGTCAAAAACTGTTGGAAGGTTTGGGCTTACATTTCCAAACCACAGCTTTGGCGGCCGGCGACTGTTCCGCCAGTATGGCCAAAACCTATGATTTGGAAGTTTACATTCCGTCCATGAAAGGTTATAAAGAAGTTTCGTCCGTTTCCAATGCGACCGATTACCAAGCCCGTCGCGCCAATATTCGTACCAAAGATGCGGACGGCAAAACCGTCTTGTTGCACACTTTAAACGGTTCGGGCTTAGCCACTTCACGTGTGTTACCGGCAATTTTGGAACAATACCAAAATCCGGATGGCAGTGTTAATATTCCAGTGGCTTTACACAAATATATGCACGGCATTACCGTCTTAAAGAAAAAATAAGGAGCAACTATGACAACGAAAAATACAGAAACTACCCCATCGATTGATAATATCATCGCTTTATGCAAAAACCGCGGCTTTGTTTTCCCAGGTTCGGATATTTACGACGGCTTAGCCAACACTTGGGACTATGGCCCGTTAGGTGTGGAATTAAAAAACCACATTAAACAATTATGGTGGCGCGAATTTGTCACCACCAACGACAATTCAGTTGGTTTGGATGGCGGTATCTTAATGAACCGCAATGTTTGGGTGGCCAGTGGTCACGTCAGCGGATTTTCTGACCCGTTAATGGACTGTAAAGCATGTCAAACCCGAACCCGCGCGGATAAATTGATTGAAAGCAACGACCCAAACATTAACGCGGACGGCTGGACGAACCAAGCCTTGGAAACTTACATTCAAGAACACCACTTGGTTTGCCCGAACTGCGGTAAGTTCAACTGGACACCAATTCGTCAGTTCAACCTGATGTTTGAAACCCACCGCGGGGTCACCAAAGACAATTCCGACCAAATCTTTTTGCGTCCGGAAACCGCGCAAAGCGAATACATCAACTTTCAAAACGTGCAACGCAGTATGCGTCTGAAAGTACCTTTCGGTATCGGTCAAATCGGTAAAGCCTTCCGTAACGAAATTACCCCCGGTAACTTTATTTTCCGTACCGTCGAATTTGAACAAATGGAACACCAATTATTCTGCCACGCGAATGACAGTATGGCGCTGTACGAAAAATACAAACAAAAAATTTGGAACTTTATTACCAAAGTTTTGGGTGTCCGTGCGGAAAATTTACGCTTCCACGACCACGAAAAGTTGGTTTTCTACGCGAAAGCCGCCTGCGATATGGAATACAAGTTCCCGTTTGGCTGGGGTGAATTGAATGGTACTCACCACCGTGGTGTGCATGATTTAACTAACCACCAAAACTTGTCAAAAAAATCAATGGAATATTTGGACCCGATAACCAACGAAAAATACATTCCCACAGTCGTGGAAAGTTCGCAAGGTGTGGAACGCTTGTTCTTGGCCATTTTGTGCGATGCTTACCGTACCGAAACTTTGGCGGATGGTGACACCCGTGTGGTTTTGAAATTAAAATCTAACTTGGCACCATATCAAGTTTGCGTTTTACCGTTACAAAAGAAAGGCTTAACCGAAACCGCAACCAAGTTATACCGCGAATTGCAACAAATTTTTACGGTAACTTACGACGATGCCGGTTCAATTGGTAAACGCTACCGTCGCCAAGACGAAATCGGTACCCCACTCTGCATTACCGTGGATTATGACACTTTGGAAGACCAAAGCGTAACCATCCGTGACCGCGACACAATGGAACAAATCCGGGTGAAACTGTCGGATTTGCCGGCTAAGTTGAACGAACTTTTACACAAAAGTTACTAACATACTTACAACCTATAATAAGAAAGTAAATATTTTATGATAGTAACTGGTGCAAGGTAGAGATAATCAAAAGTAGTTAATCGTTTTGACTAAATTTTCATGTTGATATAGTATAGTTTATGGAAAAAACAACAGCTAACCGCATTGTTGTGATTGAAGGTCCCAGCGGTGCGGGTAAAGATACTATCATTAAAACTTTAATGCAACGCTACCCTGAGCGTTTTAGTAAGTTAGTTTCGGTCGCTACCCGTGCGATGCGTCCGCATGAAAGCGAAGGTAACCCTTACCATTTTGTGACTAATGAAGAATTTGACCGCATGGTGGAAAACGGCGATATTTTTGAGCACACCGTCCGCCATGGCGAAAAACGTGGTATGAGTGAACGTTACATTTTGGAATTATTCAACGCCAATAAGATTCCGTTGAAAGATTGCGATATCGTGGGTGTACGGGCCTTAAAATCGCGTTTTAAAAACGTGACGACGATTTTTATTACCGCCGATAAAAATGAAATTAAGCGGCGTTTAATCGGTCGTGGCGACCAACCAGCCGATATTGAACGCCGTTTACAAGATTATGACAAATGTGTTTTAGATGCTAAGTACTATGACTATGTGATTAACAACGTTGACTTAGAGAAAACGATTGACCAAATTATGCAAATTATTTTATAATTTTTCTTATGGAAAGCAATCATCAAAAAGAAATTAAGATTGTCTGTACAATCGGACCTGCTTCCGAAACAGAAGAAACAATCAAAGCATTGGCTGACGCTGGCATGTCGATTGCCCGTTGTAATTTCAGCCATGGCACCCATGAAGAACATGGACGCAAATTCGCATTAGTTCGCGAAGTAAACAAAAAATACCAAAAGGATATCAAAATCGCTTTGGATACCAAAGGACCGGATATTCGCTTACGTGATTTCGAAAATGGCGAAATTACCGTTAAAGCCGGCGATACATTCTCGTTGTACTGCGATGAACGTATGGGTAACCAAAAAGGTGTTTCAATTTCACACCACGATTTGTACAAATATGTAAAGAAAGGCGACACCGTTTTAATTTGCAACGGCTTAATCGTTTCTAAGGTTGTTGAAGTTAAAGGCAAAGAAATTGTTGTCGAAATCGAAGTCGGCGGCAAAATGGCTAACCACAAGAGTATGGCTGTTCCGGGCGTTGATGTTCATTTGCAATTCTTACGTCCAGAAGATATCGAAGATTTGAAATTCGGTGTTGAACAAAAAGTTGATTTCATTTTCGCTTCATTCGTCAACCGCGCACAAGATATTAAAGAAATGCGCGAAATCGTTGGTAAAGATATTAAAATCATTGCCAAAGTTGAAAGCGTACAAGCCGTTCAAAATTTGGACGAAATCATCGCTGAAGCAGATGGTTTAATGGTAGCACGTGGTGACTTGGGTGTTGAATACCCAATCGAAAAATTGCCAACTGTGCAAAAAGCCATGATTAAAAAATGTAACGAAGCCAACAAATTCGTCATTGTTGCGACTGAAATGATGTTGAACATGATGCAAAAACCACGTCCAAGCCGTGCCGAAACTACCGACGTTGCTAACGCGGTTTACGATGGTACCGATGCGGTTATGACTTCGGAAGAAACCGCGATGGGTCAATTCCCAGTTGAAACTATCAAATACATGCGCAAAATTACCAACGAAGCTTGGCAACAAAAATACGGTAAATAAGCCGTACCAAATACGCAAACAAAAAGCACTCGCGATGACGGGTGCTTTTTTTGTTACACGATTCGATTAAACATTAAAGTTTTTGGTTATCGGTTTCAAAATGTTGTTTTTGGTTACGAGCGATTTCAACGATGGAACGGTAACGCGCGTCCAAAACATGGACTTTTTCTTTCAGTCTTAACAATTCGCTGTCATGTAATTGCATGTTTGGGGTCATAGCGTTCATTTCTTTTAAAATGGCGCGGTGGCTTTGTCCGTATTCATATTCACGGTTACGTAACCATAAACCGCGGAAATTTTCGTGGATGCAGTTTAAATACCAATCATTGTAACTAAGTTTTTGCATTTGGCTGGGTTCAACCGCGTATTCGTTGTAAAAAGCGCTGTTCATGGTTTGTTCACGCCATAACGGAGCGTATTTAACCAGGGCTTTTTGGACGGAGTGTTCGTTCAAACCTAAGCGGGTCATACCGTCAACCACTGCGGCTTCAAACATTTTGTCGGTGTTACGGCTGATACGACCTAAACCCGGATGGTAACTGACCGAAACTGAGTGCACATCGGTGCGTTCATATTGATGGTGTAACAAAACTTCGTTCGGTTCGTTGTGTTCCATCATGTAATTGATTTGCGCGCGGGTTAAATCGATTTCAACGGCCTCACGGGCGGCAGCATAATCTTTGTCGGTTTCAATAAATTCGCGTACAACTTGGTTAGGAATTTTGGTGTGAGCTTTACGGTCAACCAAGACAAAATCGTTGTAAATTTCGTCAGGTTTATCTTGTACCAACTGCATATTTTTTTGCTGTTGTTTGTAGGTACGTAAAACGGCTTTGTTGATGTGTTTGTCTTGTTTTACATCCGCTTTAATGGTTGACATAAAGTATTTAACCATCCATTTGGTATCGTTCAAATGGAATGGTAAGTACTCTTTACTATAAACATGGTTATAACGCGCGTCATCACGCTTGATATTAGCGATTAAAACATCATTGTTGCTTTGTAAATAGTTAATCACGGAAGCGTCTTCTTTACCAAAGGTGAGATTGCTGGGTAAAACATTCGCCAAATAACTACGCAAAATTGCGAAGTATTGTTCTTTTTCTTCCGAGGTAATTTCCTTGTTCAACAAGTGTGTTTTCGGGAAACGTTCCAATAAAGTCTTTAATTTTGTCATAACGACTAATATATACTACCCCACCGGCAAAGTCAAGATGTGGGTCTGTTAATTTAGGCGTTTTTACAAACTTTTTTCGGTGTTAGTGTTCAAATTTACGATTTGGGTTAAAGTTGTGAATTCGCGGTCAAGTTCGTCAACGATATGATTGACGGTAGGCGCTTCACGATCTGACAATTTCAACGCTTCTGGATGTCCATATTGTTTAACCGCATTTTCGTGTTCACGATAATAAGCATCTTTGCGCTGTTTCAACCAATTGGCTTTGAAATTTTGGGCGGCGGCTTCCAAATACCAACCTTTCAAGCGAATAAAGTTTTCGTCTTGGGGGTTTTGTGTCATGTAGCGGTTGTAATAGGCAGCTTGCATCAATTCATCGCGCCAAAGGTCGGCATATCTTTCCAACGCGGCTTCGATGGCAGGTTGACTGACGTTAAGTTTTTTCATCGCAGTAATCACACCTTGGCGGAAGGTTTTGTCCGGGTCGGGTTTTAGGCGCGACAAAACCGGGTGATAAAACGGCTGTATAATATAAGCATTACATTTTTGGTCGTATTTAGGCTGCATTAAAAGTTCGTTAGGATAATTTGACGTCATCATAAATTTAATTTGCGCGCGGGTTAGGTCAATTTCGTATGCTTGGCGTGCAGCATTAAATTTCGGGTCGGTTTCAATAAATTTTTGAATTTGTGCGGGGGTAATTTGTTTGGTAATCTGAGGGGCGTATCTTTTCGAGTTTTTTAAGAGTGTCATAAAAAACTTAGTGAGCCATTGGTCATCATGAATGTGATACGGTAAATAATCCTCCACGTATTTATTATTGGGTAAACCTTTGTTCAAACTGAGAGTTGCAACCGCATGGTCGTTTTCGTCTTGGGCAAAAGCGATTTCCGAGCGGTCCAAATCTTGACTGAGTTCGGTCGGGAAAATGATCGAAATATAATAACTTAATACGGCAGAAGCCTGTCGTTGTTTTTCCGCTTCCACGGCCGAATCTTTCGGTTGCATTGGGTTCAAAAAGCCTTTCAATTTCATTGCCCCATGTTAAATCATTCCCCCGGCAAAGTCAACCTTCTGGGGCGTAAATTATGTTGTTGACACAACTTGAAGGGCCTTTTTACCCAGATTTTGGGGTTTAAGCGGTAAAAATGATTTGTTAGAAAAGACAAAACTCGGTATACTAAAGTAGATTTACGTTAAGTAAAAATTTTTTGGGATGCGCCCAAATTAAAAGGAGACGAAGTCATGGATTTTATTCGTAAGAACTGGTCACGACTTTCCTTAGCTTTCCTTTACTTCCTTGGTGGCGTACTTGCTATCGTAGCATGGGCAAACTATGGCAGTCGTATTACCGATGGTACTTGGTTGTCTGATTTCTACAACATCGCTTTGTTGGTTTCGACAATGTTGTTCTTCTTCGGTATGGTTGGTGTTACGGTAGTTAAAACTATGCAAAGCAAGAAAGTCGTTAGCGCTCTTTATATGATCGTTGGCGGTATCATTACTTTGTTGTTAATTGTTTTCGTTATCGTAGACGGCGTCAATGGCGGCGAATTTACTGCACTTGATGGTTTGTGGGCAAGAGCTTCATTCTATCAATTATGGGTTCCATTCTTTATTTTCGGATTACATCCGTTAATCAAGGGCGTAACTCGTTTTATTGAAGCTGAAATGGTTCCAGCTCAAGTTAAACCAGCTGCAGCTCCAGTAGCGGAAACCGTTGTGGCAGAAAAGAAACCTGCTGCGAAGAAAGCGGCTCCGAAAAAAGCGGCTAAATAATCTGGACGCGTCAATTTGAAAAAAACCGTGGCTATGCTGCGGTTTTTTTTGTATAATAATTATCAATGCGAATAGCTGAATTGACGGTTGATAATTTTCGGAACCACACGCACACTACCCTGCAACTTGATCCAGGGGTCAATGTTTTGGTGGGTCCCAACGGTCAAGGTAAAACCAATTTATTGGAAGCAATCTATCTTTCCTGTGTCGGCCGTGGTTGGCGTACCAGCCGTGACAACGAAATGGTTCAGTTCGGCAAAGATAATGCCTTGGTGCAAGTTACCGCGGTGAAAAAATTTGGTGCGGTCGACATTGCCATCCAACTGGGCACAGGGCTGAAAAAATCCATTGCCATTAACCGTGTACCAATTGCCAAAGTCGCCGAACTGATGGGACAAATTAACTGTATTTTCTTTTCGCCCGATGAATTGAAATTGGTCAAGGAGGCCCCCGCTGACCGTCGCCGTTTCATCAATATTGATTTATCCCAAATTGATAAAACCTATTTTTATGCTTTGGCGCGCTATAACAAAATTTTACAGCAACGTAACGCTTATTTGAAGGATAACAGCGACCCGCGCGAATTAGCAATTTGGGACGGACAACTGGTTAAGCAAGGCAAAATCATTATCGCCAAGCGTCAGGAATTTATCCAAAAATTAACGCCCTACGTAGAAGCCAAGCACAAAGAATTGACCGGCGGACAAGAAAAAATTTCGCTTACCTATGAAACCTGCGCTGATTTGGAAAAAGAATTGCTGGCAGCGCGTGAGCGCGATTTACGTCTGCGCACCACGACAGTGGGACCGCACCGCGACGACCTCGCCATCACTATCAACGGTCAGGACGTCCGTGTGTTTGGTAGCCAGGGACAACAACGCACGGTCGCGTTATCCATCAAATTGGCGGAGTTGGATTTGTTTACCAAACTCACTGGTGAACGTCCGATTCTACTACTTGATGATGTGTTTAGTGAGTTAGATAGCAGTCGTCGCACGAGACTGCTAATTGCGATTGCTAATACGCAGGCGATTATTACCGCCACCGACGTGCCAACCAGTGGAAAAATTTTCACTGTGATTAACGGCACGGTTAAGGAATAAAAAAAGTTACTTACATTTCGTTTGTAAGTAACTTCCAATTAACTGTAAATAACTTATCCATTAAAAAAGCGGATGTTCAGCGGCGGCGTTGGTAACTTGGGTCAACAAGTCGAACAGGTAGGTCTTGCAGAAATCAAAGATACGCCATGCCAGGAATCCTCCCCCGTCTGCGGTCAAGGACAAATTGTCGGCCCAACCAAATTGGTCAATCAACAAGAAGATGAAAGTCAATTCCACCATCGCTGAGAACAAACCAAAGACGGTACCAAGAATGCGGTCGATGACATTGACCGCTTTTAATTTTTCCTTAATGACCTGTAACAGTTTATCTAACAATAAGCACAACAAACGGACTACAATAAAGATACCAATGCCGCAGAATAAACACAGTAAAGTGTGTGCGCTAATGAATGGTACGTGCCAATTAGCAATTGCTGTTTCCCAACCGAACCTGGCTTCGCAAAATTTAGCCAAATATGCGGAACCAAAAAAGGCAGCCGCAAAGGCCAACACGGTAGAAATACTGGACATGACACAACGGATAAAACCTTTGTGCGTACAAACAACTAAGTTGATGATAATTAAAATTGCGACGACAATATCGGCGATTAGTCCCGCTCTCATATAGGTATTATATCCCGCCGGTGGATTTTTTGTCAACAGTAAACTTCTTGCGACACTAACCGGCATCAACTAATTGTTTAACGTTAAACAATTTTACCAAATACTAGCACGACAAGGCAAAGTCGTTGAAACCAGCATTGCACCGTCTTAGTGAGTAAAGATAATAAACAGGTTAGCACGATTAGTAGTGCTATTAAGGACACGGGTTTAATTCCCGTGTTTTTTATTGCCGAAGTAAATTGTTTAACGTTAAACAACTTGGTGCAAGTTACTGACATTGTTAATGTTAGTTACGATTGCCTCGCGTCGGTTTGTCACAATAATGTTCAATCCGGTTGAATTGGCTGTAAGATTTGATGGTTACTGACAATCCTGATGTAAGTTACTGACGCTGGATTTTTTTTGGAGATAAATTCAGATAAAAATCAATGAACAATGTAAAATGTTTAACGTTAAACAATTACGCATGGCGCTAGAATAAACTGTTGCATTTTTACCCAAAAATGATTAAAATTAAAACATGGGAGAAAATAAATTAGGTCGTGGTTTAGGTGCATTGTTTGGCGACTTTACCTTGGATGACGAATTAACACCAATCGATGAACCGGTAAAACAACCAAAAAAACAAACTAATCAAACTACTGTGGCGGAAAAAGCACCCGCGGAAAGCGAAGTGCAACAAATCGCCATTGCCATGATTGATAACAATATCAACCAACCGCGTAAGGTTTTTGATCAAGATGACTTGCATGATTTGGCGGAAAGTATCCGCACCTATGGTGTGATTCAACCAATTTTAATTACACCGGTCGGTAACCGCTTTATGATTGTGGCGGGTGAACGTCGTTGGCGCGCTGCACGAATGGCAGGCTTGGTGGAAATTCCCGCCATTATTAAAAAGTTCAATCAGAAACAAATTGCGGAAATTGCGATTATCGAAAACTTACAACGTGCTGACTTGAATGATATGGAATTGGCGCAAGGTATTAAAAAGTTGATGGATGACCACAACCTGACACAGGAAAAGGTGGCGGAGCGTTTGTCGAAACCGCGTAGCACAATTGCGAATACTTTGCGTTTGTTGAGCTTGCCGAGCGAAGTACAACAATTTATTGCGCATAAACAATTGACCGCAGGTCACGCTATCCGCTTGATGGGTATCAGTGATGAGCGTAAACAAATTGAGTATGCACGCCGTGCAGTGGACGAAAACTTGTCGGTGCGTGCGTTGGGCGAACTGATTGATGGTAAAATGCCGAACTTGCCGGCGGGAAAAGCCAAGCCACCCAAAGCGCCCGAAATCCGCGAACAAGAAAAAATCTTGTCCCGCGCGATTGGTACCAAGGTCAAAATCGAGGGCAGTTTGGACCACGGCAAGGTCGTGATTGGCTATTATTCGGCGGAAGAGCTGGAAAGAATCGTCAATTATCTGAAAAACCACAAGATATAGTATATCACATAGGGGTATACCACAATATATAGTATAAAATCACAAAATCTGGCAGAAAACTGGTAATTTAACAAGAGTTGTGTTATCTTATTACCGTAAAAAAAACAAAAAAGGAACAGAAAATGGGAAAAATCGTAGCAATAGCATTACAAAAAGGTGGGGTCGGTAAAACTACGACTTGTATTAACTTGGCGGCGTATTTGGCGCAGTTAGGTAAAAAAGTTTTGGTGGTGGACTTCGACCCGCAACATAACGCCAGCAGTGGCTTGGGCGTGAAAGTGACAGATAAGATGCCGTCCGTTTATAATGTGATGTGCGACCAAATTGACCCGACCGATGCCATCCAATTAACCGCAGTGAAGAACTTGGAAATTTTACCCAGTAACGAAAACTTGGCGGGTGGTGAAATCGAATTGGTACGTATGCGTGGTCGTGAACAAATCTTGCGTAATTGCTTGGATAAAATCCGCGACAGTTACGATTACATTTTTATTGATTGTCCGCCGACTTTGACTTTGTTGACGGTGAACGCGTTGACCGCGTCCGATTCGGTCATCATTCCAATTCAATGTGAATACTTTGCTTTGGAAGGTATCACCCAATTGGTGCGCGCCATTCGCTTGATTAAGAGTCAGGGCTTCAACCCGAAAATTGATATCGAAGGTATCTTGATGACCATGTTCAGTCGTAACGGTTTGAACTTACAGGTCCAAGCCGAACTGTTAAAGTTCTTTGGCCGCAAGGTTTATAACACCCAAATTCCGCGTAATGTTAAGTTGGCGGAAGCGCCGGGCTATGGCAAACCGATTTGTATTTATGATGGTAAATGTCCGGGCGCGAAAGCGTACCGCGAATTGGCGTTTGAATTTATGAAACGTCAACCGGATAAAAAAGAAACCAAAAAAGCCGACGCGGGAGAAAAAACTGAATGAACACGGAAGTAAAATCTTTTTACCGTGTCTACCGTCCGAAAAGTTTTGGGGAAGTGGTCGGGCAAGATTTCATTACGAAAACTTTGAGCAACCAAATTATGGCGGGTAAAATTGGTCATGCCTATTTGTTCTGCGGTACGCGTGGAACCGGTAAAACTTCGGTCGCAAAAATCATGGCGAACGCGGTCAACTGCGAAAACTTCCATGACGGCAAAGTTTGTGGCAAGTGCGCTTGGTGTCAAAGTACCAACAAAAGTATGGATATTTTTGAAATCGATGCTGCCAGCAACAACGGTGTGGATGCGGTGCGCGATTTAATTGAAAGTGTGAAATATCCGCCCGTGGTTGGTAAATACAAAGTTTACATCATTGATGAAGTGCATATGTTCTCGGGTTCAGCGTTCAACGCGTTGTTAAAAACTTTGGAAGAACCGCCGGCACATGTAATTTTTATCTTGGCAACGACCGAACCGCACAAACTGTTGCCGACGGTGCAAAGTCGTTGCTTGCGCTTTAATTTCCAAAATGTTTCTTTGTCCAACTTGGAAAAAGTAATTGCTGGCGTTTTCAAAAAAGAAAAATTGACCGCGGACGCAGCTGCCATTACCGCAATTGCCAAAGAGGGACAAGGTAGTGTGCGTGACGCGTTATCTTTTGCGGATACGGTGGCGGCCTATTGTGGTAACGAACCAATTACTGTGGAAGCGATTAACCGCGTGGTGGGCGGACTGGATGCGCAAATTTTCCATGATTTAGTCCAACAAATTGCGGCGGGTGATGTAAAAACAGTGCGCGCTACCGTAACCAAAATTTTCAATTCGGCGACCAGTACGGCGCGGATTTTGAAGGGAACTTTGGCAGCGATTAAGGACGCTTATGTTGCGCAACCAACTCCGCGTCTGGCAACCGCGTTACGCATGTTTGCTAATTTGGAAATGACTTTGAAATATGCAACCGACCCGCACGGTTACTTTGAAACCGCGGCATTAGTGGCTTGCGGAGCATAACATGGAACAACACGAACTGGAAGGTGTGTGGGTAAAAATTTTGCGTACCTTACGTACGGAAAAAAATTTTGGCTTGTTCGGACTGCTTTCCACAATGAATGACGTCGATTTCAGCGATGATAAAATTATCGTTCACATCCATAACGATGCGGAAAAAACGATGTTGAACCAACATTTAACCCAGTTGCGGGATTTGGCGGGGGAAAATGTGACGCTAACGTTGCAGGATGACACCGTGGTGGTGTACGACGAAAACCGCGATAACGTGGCACGCTTGAAGGATTTATTTGGCGATAAAGTCGAAATCGTGTAAACTATGCGTATGAGAAATTTTGCAATGGGCAACAACGGACAAATGGCAAACCTGATGAAACAGGCGGAAGCCATGCAAAAACAATTGGAAAAAACCAAAGAAGAATTGGCGGAAACTGCGGTTGAAGCAACTGTCGGTGGTGGAATGGTTACCGCTTCCATGTCGGGTGCTTATGAACTTTTGGATTTACACATTAAACCCGAAGCTGTAGATCCGGACGATGTCGAAACCACGGAAGACTTGGTCATCGCGGTAATTAACGAATGTTTGCGCCAAGTAACGGAGTTACGCAATGAAAAATTGCCCCTTTAATTATCCGAAAGACCAACCAAACGGTTACCGTATCGCACCCAGCCCGACCGGCTATGTTCATTTGGGTACCGTGGCGATGGCTTTGGTCAATGCTTATTTAGCGCGACAAAATCACGGGCGCCTTTATTTGCGCATTGAAGATACGGATAGCAAACGCTACGTGGCGGACGCGGTCGAAAAGATGATGACCACGTTCAACTACTTTGATTTACATTTTGCCGAAACCTATGTGCAAAGTGAACGCGCGGCGATTTATCAAAAATATGCGGAAGACTTGGTCAAACAAGGTAAAGCTTATTATTGTTTCTGTACCGAAGACGATTTGAACCAAATGCGCGAAACACAATTAAAAAATAATGAACCGACCGGCTACTACGGTAAATACGCGAAGTGCCGTCATCTGAGTAAGGAAGAGGTTGCGCGTCGTATCGCTAATGGCGAAAAATATGTCATTCGGGCGAACTTCGGTTACCAAGATTGGGGCGAACGCATTACCTTTACCGATGCTGGACGTGGCGAAATTGCTTTGCAACCACAAAAAAATGACCCCATTATTTTGAAATCGAACGGTTTGCCACCGTATAACTTTGCGCATGTGATTGATGATACCTTGATGGGAACGGCTTTGGTTGTGCGCGGGGAAGAGTGGTTAATCTCGACCGCGGAACACATGCAACTGTGTGATTTATTGGGTTTCCCGCGTTTGCACTATTTGCATATGCCAACCATCAATATTGAAGACAACGGCAAGAAGCGTAAACTCTCCAAACGTAAAGACCCCCAAGCGTTGGTCATGAACTTGGTGGATGCGGGGTATCCGCGCGATGCGATTTTTGAATACTTGTTGACGATTTACAACAGTGACTTTGAAATTTGGCGTACCGCAAACCCGACCGCACCCTTGACCGATTTTCAATTTAGTTTGCAAAAAATTGGTACGAATAACCCCTTGTTCGATTTGCCAAAACTGAACGACATTGCCAAAAATGTTTGGGCGCGCTTTAACCACGCGGAAATTGTTCAAACGTTTAATGCGTGGAACTGGCAAAGTTTACCCAACATCACGCCGGTGATTAAAGCACGGATTGAAAAAATGTTGGGCGTGGAGCGTGGGGGCGAACGTCCGCGTAAAGATTTGGTTAAGTTTGAAGATATCCCGACTTTGTACAGTTACTTGTGGGACGAAATCCAAGTTGATGGTACGACTTTGGACGGCGCGTTACTGAAAAAGTACGCCGCGGTTTATGATGCCAACGATGACAAAGAAACTTGGTGGCAAAAAGTTAAAAACATGGCACCGGATAAACCGACCTTGAAAGCCTTGACCGCGCAAATGCGTTTGGCCATGACGGGCAAGACCAACACGCCAGATTTGTGGGCGATTGGTCAAATTTTGGGTAACGAAATCGTCAAGTCGCGTTTGACCCGCTGGTAATTTGCGCTTATAATAAAACACATGGAAATTTTCCGTCATACTGAAATTAAAAAATTGGCCGACGTTGTTAGAAATGGCGGAATTATTTTGTATCCGACCGATACAATTTGGGGTCTGGGCTGTAACGCTTTGGATACAACCGCGACCAAAAAATTAAAAACTTTGAAAGGTAAACCCGCCGATGCGCAGTTGATTTGGCTGTTACCGTCCGTGGAAAGCGTAATAAAATTTTGTGGCGCGGTCACACCTTTGGAAAAAAAATTGCTCCGTCAAAAACACACTTCGGTAATTATTCACGGACAAGCCGTGCGCGTGATACGTAGTGGTTGGCTCAATCAGTTTTTAACCGCTTGTGGTGTACCGGTGGTGGGGACCAGTGCGAATGTTCACGGTGAGCCGGTAATTACCTCTTGGCGCCAGGCTACTAAACTATTTGCTGGCAAGACCGACGCTGTGGTACGCGGGCGCAAAATTTACAAAAATGCTCCCAGTCGTTTGGTCATGGTGGACCATTCAACTAACCCGCCCAAAGTTAATGTTTTGCGTGCGGGCAGTGAAGTAGTAAAGAGTGAAAAGTGTTAATTGATTTGATTAAGTCCGACAAGTTCATCAATAGATACATTGAAAAATTTTGATAACATAATCAATGAATATAAATTGGGTTCACGTAAACCATTTTCCCATAAACTGATAATTCCTTTGCTGACTCCAATAATTTTGGCAAGTTCAATTTGTCCGATTTTTCTTTCTTGCCTGAGAATTTTTAAATTGTCTTTGAATTTATTTTGATAGGTCACTTTTTTAGTGTCTTACAAATGTAAGAAAAATAGTTGACTTCTTACTTTTGTAAGAATATACTCATATTAGTTTTTGAAACAAAGGAGAATAGAAAATGTACTGTTCAAAATGTGGTCAAGAAATTCACGATGAAGCAGAGATTTGTGTTCATTGTGGTTGTCGAGTAAAAAATGCACTGCTTTTAAGTGAAAATGATGGAAAAAATGCTGTTCGTTTCCTTTTGACATTTTTCCTCGGTTTTATTGGTAGTTTTATCATTAACCATACTAGCCTTAAACCCAATGGTTGGAAATCAAGAACTTTGGCATATTTCTTCTTGGGTATGTTAACTTGTGGTATTTATAATTTAGTTGCTTCATTGTGTAACTTTACATTTAATGCTAAACAATCGTCTAACATCGGTTACTTTATTGATAGTATTAGATAATATCATAAATTAAAAAACGCTACGGCGTTTTTTTTTATTAAGTGTGAAATATAAAACCAATTGCATATCCATGGTTAATGGATATTTTGAAAAACTACTTGATTCATTTGTGCGGGGCGGAAAATGTTAAAATCGATGAACCGTTGGCCAAGTGGACGACTTTTCGTGTGGGTGGGCCGGCGCGCTACTTAGTTTTGGTGGCAGATAAAACCACTTTGGTACGACTGGTGCGGGGGTTGGAATACATCGAGTGTCCGTATTTTATCTTGGGGTTGGGTGCCAATGTTTTGGCGAGCGACCTTGGATACGACGGGGTCGTGATTAAATTTACTGGTCATAAAATTGAACAAAACGACGTTTTTGTTTACGCGGACGCGGGGGCTAAGTTGGGTGCGGTGGTTAATTATGCGCGCGACCACGCATTGACGGGATTGGAATGGGCGACGGGAATTCCGGCAACCGTGGGTGGAGGCGTTTACATGAACTGCGGAGCGTTTGACCATTGTCTGGGCGAAGTCGCTGTGATGGTGGATGTTTTGGTACACGGCGAAATCAAAACCTTGACGGGCAAACAGTTGGCGTTCGGTTATCGACACTCAATTTTTATGGATGAAGCCGGCGTAATTTTGGGGGCTTATTTCCGTTTGGGACGGGGCGACAAAACCGAAATCCAACAACAAATGCAAGCGGTTATGCAAAAACGCGCCCGCCATCCGCACGAACCCAGCGCGGGCAGTGTGTTCAAACGACCCAAAGACGGGTTTTACGTGGGTAAAGTTGTGGAAGAATTGGGCTTGGCGGGATACCGCGTGGGCGACGCAATGGTCAGCCCCCAGCATTGCAATTTTATTGTGAACATGGGACACGCCACTTGCCACGATATTTTGCAAGTGATTTATCATCTTCAGGACGCGGTCGAGAAACACACCGGTGTGCTTTTGGAAACCGAAATTATTTTTCTCGGTCGGATTGAAAACTGATGCCCAAACCGTTTTTTGCATAAAAATCAATCAAATTAGATTTAATTCCATGGCGGTGTATATATATAAGAAAATGGCTAAATACGTTGCTTTTTTGGCGCGTTTCTGGTATAATTGATACATTATGAGTACGGAAAAAAAAGAGCAAAAAACGACTGCAACACCGTCACATTATGATGCCAAAGACATCACGGTTTTGGAGGGGTTGGACCCAGTTCGTAAACGTCCCGGTATGTATATTGGCTCGACCGATACGCGCGGTTTACACCACCTGATTACCGAGGTCGTGGACAACAGTGTCGACGAGGCGTTGGCTGGTTATTGTACCGAAATTAGCGTTACAATTGAACGCGATGGTTCGGTTTCGGTCTTGGATAATGGTCGTGGTATTCCGACCGGGATTCACCCGACCGAAAAAATTTCCGCGGTTGAGTTGGTTTTAACCAAATTGCACGCGGGTGGTAAATTTGGTAAAGGTGGTTATACCATTTCGGGTGGTTTGCACGGGGTTGGTGTCTCTGTTGTTAACGCTTTGTCTGAATGGTTGGAAGTTGAGGTTTACCAAAACGGTAAAACTTTCCACCAATCCTATAATCGCGGGGTACCGCAAGCACCACTGCGCGAAACTGGTAAAGCGAACAAAACCGGTACTAAGGTTACTTTCTATCCGGATGCTGAAATTTTCGACACAATTGAGTTTAACTACGAAACCATGAAAGTACGTCTGCGTGAGTTGGCGTTCTTGAACAAGGGTTTAATTATCAAGTGCGCGGATTTGCGCCCTGGCCGCGAACATAAAGATACTTTCTGCTACAAAGGCGGTATCAAAGAGTTCGTCGAAAGTTTGAACAAAGGTAAAGACTTAATCATTCCAGAAATTATCCACATTACCAAGAAAAATAAAAACAGCGAAGTTGATGTGGCTTTCCAATGGAATGATGGTTACAGTGAAAACATTCACGCTTACGCGAACAACATTAACACCGAAGAAGGTGGTGTCCACTTAATTGGTTTCCGTAATGCGTTGGCTAAAGCCATTAACGATTATGGTAAAAAAGCTAACTTGCTGAAAGAAAGCGACAAACTTTCCATTGAAGATGTTTTGGAAGGTGTGGTTGCGATTGTCTCGGTTAAATTGGAAAACCCACAATTTGAAGGTCAAACCAAAACTAAGTTGGGTAACGCTTTCATGCGTGGTGAAGTAGAAAAAGTTGTCCAAGAGAAGTTTGGCGAATTCTTGGAAGAAAATCCGAAAGAAGCCAAAGAATTGATTTTGAAATGTCAAACTGCACGCAATGCGCGTGAAGCGGCACGTCGTGCAAAAGATTTGGTACACCGTAAAGGCGTGTTGGAAAATACTACTTTGCCGGGTAAATTGGCGGATTGTACTGAACGTGACCCGAAATTCTGCGAAATCTTTATTGTCGAGGGTGATAGTGCGGGTGGTACAGCGAAACAAGGTCGTGACCGTCGTTTCCAAGCGATTTTGCCGTTACGTGGTAAAATCTTGAACGTCGAAAAAGCACGTTTGGCGCGTGTTTTGGAAAGTGAAACCATTAAAAACATGATTACGGCTTTTGGTTGCGGTATCCAAGAAGATTTCGATATTAACCGTTTGCGTTATCACAAAATTATTACCATGAGCGATGCTGATGTTGATGGTAGTCACATTCGTATCCTATTGCTGACATTCTTGTATCGTTATATGCGTCCTTTGGTTGAAGGCGGTTACGTCTATGCGGCACAACCACCGTTGTATAAAATTACCAAGGGTAGTGAAGAACTTTACGCGTACAGTGATGCTGAATTGGAACAAATTATGGGTAAAGGTGCGCGCGGTAAAGCTAATGTTCAACGTTACAAAGGTTTAGGTGAAATGAATGCGGAACAGTTGTGGGATACCACAATGAATCCGGCACACCGTACTTTGGTACAAATTACCCTGGAAGATGCTTTTGCTGCGGACGAAATTTTCTCAACATTGATGGGTGAAAAAGCTGAATTGCGTCGTGAATACATCGAACGCAACGCGGCAAACTTCACACAGGATTTGGATATTTAAGGAGTAAGCGATGAGAAAGAAAGATTATAGCGAAGAATTACAAGAAATCGTTGACAACACGAAATATGTAAAAGTCAAAATCGAAGACGAAATCCACAAATCGTTCATGTCTTACGCCATGATGGTTAACATGAGCCGTGCGATTCCGGATGTACGCGATGGTTTGAAACCAGTTCACCGCCGTATCTTGTACGCGATGAGCGAATTGGGCTTGACCCACGACAAACCGTTCAAAAAATGCGCGCGTATCGTCGGTGAATGCTTGGGTAAATACCACCCGCATGGTGATAGTTCAGTTTACGAAGCGTTGGTGCGTTTGGCGCAACCGTTTACAATCAATATGCCGTTGATTGATGGTCACGGTAACTTTGGTTCGGTCGATGCGGACCCGCCGGCTGCAATGCGTTATACTGAAGCGCGCTTGTCGGCTGTGGCCAGCGAAATGTTGCGCGATATCGACAAAAACACGGTCGATTTCCGCCCGAACTTCGATGAAACCGAACAAGAACCCATTGTTTTGCCGTCCCGTTTCCCAAACTTGTTGGTTAACGGTAGTGATGGTATCGCGGTTGGTATGGCGACCAATATTCCGCCACACAACTTGGGCGAAGTAATTGATGGTGTTGTGGCTTTAATTGAAAATCCCGACATTGAAATTGAACAGTTAATGCGCATTATTCCGGCGCCGGATTATCCGACCGGTGGTATTATCATGGGTCGCGCGGCTTTGCGCCACGCTTACAAGACTGGTCATGGTAACATCGTTTTGCGTGCGACCACGGAAATTGAAGAGCACAACGGCCGTAACCGCATTATTGTGACCGAAATTCCTTACCAAGTAAACAAAGCAAAATTGGTGGAAAGCATTGCCTTGTTGGTACGTGATAAACGAATTGAAGGTATTACTAGCGTGGATGAAGAATCCGACCGTCATGGTATGCGTATCGTCATTACCTTGAAAAAGGAAGCGCAACCACAAGTTGTTTTGACCAATTTGTTCAAATTGAGCCAATTGCAAATTTCAATGGGCATTAACTTCTTGGCGTTGGTTGGTAACGAACCAAAAGTTTTGAACCTGAAAGAAATGTTGTATTACTACTTGGAACACCAAAAAGAAGTTGTTTTGCGTCGTACCAAGTTTGATTTGGAAAAAGCGGAAGAACGCGCACATATCTTGGAAGGTTTGGTCAAAGCGTTGGCTAACATTGATGAAGTCGTCGCGATTATCAAAGCTTCAAAAGATAAGATTGATGCTGCGGCTAAATTGATGAAACGCTTTATCTTGACCGACCGTCAAGCGAACGCGATTTTGGAAATGCGTTTACAACGTTTGACCAGTTTGGAAGTTGAAAAACTTAAAGCCGAATTGGAAGAATTGCGCGCCTTGATTATTGAATTGAAATCAATTATTGCCAGCCAGCCCAAATTGTTGGCGTTGATTAAACAAGAATTGTTGGAAATTAAAGATAAATACGCGGTCGAACGTGTAACCGAATTGACCACCGATTATGGCGACATCGACATTGCCGACTTGATTGAAAAAGAAGATGTTGCGGTTTCGATGACTCACTGTGGTTACATTAAACGTTTACCGTTGACTGAATACAAAGCACAACGCCGCGGCGGTAAGGGTTCAAACACTCACACCACCAAGGAAGAGGACTTTGTGGAACGGATGTTCGTAACGAATACGCACCACGACTTGTTGTTCTTTACCAACATGGGTAAAGTTTACCGTATTAAAGCCTTTGAAGTGCCGGAAGCAACCAAGGGCTCAAAAGGTCGTGCGATTGTCAACTTGTTGTCGTTGGAAAACGGCGAAAGCGTGGCTGCGGTCATCCCGATGGAAGACTACGATATGGGTCACATTATGTTGGCAACTAAGTTCGGCATGATTAAAAAGACCAAGTGCGAAGAATTTGCACGTATTGCGCGTACCGGTAAGATTGCAATCGGCCTGAACGAAGGCGACCAATTGATTGGTGCAGCACACACTACGGGTGCGGACGAAATCATTATGGCGTCCAGCTCGGGTAAGTGTATCCGTTTCAGTGAAGAGGATGTTCGTCCGATGGGTCGTGGCGCAGCTGGTGTTAAGAGTATGAACATTGACCGCGAAACTGAGGCTATCGTGGATATGAGTATCATCGAACCTGGTTGTGAAATCTTGACGGTTTCCGCGAATGGTTATGGTAAACGCAGTGACCCAGACGATTATCGTTTGCAATCACGTGCGGGTAAAGGTATCAAAGCGGGTATCTTTAACGAAAAGACCGGTCCATTGGTCAACTTGAAACAAGTTCGTGCAGAACAAGACATTATGTTGATTAGCGATAACGGCACAATGATTCGTACCAAGGCCAGTTACATTTCCAAGATTAGCCGTGACACTCAAGGTGTCCGCATTATGCGTATCGGTGAAGGTGCGAAGATTGTCGCGGTCGCGGTAGCTGAACCACAAGAAGACGAAGAAGACGGCGAATCTGCTGAATAAGGAGTTTTATGAAAGACTACGATTTCCGTGCTATTGAAAAAAAATGGCAAGAAGTCTGGCGTAAGGACAAACGTTTTGAAACCAAAGACCATGTGTCGGGAAAAGAAAACGCGTACATTTTGATTGAATTCCCGTACCCAAGCGGTAAAGGTCTGCACATTGGACATATGCGCAGCTATACCGCTTTGGATGCGATGGCAAGGCGTTTGCGTTTGCAAGGAAAGAATGTATTGTTCCCGATGGGGATTGACGCTTTTGGTTTGGAAGCGGAACGCACGGCGATTCGTGAACATATCCCGCCACAACAAGTGGTAGCGCGTAATACGGCAACTTTCCGTGAACAACTGGAACGCGTGGGCTTGTCGGTTGACTGGTCACGCTTTATTACCACTTGCGACCCGTCTTATTATAAATGGACGCAGTGGCAGTTTTTGCAATTTTTCAAAAAGGGCATTGCTTACAAAGGCACCGCCAATGTGAACTACTGTCCGAACTGCGGAATTTTGGCGAACGAAGAAGTGGAAAACGGCACCTGCTGCCAATGTCACGCGGAAACAACACAAAAAACAATTCCGCAATGGATGATGAAGATGACAGCGTACGCCGACCGCTTGATTGATGATTTGGCGGAAACCAATTATTTACCACACATTAAAACCAGTCAAATTAACTATGTCGGTCGCAGTTACGGCACCGAGGTTGATTTCCAAATTAAACAGGGCGGAGCAATTAAAATCTTTACCACCTGTATCGAAACAATTTTCGGGGTAACTTTTGTGGTTTTGGCACCCGAACACCCGTTGGTTGAACAGTTAAAACCGCAGATTAAGAACTGGGACGCGGTACAAAAATACCGTCAAGCTGCTGCGCGCAAAAGTGAATTTGAACGCAGTCAAATGACGAAAGATAAATCGGGTTGCGAATTGAGCGGAATTACCGCTATCAATCCGGTCAACGGTAAGGAAGTGCCGGTTTACATTGCGGACTTCGTTTTGGCGAATTACGGAACAGGCGCGGTCATGGCGGTACCAACGCACGACCAACGCGACTACGAATTCGCGCAAAAGCACCACATTCCGATGATTCAAGTAATTGAAGGTAAATTGGACGGCGCCGCGCTGGAAAAAGATGTGTACTTGACAGCTAATGCGAAGTTAATTAATTCGGCACAATTTACCGGTCAAACGGTACAAGAGGCCAAAAAGAACATTGTGGCTTGGTTAGCAGAAAAAGGCGTCGCGCGTACCACAAAAAATTACAAAATGCATGACTGGGTTTTCGCGCGTCAACGTTACTGGGGCGAACCCATTCCAATTATCCATTGTCCACACTGTGGCATGGTGCCGGTGCCGGAAAAAGATTTACCGGTACTGTTACCGGAAACGCAAAGTTACGAAGCCACCAAGGACGGTCAAAGTCCGTTAGCCAAGATTACCGATTGGGTTAATGTTAAATGCCCGAAGTGCGGTGCGGACGCGAAACGTGAAACCGACACGATGCCGGGTTGGGCGGGCAGTTGCTGGTACTTTATCCGTTACTGCGACCCGCACAACGACAAATGCTTTGCGGATCCGGAAAAAATGAAAGCGTGGCTGCCGATTACTTTGTACAACGGCGGTAATGAACACACGACCCGCCACTTGTTGTATGCGCGCTTCTGGACAAAGTTTTTACACGATCAGGGCTTATTCCCGTTAAACGAATTTTGTAAAGCCCGCATTTCGCAAGGTATCATTTTGGGCGAAGGTGGCGTGAAAATGAGTAAGAGTTTGGGTAACACTGTGGACCCGCGCGACGTGGCTGACCAATATGGTACGGACGCTTTGCGTTTGTGGGTGTTGTTCATTGGCGATTATCAAGAAGTCGCGGTTTGGAGTAACGACGGCGTGAAAGCTTGTCACCGTTTATTGCAACGCGTTTGGGCTTTACAAGACAAAGTTGTGGATGGCAACCAATACAGTCCGGCACTGAACTACATTTTTAATTATTCGATTCAAAAAATTACCGCGGATATGGGCGCGATGAAATACAATACGGCGGTTTCGCAAATTATGATTTTGATGAACGCTATCGAAAAACAAGGTACCATCAACCGTTTTGAATACCACACTTTGTTGACCTTGTTGAATCCGTTTGCGCCACACATTACCGAAGAATTATGGCCGGAAATTAAAAATGCGACTTGGCCGACCGTTGACGAAAAAGCGCTGGTGCAAGATACGGTGGAAATCGTGGTGCAGGTCAATGCTAAAATTGTCGGTCGTTTGGAAATTAACACGGCGGACGACGAAGCAACAGTGGTTGCCAAATGTCGTGCCAAAGTTAAATTACCCGATAATATCAAAAAGACGATTTATGTCAAAAACAAACTTATCAATTTTATCGTCGCGAAGTAAATCGCAAAAAAAGCGGGACAGCCCGCTTTTTTTATTGTTCCATGGTGGTGTCGAGGCAGGTGTCAGTTTGCGCTTGGTCATGCAGGTACCAATGGTAATGCACGAAAGCGGTAATGGCTTTGCGGTCTTTGGGATATTTAGCCATTGCTTCTTCGTTCAATAAAATTTCGCCGTTGACACTAATGTGTTCGTTATCCACGCACGCCAAATCAAGGTCGGTTTTTTGTGACATTTCGACGGCGGTGTCGACGCTTAAACAATGGGGCTTGATAATTTTGTTGGGTTGTAAGTAATCGTCCGCATTGGTGTGTTTGGCGCTGAAAGCCAGTAAACCGGACATGGTTAAAAATTCGACGGTGTTAAGCACTTTGCGTTTGATGTTAGGGTTGATTTTCTTTAATTTACTCATAATGTAGACAATGATTATAACACAAAAAATTTTTTTTACTAGCGGATTTTACGGGTTAATCCTTCAGGTGGTCGCCGTTGTATTGTAACGGGGCGGCGTCAATGTTGGTTTTTAAGCCCGCTTCTTTGTTGGTGATGGTTAAACCGTCATCCATACGGAAACCCGGTAGTGGATTGTTTAGTTCGCGGCGGTAATAATCCGTCATAGTTTTGATTTGTTCCGAGGTAAATTCGGTTTTCAAATGACTTAATTTTTTCGGAGCGTAACTGTCAATGTTGAATTGCAGGTCATCAACCAGTTCGTCCCATTGGTGCGGCTGATAAACTTCGGTGTGTAAGTTGTTCAAACTGTGAGTAACACCAAAACAAGTTGCAATCGCCATGGATTCAGCGGTGCACTTGGCGTTATTACTGGGGGCAAAATTTTCGTGGTTAATTTCGCAAGGGTTAAGTTTCCAGTCCTTGTTGAAACTGACACATTTAATGTTGTGGTCGTTGTAAATCACATGAAAACCATGTTCAAGATCGATTAAGTTGCTGGAAATTACTTGGATACTAGGTGCTGTGGCGTTACAGCGCGAACGTCCATATAGTTGACCAATTGGGTCTTGGTGCAGGGCAATCCCGTCCAAATTTTGAATTTTGGGGTCGTTGGCTTCCAAGTAACTCAAATCCGAACTGACCACTGGATCATTAAAACTGAGGACGCGGACGCTGGGCAAGCGGTTTTCCGCCGGATTGAGGCCCGCGAAAGAAACTTCCATGCTGGCGTTGTTGATGCTGGTAACTTCTTCGGCGGTGTAACCTAAATCCAATAATTTTTCGTTAAGTAAGTCGATGATGTCGTTCAAACACAAATTACCGTAGCAGTATGTGAAGAAAGTAATGCGCGAAAAATTTTGTTTAGCTTGGTCAACCGGTAAACGGTGGCCATTTTGGTCGGTCAATAATTTCAGCATGGCATTGGTTAATTGGTTGCTGAAATCTTTAGTCATGAAACCGCAACCATAATTTTTACTGCGGCGGGCGTACTTAACCCCGAAAATGTCGACATAATCCAAAGCGTTTTTGCCGTCCTTGCTTTTGAACATTAAGTCCAAGTTGGTTTGTGCCATTTTGGCAAAACTGTTGGCGGACTTCAAATCGGTGGCGGCGTTACCAGAAAGGCAAATCACGGTGCCACGGCGGAATTCTAATTTACGTGGGTCAACGGTGCGGTAGTGGCGTTCCGCTTTTGGGTCGCGGATGACCAGTTCCGTATAAGCATAACTGTATTCGTGGTCCATCTTATTGCTCCATGGTATCGATAACTTGGTCATGAGTGGCGGTAATGTAAGCTTGAATGTTGGCCGCTAAGGTGGGTTCTTCTTCCATCAAAGCTGCCAATGAATAAACGGTGCGGTGATATAAAATTGAGACGCTACCGTCGGTGTGGTAAATGATGGCAATTTCCGGTACTTTTTCAGAAATAGTTAAAGTTTCGGTACCAGTTTGTTGGTTAACTTTAATTTGGTCGCTCGTTTGGTTGTCTTTGGATTCAACTAAGTTATTTTGGAATTCGCTAATTGCTTTGGCTTGGTTGGCCTTTGCTTGATATCTAGTATACGTATGATAACCTAAAGCCGCGGTTACTGCTAATAATGCGGCAGTTTTTAAGGCTTTTTTGTTCACTGGACGTAATTGTGATTTCTTCATGTGAAAATTTTAGCATAATGAAAAAACAGAAATCAATACTTAGGCGCAAAAAAAATCAGAAATCTGTCGAATTATTTGCTAAGGAAATCATTGAGCAGTGCGGTCGCGTCCGCAAGATAAGTTTGCGGGTCGGTCAAATAATGTGTGTACGCAGGATTTTCCTTGCGGTACCAAGTGCGTTGGCGTTTGATGAACTGCATGGTTTGGTGGTACAACTCGTTATAGTAGGTGTCGAGGTCAATTTCGCCTTGTAAGTAACGCACATTCAAACGGTATTCCAAGCCGAGTTTGTACAAAAAGTCGCTGGGTACGCCTTTGTCCAAAAGGGCGCGGGTTTCGTCAAACATGCCTTGTTCCACGCGTTCGTGGTTGCGCTGTTGTACTTTGGGCGCTAAAATTGTGTTGGGCGGAATTAAGCAAATTTGCAAAACAGCGTAATGCGGACTGTTGGGTTCGTCACCGAAACCGTAACCTTCCGCCACAGAGCGGGTATAAAGTCCGGTGCCACCCACCAACATGGGCAGTTTACCGCGAGCAATCATTTCATCAATGGTGCGGTAAGCGTCGCGCTGGAAATCGCCGACCGAATAGTGCGTATTTTGTCCGGGGTCAACAATGTCGAGACAGTGGTGGGTTACGCCCTGCATTTCGCTGGAGGTAATTTTGGCGGAACCGATGTCTAAGCCCTGATAAACTTGGCGACTGTCCGCCGAAATGATTTCCGCGTTGAACTGTTTGGCTAATTCAATGGACAAAGCGGTTTTCCCGCTGGCGGTTAAGCCGGAAAGAATCACAATCTTGGGTTTCATTTTTGCCACGCCCAACCAAAGCAAACATAGTAAATAAATTTATCCCACAAATATTCCGCCATTGTGGTTTCGTTCGGAAGAATGTCAACGCAACGGCTGGTGTAACTACTAATGGGCAAGGGGCCAAAGGCACTGGAATCCCAGCTGTGTGGCCAGGTGCTATCTGCGCTACCGCGGTTATCACCTAAAACAAAATAATAGTTTTCTGGTACGGTTAATTGGTACGCGCTGGCGCCGGTGGTTTGGTCGGGGTTATAACTTAACAGGTCGTCGACATTGGTGGTGACCCAATCGTGCAGGTCGGCTTGCTCATCGCCGTTCAAAATGTACCACAAGCGTTTGAAGTTCGGCGCGTTGTGTTCTGCGACAACCGGATCCAAATATGATTCGTCCAAAGGTTCTCCGTTCAAATAAAGATAGTATTTATCGCCGACGTTATGCATGCTAATTTTATCCCCTGGTTTACCAATCAGGCGTTTAATAATCAATTCATAATTGCCGTTTTTATCTGATTCAACATAGCGTTCTTTCTTTAATGTTTGCAACTTATTGGCAGCCATTTGCTGGTTGTAGTTTTGATAAATCTTGACATGATTATATTCATATTGGTGCAGATTGTTTAAGGCGTTTTGGTCACCGTTGGCGGCGTTCAAAAAATTAACATGAAAGTTATTTTGGATGTAAAATTTCATAATCACAATGTCACCCACGGCGGGTTCACCCAAGGTGCAGGTTAGCGCGCTGTCGGTATCTTTGCCCGTAGCATTCAAAGTGGTCATCATGGAGGGACCATTAACTTGGTTCAAATGAAAAAAGACGCAAAAGGCGACAATCATGACAGAAACGATGGTAACTGCCGTGGAAGAAATCATGGTCAGACGTGACAAAATACGGTGACCTTTGGATTGTTGGTGCAGTCCTTTGCCATTTGTTGCGGCCATGTATTCTTGACCGACAAATTTTTTCTCCATCAATCTTATTATTATCGCGAATGGATTTTTTGTCAATATTTTAACTATGTTCTATTTTTGGGTTTATTTGTCGATTTGCGTTTCGTTATTGGTTTATAAGTACTTTTGATTATTCCTTTGGCACGCCGGTTTTCAAAACTTCCATTAAGCCGCTACAATGAAATGAATAATTTTTATCGTCCGCAAAAATTATGTGGTCCAAAAACTTGATACCTAAGTTATCAAAGGTCAACCACAAACGACGGGTAAGTTGCATATCACTGATGGATGGTTCGGGATTTTCGTTCAAGTGGTTATGCGCTAAAACGACTTGAGCCGTTTTGATGGAGGTAACCACGGCAATAATTTCACGCACGCTGACATGAACCATGTCCAATTCTTTGTTAGTAATGTTATGAATTTTTAACACATTACCGGCGTTATCTAAACAAATTACAATAAACTCTTCGACGGGGTAAGCCCGCATGAGTGGTTGTAAATAGTCAATTGCGTTTTGTGGTGTAATGATTTTAACTTTGTTAATGCGGTGTTTGTTTAAGTAAACCGAAAACTCTTTCAAGAAATGTAAGAAAGTGCTGGCTTGTTCACCGATACCAAAGGCCCGGGTTAAAGCGGCGGGCTCTGCATCCATGACGGCTGGTAAGGTACCAAACGTATCAATTAAACTGTGCGCCGCGGGATTAGTATCCTGACGCGGAATACAGTAGCCTAAAGCGAATTCCAAAACTTCACATTCGTTGAAATTGTCGAGACCACTCGCCAAAAAGCGGTCGCGTAATTTTTGACGGCGACCCGCATGGATATTGGCGTTCAGTTCATCTTTCGTGGTTGACATGGCGTGACCTTAATTTTGTTGGGCTCCGGCGTTGCGAATTCCCTCGTCTTTTGGACCTTCTCCGTTGGGACTATAGTAAGCAGCATCTTTTTGTAAATTTTCATCTTCTTGTTGTAATTGGTTGTTGTTTTCTTTCAAGTCGCGAATCTCTTTGTGATAATTAGCAATAAAACCAAACTGCACCAACAATGCTACCACCATAACCACAAAAAGGGTGGTGGCAATGGCGGCAAATAAACGCAGACGTTTGATTAAATCTTCTTTTTGCATGATATTAAATGATAACACTGGGTGCCATTTTTTACCAAACGAAAACATACACATGATTATGACTTGGTATGCCGCCGTGTTTTTAGGGTTAGTGCAGGGCTTAGCTGAATTTTTGCCAATTTCGTCCAGCGGTCATCTATTATTATTTGAAACTTGGTTCGGGATTACGGAGGGCGGATTATTGCTGACGGTGTTGTTACATTTGGCGACACTGCTGGCGGTAATTGTAGTTTACCGCAAACGTTTGTGGCAACTGGTTCGCCACCCGTGGCAAAAAGCGACCGGACTTTTGTTGTTGGCAACCACGGTGTCGTGCGTGGTAGTGTTAATTTTTCATGATGTGATTGAGCATTTGTTTACGGTACGGGCTTTGCCGTATGCGTTCATGGTTGCGGGAATTTATTTATTGTTGCCCACTGTTTTACGCAAAAAGTTACAGCATCTGCCGGAAAAGAACCCGTGGTGGCAGGCGGTTGCGGTGGGTTTGGCGCAAGGCGTAGCGGTGGTACCCGGTTTATCGCGCAGTGGACTGACCATTACGACGGGGCGTTTGTGTGGTATGCAACCAGCCGCGGCAACGGATTTTTCGTTTTTAATGTCAATACCCATTATTGTGGGTTCATTACTGTTTGAACTGTTACGCGGTGGCAGTCTGCAAAATTTAGGTACCGGTAACATTCTTTTGGCGTTTGTGACGGCTTTTGTTGCGGGGATTATCGCCATTAAATGGATGTTAGATTTAACCCGCAAAATTGATTTGCGGTGGTTTGCGTTTTATTTGTTAATCTTGGGCGCCGGACTGCTGATCGTAAATTTTTAATTACAGTTGGCGGAAAAAGTTGTTGATGGCTGCATCGCGGGTGGCTTTATCCAACGCGGGTTTGGCTTCCGCCGTGTTTTCCGTGGTGTGGGTGTTTGGTTTCAAATGTTTAAGTAACGCTTTGATGGACGCTTTGCCGGTGCGTTTGGTCATCCATTCGTTAGAAAACTGCTTGGCGATTTCGTCAGCGGAAATGCCAGTGCTTAATGCCAAGATTTGCCAGTTCAACATGGCGTAACCCAAAAATTCCACCATTTGTTGGCGGCGTTCTTCGTTATATGCGTGTTGGCTGAAATTAACACCGTAAGCGATGTCTGCAATGTCGCCCGCGCTTTTGTTCAGACCCAAACTGGCCATTAACAGGGCGGCCTTGGGGGAAACCTTTTCTTCCGTTAAAAATTTTTCCGCAATTTCTTTAATTTCATCGTTCATGGTTTTGGTTCTCCTTTTGATTGAATTCGATGCCGAAGCAGAACGGCGCATAAATTTCTTTACCCGGTAAGTTCGCCGCTTGCATTTTGGCAACAAAACGTTTGCGGTTATATTTCACATCGACGCGGTAAATATCGAAATTTTTACCGTCGCCGTAGTTATCAACAACATTAAACAAAGTGTAGAAAGTGGTGTCGGTTTTTACGCAACCCGAACTACCTTGCAAAACATAAGAGTGTTTTTCTTCGTCAATCAAGATTTTACGCTTGTGCAAATGTCCGAAGAAAACTACGTCGCATTTTTTACTTTTGAAATACTTTTGAAGTTCTTTTTCGTTAAATTCAATTTGGTTGTCAATGACTTTGCCCGTTTCGTCGTGGCAGTAGTGGGTGAACAAAATGTTGGCGCCTTGATAATTGATTTTTAATTCCAACGGCATTTGAGAAATGTAAGCCAAATCTTCGCGACTGAGTGAGGCGAAGGTGGCTTCGATTAAATCTTTGTTGGCGTAGGTCATCGCGGTGGCGGACTCATCATATTTGGTTACGCGTTGTTCGTGATTGCCCAAAACACAGTTGACTTTATATTTTTGCAACAAACGCAAGCATGCCGCGCTGTCCGGACCAAAAACAATTGCGTCGCCTAAATAATAGGTCGCGGTAATTTTACGGTTGCGCTTAATATCTTTTAAGATGGCTTCCAAGGCTTCGAGGTTGCCGTGAATGTCACCGAATACTGCTATTGCCATAATCGTTATTATAACTGGTGTTTGCGTTTTTTACAATCATAATATCGGCTGATGAGATAAACTGCGACGCCAATTACTAACGCACCAGCGAAAACCAAAACAATGTAAAGTGGGCGGTTCGGATACACGTCGGTAAATTCAACCGTTGTGGCGTCCGTCCAGTAGTAGGCGTACTCGCCGTCAATGTAGTCGGACTCGGTAGCAGAAGACTCACTGTGGCGGCGTTCCGAACTGTACAAAACATTGTATTGGAAAATGTCGGTCTCCGGTAGCAGGGCAATCGGGTTGTAAATACTTTGGTGATAAGTAATTTTGAACGGGCGCACGGTCTTGGTTAAAACTGAGTCTGGTACATTTTGGATGGTCAGGTCGGCGCGGTAAACGCTGGGGGTTTCGGTATCATATTTGATGTCGATAATCTTGGTGGCAGTTGCTTCCGTGGATTGTTGCATGAGAACGTTCGCTTTCCATTTAGTTAATTCGTCAGCAATAGTCGAGCCGTCTGGGATTGCGTCGGTATTAACACGCAGAAAAACTGTGGTTTCTTGCGGGTTTTCTTGCGGATAGTTTTTGGTTGTGTCAGCGTGAAAAGCGTTGCACGCTGATAAAGCCACCGCCACGAAAAATAAACATAAGACTGCACCGATTTTTTTCATCATAACTTTATTATAATCATACGATTTTACTTAACGTAAAATGACATTAGCCGAACGTGGAGAAATGGTATCGCCCTCGGCCAAAACTACGGTTGTATTGTGCTTGTATTCTTTCACATAGTCGTTGATACGTAAATTGAAACTTTTGTCGTTTTCGTCGGTAGACATGACTTGGTATTCGCCGGGGCGAATTTTGCTGCGTTTAGCAACAGTGTATTCTTGACCTGCTTGTAAAATAATATCTTTGCGTTTCAAGCTGACACCAGCATTTTTGGCGGCGCGTTCCATTTTTACAATCATGGTCGTGGTAATGATGGCGGCAATGAGGAATACACCCGCCAAGACGACTGGAATGATGACCCATAATTGGTGTAAATGTCCCAAGTAAGCACCGACCGCTAAACCAGCCCCGGCGCCGAATAAATTGTAAAAAATTACATTGAATGCATATTTCATACTCTGATTATAACATACGCTAAAAATAAACGTAACCAAAAAATCAGTGTTTGGGGTGGTAGTCGTCTTGGAAATTGTGGTAATTGCCGTCTTTGTCTTTGTAAGTAATCACGGTGGCTAAGTTGACGTTTTCCATGCTGCGGAAGATGTTGCGTTCAATTTGTGGGTCGTTTTGTTTTAACTGGGCAATCAGCTGTTTCACGCTTTTGCGTTTTGAATTGTGTTCGTCGTGCGCGTTGTCGGCGGTAAACTTACAGGCACATTGGATGAAAGTCAGTTGGTGCGTGTCACGCCAGTGTAAAATATCTTGTTCACGAACCAGATACATGGGGCGAATTAGTTCCATACCGGGGAAGTTTCTACTGTATAATTTGGGCATCATGGTTTGGACTTGTCCGCCATAAAGCATCCCCATTAAAATGGTTTCAATCACATCATCATAATGGTGCCCCAAAGCAATTTTGTTACAACCCAGCAGTTGGGCTTGGTGATACAGGTGACCACGGCGCATGCGTGCGCACAGGTAACACGGCGATTTTTCCACCTGAGCGACGTTGGCAAAAATTTCGGTCGTGAAAAAAGTGGCGGGAATGTTTAATAACTTGAGGTTGTTTTCAATCAATTGGCGATTGGCGGGGCTGTAACCCGGGTCCATGACCAAGAATACTAACTCGAACGGAATTTTGTTGTGGCGTTTAAGTTCTTGAAAAAGTTTGGCCATCAGCATGCTGTCTTTACCACCCGAAATGCAGACCGCAATTTTGTCGTGGGGTTGGATTAAATTGTATTCGTTAATGGCACGGCAAAATTTGGCAAAAATCGTTTTGTGAAAACTGCCTTTGCGTAAACTGCTTTCAACCTCTTCAGCTTTGGTGGCAAATTCTTTTTCCATGCAGGATAGTTTAACATAAAAGTACATGGTTGTAGAGTAAAAACCGCAAAAATTGCGACACGTGTTGTGAAAATTGGCGGTTTTTGATTGTTTGATAATGATTTGCCAAAGTATGTTTTTTTCGTTAAAATAGTTACATAAGTTTGGGGGAACTATGGACAGATACAATCTGATCATCATTGGTTTTATTGCCGCCACGGCGCTCTTGGCTTTGTGGTGGACTTTTAACACCATTCGCCGGATTGATAACCAAAAAAACTATTGCGCCGTGCAATTAACCAGTATGGCTAAATTGTGGCGTAAGGCAAAGTTCGTTCCCGAAGACGCCAAAGAACGTGAATCTTTGTATTTGTACCGCGACTTTTTGCACAAATTTGACCAAGACGATGGGCAATATCCGGTCATGGTCAAAGATGGTAAAGTGCGTTGCATGACCCGCAAAGAATACGACCGCTTGGTGGGACAAAAAGATATTCCGGTGGTTTCGCCGTTGATTACCATTGTTTCTGTGATTTTGGCGGCGGGCAGTGTGGGTGTTAATTTGTTCATCACCGAAACCAAAAACCCGTTGTTGGGCGTGGGCTTGGCGGCGATTATGCCAGTATTGCAAATAGTGTTAGCTTTTTTCGTCTATCGTTTTAATAAAGAGAAAAATAATTACCGTGACGGAATTTTTATGGCGCTGAAAGAAAATAGTGTGGCGTTTTTAAGTATTGCTAAGCCATTCATTGTGGTTGATGCTTACCCGGAAAAATTTGGTAAAAATAAAAAACCGTTGTATGTGACTGTGGGTGAATTAACCCAAAAACAAGTCATTGAAGTGCGCGATTATATTATCCGCCAAAAAGAAGCCGAAACTAAGGTAGTCATGAGCGGTGTAGACAACGAACGCGAAATTATCCGCTTAACCGAAAAAACAACACCACAACCAGTGGCGGTTAATGCTTCCGATGTGGTGAGTGAGGAAAATGCTGCCGCGGAACCAGTAATGTCAGAACCAGTGGCAACGCCAGTAAGCGAACCGTCACCAGTAACAACAGCAGAACCAACCGAAGACGACGATTTATTGAGCGTGGACCGGGTCAACTTGCTGAATAAGTTTGCGGACAATATCATGATCGGCGAAGTGAAACGCGCGGTGCGTGCTGCCAAAAAAAACGTACAAGCCGAAGTAGTGGAACCGGTCGAAAAATTAAAACCATTGCCGGTTGAACCATCCGAAGTTCAAGCCCCCGCGGAAGACGACTTCTCGCTGGAAGCAATTGGTCAGGCTTTGGATGCGGAAATCGCTCGTCGTAATAAAAAGAAATAAATTCAACTGCCGATTGGCAGTTTTTTATTATACGAATTGAGTTGAATAAAATTCAATTGAATTAAAATGACTTTAACGGAACGGTGTGGTATATCTATGATAGAAAATTTGCACAATAACAAAGGAGGTAAAAATGCAAATCGTTGATGAAAATAATTTTGAAAGTGAGGTTATCAACCAAAAGGGTTTAGTAGTAGTGGACTTTAATGCAGACTGGTGTGGGCCATGCCAAATGTTAAAACCTGTTTTGGAGCAGTTGGCGAACGAAGAAAAAGCTGTCAAATTTGTTTCCGTGAATGTGGATCAAAACCAAGGTTTGGCGCGTGAGTACGGCGTGATGTCGATTCCGTGTGTGGTTTTGTTGCGGGACGGACAAGAGCTAACCCGTAATGTGGGTTTTGCGCCGAAGTCTGTTTTGCAAGATTTGTTGAAAGGAAAACAAGCATGACCTATGACATGGTAGTGATTGGTGCCGGGATTGCGGGTTTAACCGCCGCGATTTATGGGCGCCGGGCTAACAAAAAAATTTTGGTTTTGGAGAGCCGAACTTATGGTGGTCAAATTGTGTCGACCAAAAGTATTGAAAACTATCCCGCTGCGATGGGAATTTCGGGGTTTGAATTTGCCACCAAAATTTACGAACAAGCCGTGAGTTTAGGTGTGGAAATCAAATTTGAAAATGTCATGGAAGTAATTGACGGTACAGAAAAACAAATCAAGACCAACCAAAATGTCTATTTGGCCAAAACCGTCGTCATTGCAACCGGTTCCAAAAACCGCACAATGGGATTGGCTAACGAGGAAAAATTGATTGGTAAAGGTATTTCGTACTGCGCGACTTGTGACGGTGCATTTTTCAAAAACAAAATCGTGGCGGTAGTTGGTGGCGGCAATACCGCTTTGGGCGATGCGCTTTATTTGTCCGATTTAGCACAAAAGGTTTACATGATTCATCGTCGCGAGCAATTTAGCGGAGAAGCGGCCTTAGTGGAACAAATTCAAGCCAGGTCCAATGTGGAAATTATCCCGAACGCACAAGTAGTGGAACTTTGGGGCGAAAAACAACTGACGGGTGTTAAAATTTCCCAAAATGGTGTGGAAAAACAATTGATCGTGGACGGTTTATTTGTGGCGGTGGGGCGTGTGCCAGAAAATGAAAAATTTGCCAACCTAGTGGAACTTGACCAACATGGTTACATTATCGCGGACGAAAGTTGTCAAACGGGAACCGTGGGAATTTTTGTGGCGGGCGATTGTCGTACCAAAACCGTGCGCCAATTGGTGACCGCAGCGGGCGATGGTGCTGTAGCCGCGACGAATGCAATTAAATACCTTAATCAATTGTAAGTCTTTATTTACTTGCCCGGTCGGTTGGTTGTCATATATAATGTGACAGGGAGGTTTTTATGAAAAAGAAAATCTTAAATGTAGTGGCAAGTTTGGTGTTGGTTTTGATTACGGCGGTGACTTTCGCGGCTTGTGGTCAAAGTTCAAAAATGAAAATTAGTTTACAGAAATTTAATGACGATATGATTTTCCAGGTTGTGGCTAGAGGTATTCCCAGCGGAACCAAGGCGGAAGACATCAAGGCGGATACCGCCAGTAATGATGCTACATTATATTATCTTTTGAATTGTGAGCAACCAACCTATCTAACCTATGATTGGGAACAGGATAAATATGATGTTTGTTTGGAAGTTTCACTTGATAAACCAGAAAAGTTTGAGGGAATGTCACAAGAGGACATCATAAATGCAACTATGTCAATTGGCGATTTGAAAGTTGAAGTTAATGGTCAGTCTTATGATTTTGTGGCTTCGGATTCAGCCGAAGGCCAAGCTATCGCGGCGGTTTATAATTTTACGCCCAGTGATCATACATGGTACGCGTTGATTGAAAACGTTGCGAGCAGCGTGGAATTCAAGTTTACGGGACATGCCAAATTAGTATAATCAGCAAAATTGATGATGGAAAAAGACCCCGCGTAATGTGAGGTCTTTTTTGTTGATTTAGTGGGCAATAAAATCAATGTAAAGGGCGTAACCTTTGGCGGGGTCGTGGGTGAGGGCGTGCGTTAAGGCGCCAACCAAGTGTCCGTCTTGGATGATGGGACTGCCACTCATACCGTGGATAATTCCGCCGGTCGCATCCAATAAGCGCGGGTCGGTAATGCGAATGACCATGGATTTGTTGCGGCGCCGTTCTTGGTAGCGTGTTTTCAAAATTTCACAGTCGAATTCTTCCACGGTGGTGCCATCTAATGAAGTGCGCAGGGTGGCTTTACCAGGGTGGACATAATAGCGGGTTGCCACCGGCATAGTGGTGGTTGCTGTATCGAGAATTGTGCTGTCCGGGGTTAAACAACCCGTGATGCCAAAGTAGTTGCCTTGGGTGATACTGCCTTGCGGGGTGGCGTTGGCTTGTACCGAACTTTGCAGAACGCCGGTTTGTTTGCCTTGGGTTTTGATGATGCCGTAAGTGCTGACCGTGTGAACAGCGCCCCCGCGTAGGTTGACCGCTGTGCCAGTTTCAAAATCGGTCATTTGGTGACCCAGCGCAGAGAACTGGTTATTTTCAGGATTGATGAAGGTCAACATTCCCACGCCGTTAGTCGTATCGCGTAAACCTAATTCTTCGTCGAGAATAAAATGACGTTTCAGAGTGGTGCCGTTGCGAATCAGAGTTATCTCAACCGCACTTTTGTTGGCAATGGCGTTGGTAAAGTCGGCACAACTTTTTACCGTCAGTCCATCCACAGTTTGAATTAAGTCGCCTTTTTGTAAGGTGCCGTCCGCGGTGTCGTGGGTAACCAAGACGCCATCAATTTCGCCGCAAATTCCAATCGGCATGCCACCGACCAAAATGGTGTCAAACGGCAAAATGTCGACCAAAATTTTTTTAATCGGAATTAAGCCCAACAATTTGACGGTAATGTATTTTTCAGTGTCGGTATCGTTACCGGTTACAGTGCTGGGGGAAACATCCGCGCGGGCGGCGTATTCGCTGGGGGTTAAAGTAATGGTGTTCGGCGTAGTTATCCCGTGGACCAAAGGCACGACCAGTAAAGTGTAAATGCTAAAAGCCAACAGCGCACCCATAATACCGCGCCAAAAACGAAAGTTTTTCATCAGTTTCATACCGCAATTATCATGTCACGAAAACATATAAATTATTTATGCAACCATGGTGGGACCGTTTGTTAGGCACTTTGCGTGTGCAGTGGCAAAAATACAAAACGACCTTGATTTGGTTGGTGGTCTGGTTGGTCGCAGGGGTCGTGCTGGGGATTGTTACAATCTTCGTGACCGACGTAACAGTGGGGGACATTAACTACCATTTAATTGATGGTAACATTTTGAACGCGACCGCTATTGGCAGTTCGATGGGTAGTTTTATTTGGCAACGCGTGTTGTCCATTGCGGTACCCGTGTTGGTGGTTTTGATGTTCGCCTTGCTTGCGCGGGTCACGGCTTACGCGGTTTTTCCGGTCATCATGGTACATGGTTATTGGCTAGCCATTGCGGTGTGGTGGACGTTTTTTTATTACAGTTTTACCGCGCTATTGTTAATTATTTTTTATTTACTGTGGTTGCTGGTGGTTACGGCAGTAATTTTGGCGGGAATGTTGTGGGCGTTACAGTGTGGCGCAAACTTTCGTGAGCAGCAATGCACCAAGGGTAAAGCATGGTTAGATGTTTTACGCGGGGCGGGAGTTTTAATTGTCGTGGCGGTCGGGTTAGGGTTTTTAGAATATTTGGTCTTTTGGACGGTACTCGGGAAAATTGTGTATAAACCGCGTTAAATCTCACATGATAGGATTATGAAAGTAAAACAAATTTTAACGGCAGTTTTAACAACAGGAACCATGTGTGGGATGTTGGGATTGGGCTATTGTTGTCCCTTACAAAGCAAAGTGGCGGTGGCTGCGCCCGAAGTTGCAATTGAACAACCGCAAATGCAGGCGGTGGAAAACTATCCGGATGCACCGGTGATTACTGCCAAAGCGGCGTTCCTGTTGGAAGCCAACAGCGGTAAAGTCTTGTTCGCTCAAAATGCGGAGGCACATTTGCCGATTGCCTCGATGACCAAAGTAGCAACCTTGGGGGTGATTTATCAAGCGTTGGCGGAAGGTAAAATCACAATGGACGACATGGTGCTGGTCAGCGAACGTGCGTCCAGTATGGGTGGCAGTCAGGCCTTTTTGGATGCGGGCAGTGAGTACAGTGTGCACGATTTGGTGCAGTCCATTGTTGTTGCTTCCGCAAATGACAGTTGCGTCGCGCTGGCGGAACACTTGGCGGGTTCGGTGGAAGGTTTCGTCGAGCAGATGAACGCTTTTGCGCGGGGCTTAGGCTGTAAAGATACCAACTTTGTCAATTGTACTGGTTTGCCCACTCCGGGGGCGTATTCCTGTGCACGCGATATGGCGACCATGTACCAAGCCATTATGCAATCGCCACACTACGGAGACTTTAACCGAATTTGGATGTATGACTTGACGCACCCCAGTGGACGCATCACGGGTTTGACCAACACGAACAAGTTAATCCGCCGTTATCAAGGTTGCTTGGGTGGTAAAACGGGTTTCACGAACGAAGCCGGACACTGCATTACGGTGGCAGCCAAAAGAGGTGACATTGAATCGATTGCGGTGATTATCGGTGCCCCGAGCAGCAAGACGCGTTTTAACGAAAGTAGTGCTTTGTTGGATTACGCGTGCCAAAATTTTGAAAACCAGTTACTGGTGGACGCGACTGTGCCCGTAAAGACTGTGACAGTTAAGAATGCGGTCACCGAAACCGTGGACTTGTATCCGACGCAAAATTATTATTATTTGACGCCGAAAAAGAATACGGTGAATTTAGCGCTTGCAACCGAAATTCCGGACACGGTGACCGCGCCTTTGGATGGGACGACCGACCTCGGCAAAATCATGGTGACGGATAACGGCAAAGTAATTGCGGAAATTCCTGTGCGGGCGGGCGCGCCGGTACCACGGGCAAACTACTGGCAAACCGTACAAAAAATTGTGCAAAAGTCGACTTTCTAGGTCGGCTTTTTTGTTGCTGTGTGCTTTACATTTTGCGTGTTTCGGGTTACAATTTGGCTACGCGGCCGTGGCGGAATTGGCAGACGCACAGGACTAAGGATCCTGTATCGCGAGATGTGGAGGTTCAAACCCTCTCGGCCGCACCAAAATAAGGGTCTTGAATTGTGGGTTAAATTAACCGTAAAAAATTTGTTACGGAGATTTGCGTTTACTTATTGGAAAATTTCAGGTTGTATGTTATCCTATTTCTGAAAAGGAAAGGGGGAAAGCAAATGAAATTAAAAATTTTCAAACAAATTGCATTCTTGCTGGTTGCCGGAGTTGCCGGTATGGGGATTGGTATGGCCATTATGTGGAATGGTCACGGAGCCAGTGCGGCTACCGATAGTAACAGTAGCGAAAGTGGTTTATTATCGGATGGTAAGTACGTTTTAGCGTGCGAACATGAATTAGAGAAAGTGGACCAAGTGAACGCAACCTGCGGGCAAGAAGGTTGCCAAGCCTACTATAAATGCGAAAAATGCCACCGCAACTTCCGTGATGCGGACGGTAAAGCCGAAGTGTTGACCTTGGCGGATTTGCGCATTGATAATAGCCATTTGTTACATGATATGGAATATGTGCCAGCCAAGACACCAAGTTGTACGAAAGCCGGTTGTAAGGAACATTGGCATTGTAAAAACTGCGAACAAAATTTCTCTAGCGAAGACGGGGATGGTTTACTTAAGAATGTTGATTTGGGTTATCAACATAATCCGGTAAAACATGACGCGGACCGTGCGGATTGCCAACACGCGGGTCACATTGCATACTATCAATGCAGTGATTGCGAAAAAATCTTTGCGGACGAAGCGTGCGAACACGAATTGACCGCGGACACAATCGTGGACGAGCAATTAGAACACCACGGCACCATGGTTCAGGAAAAAGCGAAAACTCACACCGAAAATGGTTATCCGGCGCACTTTGAATGTGACGATTGCCACCAAATGTTCTTGGCCGACGGGGTTACTCCGTACGACCCGACACACTTAAGTGCTGAATATAAAGCCGAAGGACATAAACATGAAAGGACATACAGCGTGGACGGCGTTGTTTATCGCGATTTTATTAGCGAAACTGAAGCCGGTTCGACTCAAATTGCACTCAAAGAAATTTGTAGCACTTGCGGTCACGAAGGTGTAACTTACGAATGTAGCGGTTTTGCGATTCCATACAGCGGAATGACTGGTGTAACGGTAACCTATACCGCGAAAACTGTAGATGGTAAGCAAGTCGTGGACCAAGATATTTACACCATTACCGCGGCGGATAAAACAATCAAAATTGAGTTGCCGGAAACTTACCAAGATAAGTCTGTAATGAAACAAAACGGTGAAGTGATTACCCCGAATTTAGATGTGGATTTCTTGGAATGTGGTCGAAAGATTATGGTTCTTAATGTTCTTTTGAAAAATGTTGGTGACCAAATCGAATTGCAATTTGATTACAACCATGACGGCGTATTTGAACAAACCATTGTTATCAAACGCGCTTAATCAATTAAACGAACATGAAGCCCGGGGCGACCCGGGTTTTTTGTTAGCTGCGTTTGTGTACGGTTGGTGCTGATGGGTAGTGTCGGAATTGTTGCATAAAAAATGACCGGTGGTTGGCCGGTCATTTTGGTTGGTGGTTATTTTTGACTGGTGGTGACTGTGTCGGGGAGTTGGCGCGGGCGACGGTGGAGAAGTTTGTAGATGCCCCACCAAGCGAACGCAGCGATCACCAAGATTGCCAAGACGATTAAGAACAGGTTGCCCGAGGAACTGTCTTCGGTTAATTCAGCCGCTTTATTTTGAACATCTAACATCAGATTGTTGACGCCGTTTTCTTTGGCTTGGTCAAAGTTGTGCATAATCGCCGAATATTTGATATTGTCGTTGGACGGGAAAACGGCAATTGCCAAGTTGACGTCGTATTCTTCAAAAGGGTCAGCATCGGTTTCGGCTGGGTCGTAGGTGAAATCAATCACTTCGCCATTTTCTTCGTCGTCATTTTCGTAAATCGGGGTATAACCTGGGACATAGTAACTGGCTTTCAAAAGGTCAATTTCGTCACCAGTGGAAACCATTTGGCTACCCACGTAATCAATGTTACGGGCGGCGTTTTCATCGTCTAACATAAAGTTAATGAAAGCGTACGCGGCGTCCAAATTTTCGGCGTAGGTCGGAATGGCGAAGTTATCCGTCCACAGGTTGGTACCTTGTGGAGCGTAGAAACGTAATGGGTTTTCGAATTCTTCGTCGTCTTCGTGTTCTTCGTCTACCGCCATCATGGTTAAGCCGGCGTCGCAACTCCAATACAAACCGTAAGCCAGTGTTCCGTTGCTTTTTTTGTAATTGTAGCGGTTGTTTTGTTTTTCGAAACCTTTTTTACCGTTATCGTTTTCGTACAACGGGTTCATGACGCGAATTTGTTCCATTAAAATTTCGTTCGCTAAGTCAATTTTGTAATCGCCGTCCATGTTCAAGATGTTGGACAATAAAGTGTTATCGTCGTCGTTTTCAATGTTGGCTAAATAGGTAGCACTGTCATCGATTTTGTGTTCGTCGTTACTTTGTTTTTGTGCGCCGTAAATCATGGCGATACCGATGGAGTCACGGGCGGATTTTTTCATCGTGATGTGTCCTTTGAAAACATCGGTGCCACCTTCGCCGAACAAGACGCCGAAACCGTATTCTTCCAACAAGGCTTCAAAATCGTCTGCGGTAATCTTTTTTTTGTCTTCCGGCATTTTTTCCGCCATTGCGTCAATGACATTGCGGTCGTACATAATACCGACGGTACCGACCATGTACGGAATCGCCCAGGCTTGGTCGGTGTTGCCATCAACCGCGGTGAAATCAGATGTTCGTTGCATGATGGCGTTGTCTAAATCGGCATAGTTATAAATCAGGGTAGTGTCAATTGGTTGGATTAAGTTTTCGTTCGCCATTTTTTCGACCATGTATTCGGACGGGAAAATCACATCATAGTCAGAATGTTGGGTGTTAATTTTGGAATACAATTCTTCGTTATCGGTAAAGGTGTGGTATTCGACGCGGAATTTGTCAGCGTTTTTAACACCTTTTTCTTTCAAAACATCACGGTAGTAAGCTTCAAATTCTTCCAATAAGTCGTAGTCGATACCTTTGGCGCCGTGGCTGGTGCTGGCAATGTAGTCTTCCCAGTTATAAACTTTCAAAACCAATTCGCGTGGGGTAAAGTGCGAGATAATCATTGGAATGAGACCACCGGTCGCCAGTAAGATAACGGCTGCCAAAGCGACTGCGGTAACTTTACGGCTGATTTTGATGCCTTTACGCACACGGGCGGCGTTCAAGTTCATGACAATTAACACCAGCAAAATTACGATAAAGATAATGGTGGTTAAAGCGTAGAACGCCTTGGGAATGTCGCGACGGCTGATAGCACCGTAAACAACCGTGGAAATCGTGGGAACCCCGCTGTTGTTGTATTGGGTGATAACGAAATCATCCAAGGACAAAGTGAAGCCCAATAAGAACGCTTGCACCATGGCAGGAACCAGTTGTGGTACAATGACGCTGGTAAACGCTTTGAACGGCGATGCGCCCAAATCCAACGCGGCATCAATTAAGTTCGCGTCTAATTGGCGCATTTTGGGCAAGATGGTTAACAAGCAGAACGGCAGGGCAATTAACACGTGTGCCAGTAATAATTTTAACAAGCCCAAGTTGGTCATGCCCACGCTGACAAACAACAAAACCAAACCAAATGAAGTGACGATATCCGCGTTGATGACAGGTAGTTGGTTGACCGCCATGGTAATTGCGCGGGTACGTTTGCTCATGTACAAAATACCGGTGGCTGCCATGGAAGCGATAATGGTCGCAACCAAAGAAGCAATAACCGCAATTAACAAGGTATTTCTGACGGCTTCCATATATTCACTGGTGGTAAAAAGTTGTTGGTAATACGTCCAACCACCGGCGAATGATGAACCTACCAAAAACAAAATGGGCAGGTAAAGGATAGCCATAACTAAACAAATGATTGTGATACCCATTAGGCGATACCTCCTTTTTTGTTGTTACCGATACGGGAAAGTTGGTTGGCGATAAAGACGGACACGCCGACCAAAACTAACAAGACCAAAGCAATGACCGCAGCACCGGACTTGTTGTCCTTGGTGAACATAGTGTTTAATTGTTCGCCAATCATGAAAGTGCTTTGGTTGCCCAAGTATTCACTCATGTAATAGGTGGAAACAGCAGGTGTGAAAACCATTAAGAAACCACTGATGATACCGGACATGGAAAGCGGTAAAGTGACCTTGAAGAATGTGATGAACGGGGAAGCTCCGAGGTCCGCGCTGACTTCCAAATAAGATTTGGAAATGCCGGTGATAACCAAGTAGATGGGCATTAACATAAACGGTAAGTAGTCAATGATTAAACCTAAGGTCAACAAAGTTTCGCCGGTCGGGTCAATTTCGGTATCCGCAATGTTCGCAATTAAATCGGTAATGGTGGTGATAAAGTCTTTTAACGCAACAGTACGTAATAAGCCGTTAATCCACATTGGCGCGACCACCGCCATCAAAATCATGTATTGAACAGTTTTAGATTTAATTTTCGCGATGGCGTAAGCTAACGGATAGCCAATTAAGATACACCACAGTGAAGCAACCAACGCAATTCGCAAACTGCGACCCACGGTTGCCCATTGGCTACCGTCGGTAAAGAAAGCTCCAATTTCGGCGAAGGAAAAACTGCCTTCACCGAAGAAAGCAAAGAACAACAACATGAACAGGGGAATGACCACGAAGATGGTCATGTAAATGACATAGGGCAAGGCAAATAAACTGCGAGAATTAAAATTAATCTTTTTCATCGTGGCGCACCTTAATATCTTCTTTTTTGATGACCAGTCCGACGCGATCGTCGGCGTCCCAGTCGTACGGCGTATCCACGATTAACGCCGTGTCGTTGTCAAGCCAGATTTTAACTTGCCAGTATTTGCCCTTATAAATCATATCGGTAATGTTACCGCTGATTTGTCCTTCTTCTTCGTCGTCGGTTAATTCTATTTTGTTAAAGTCGATGGTAGCCACGACTCTGTCGCCCTTAGTAAAGGTTTGACCTTTGGCAGGAACAAATTCAAAGTCAACATCGCCAATCGAAATCGTGTTTTCGCCGGTAATTTCGGTTTCGTATTCGTTGGTCAATGCTTCTTTTGGCATTACATGGATGCCATCGGGTTCAATCGCCATTTTAACTTTTTCACCAAGCGGATAAGTTTTGGTGTCGATAACCGACATTTCGTAATCATCCAATACAATGGTTAAGTCGTAGAAGTTACCTTTGAAGACCGAGTTCATGACCACACCTTCAAATTGTGGCTTAGCGGGGTTGATTTCCACATCTTCCGGACGAACCACTACGTCGACCGGTTCATTCGGTTTGAAGCCCTTGTCTAAGCAAGAGAATTTGTGACCGAAGAATTCAACCACTTTGTCGCGAATCATTTTAGCGGAGATAATGTTACTTTGACCAATGAAGTCCGCGGTGTAAGCGTTTTGCGGTTCGTCATAGATTTTTTTCGGCGTACCGACTTGTTGGATTTCGCCGTCACGCATAACCACGATGGTATCACTCATGGTCATGGCTTCTTCTTGGTCGTGGGTAACGTAGATAAAGGTAATACCCAATTCTTTGTGCAAACGACGTAATTCGATTTGCATTTCTTTACGCATCTTCAAATCCAAAGCGGACAAAGGTTCGTCCAAAAGCAAAACTTTGGGTTCGTTAACAATCGCACGCGCAATCGCGATACGTTGTTGTTGACCACCGGACAAACTGTCAATGTCGCGGTGACCATAATCTTCCAGGTCGACCATCTTCAAAGCGCGGTTGACTTTGTCAGTAATTTCTTTTTGGCTGAGCAAACGATAACCCTTTTTCGCGGTTTCGTCCGGCACTCTTTTTAATTTCAAACCATAAGCAATGTTGTCAAAAACATTCAAGTGCGGGAACAAAGCGTACTTTTGGAACACCGTGTTAATGTTACGTTTGTATGGCGGAATGTTGGTCACGTCCACACCTTCCAAATAGATGGCGCCTTCGGTCGGCTTTTCAAAACCCGCAATCATCCTCAAAAGGGTCGTTTTACCACATCCGGATGGTCCCAGAATGGTTACGAAATCGCCTTTTTTGATGGATAAGGAAACATCGTCTACGACCTTTTCTTTATCGTAGATTTTTACGATGTTTTTTAATTCGATAATTTTTTCTCCTGTGAATTTTGCCACTGCATAAAACCCTACCTTTTACTTAAAATTTTTTGCTAAATAGCAATTAAAAAGTGAGGTATTATGCAATTTTGCAACCCAGTTGTCAATAATAAATTTTAATGTCGAAAGTGGGGTACCTTGGTGACATTTTTGCACGCGGTTTTTTTATGTTTGTCGTGCTGCAATTATTACTCAGAAATTTTGTTTTTTCGCTGTTTTTGACGGTCAGTTTTAATCTGATTTTTGAGTTAACCGTGGGACGCAAATTTTGGTTAGCGTGGAAAAATGCTCCCAAAAAACCACGGCGGAATTGGCGGGTAGTCTTACGCGATTTGTGGCGGCGGGTGTTCAGTCGGGAACGCACCAAAGGTTTTGTCATGGCGGGTTTTGTGTTATTGCTGATGAGTTATTTTGTGCGCTTGAATACCTACTATTTAGTGGTGGCGTGCTTGGTGTTTACCATGGCGGCGATAACCCGCTTTGCAACGCCGTTAAAACCTGCTACAATACCGCATGAATCTCCGCACGACGCAAGCGTTCGCCCGTCAAATTGCCCACCAGTTACAGAAAAATAACGGTGGCGTAGTTTTGTTGTCTGGTCCGATGGGTGCGGGGAAAACCACCTTAGTGGGGGAGATTGTACGGATTATTTGTCCGCATGCGCTTACCAGCAGTCCGACCTATACCGTGATTAACCAGTACGCAGAAAATATTTACCACGCAGACTTGTACCGCTTGTGTGAAGATGGCAACTGTGACTTGAACCAAGTTTTGGATAGTATTGGCTTGTTAGACCTGTGTGTCGCGGGAAACTATGTTTTTGTGGAATGGCCGAATGGTTTAGATTTTCCGGACGCCATGCACGTCAACATTACAGTCAAGGAGGACGGCAACCGTGAATTTACTCTTAATTGATAGTACGAAAACCCAGTTAGTGGTGGCTTTGGCGGTGGACGGTAAAATTACCGTGACCAAAACTTGCGATGAACAACGCCAACACGACAAAAACATTAACCCGTTAATCCGTGAATTGGGTGTCAAAAAATTTGATGCGGTGGCGGTGGTTGCGGGACCGGGTTCTTGGACGGGAATCCGCGTCGGTTTGGCGGTGGCCAAAGCGTTTGCTTACGCGCAAAAAATTCCGTTGGTGGCGTTGGAAAATGAAATTAACGTGGACGAAGCCATGCGTAAGTTACAGTCTGGCGATACAGTTTCGCCGTTCGCGATTAAACCGCTTTACAATGGCGAGTTTGTTGTGCATACTAAAGCCTAACCACAAAGGAGTTGAAGATGATTTACAATCCACATAATTTAACCAGTTACGTCACACATGAAGAAGTGAACGAAGAAGTTGACGAAATTTTGGAATTAAAAAAGAAGAAAACTTTGGGTTTGCGTTTGGGACATTTGAAACACCACGCCCACGTGAAACAAGCGGAAGAGACCTTGATGGAAAATCAAAAACAAAACGATGACCGTACGATGTAATGTTGCATATATAACAATGTGTCGATAATTTTGTTTTTGCATGGCTGGGGTGGTAACGCAGATAGCTTCGCGCCCATCAGCCATTTTTTAATGCAAGCGACAGACTCTGCTGGTCAACCTTACCGCGTTTTAACCCCGAGTTTACCGTGTCCGCCCGCCAAGGTTTATACCCTGGAAGACTATGCTGATGAAGTTGATGCTTATTTACAAGCGCAACGGGTGACACGCTGTGTGGTAATTGCGCATTCGTTTGGGGCGCGCTTGGTGGCGGTCTTGAACGCGCGACACCCCAAGTTATTTACGCGCATTGTTTTAACCGGCGCGGCGGGTTTGAAACCGCGTTGGCGTTTTCGTGTGTGGTGGCGGATTCGTTGGTACAAATTTTGCCGGCGGTTGGGTTGGAAAATTCAGGGTGGCAGCGCGGATTATCGGCGACTGGATGCAAACGGCAAACAAACTTTTCGCAACATAATTAACCGTGATTTAAGTTGGGAGTTTGGACAAATTACCGCACCCGTGTTATTGGTTTGGGGCGCGCGTGATAAAGATACGCCGTTAGAACAATGTCGGCGTTTAGAAAAATTGCTACCGCAAGCCATCACGCGGATTTATCGTCACGCGGGACATTTTGCTTATTTGGAAAAGTCGGCGCGCTTTATTTGTGATGTGAGAAAATTTTTGGCGGGTCAAGATGCGTAAGCGGTTGCAAAATTACTTGTATAAAATGCAAATTGCGGGTTATCACAATCCGGCATATTGGCGCTTGGTGGAAAAAAGTACCACGGGAAAATTTAATCTGACCGCACGGGTTAAACGCTTACGGGCGGTCACCGTCTTGCTGTGTGTGTTGGGTTTGGGGTTGCCGTGTTGTTGCTTAGCCCGGACAGTGGCGTTAGCGAACTGGTGTTTACAGCCGTGGGAACGGCAAATTCAGCGTTACTGGTTGAAAAAGGCGCAACGTACTTTGGCGCGCCATTCGGGCTTGATTAAAATTGGAATTACGGGTAGTTACGGAAAAACTTCGGTCAAAAACATTTTGGCCGCCATGCTCAGTACCAAATATAAAGTGGTTGCCAGTCCCGCCAGTTTTAACACGCCGATGGGCTTCGCGCGTACCGTGAACCAAAATTTGCAACCTGACACTCAAGTTTTAATCATGGAAATGGGTGCGCGTCATGTGGGCGAAATCCGCGAAATGTGCGAACTGGTAAAGCCCGACCATGGTATTGTAACCAGCATTGGGGAATGCCACTTGGCGACCTTTGGCAGTTTGGCTAACATTGTGTGTACCAAGGGGGAATTGTTTGCTTGTCTGCCACCCGATGGAATTGCGGTTACCGATGGTGATAACCCGTGGTGTCGGAAGCTGGCGCATCCGCACTTGGTTTTGGTTAAAGCGGCGGAACAGCCAACTTACCAGACCGCATTGCTGGGCGAACATCAACAAAAGAACATCCAGTTGGCGGCGGCGTTAGCGCGACGGTTGGGGATTACGTCCGCCATGATTAAGCGCGTGGCTTTAAATTTACAACCAACTCCGCACCGTTTGGCGCGCATGGTGGCACCCAACGGTATCATCATTTTGGACGATAGTTATAACGCTAATCCTGCCAGCGCGACGGCGGCGTTGAAGGTATTGAGCAGTTACCAATCGCGTAAGGTGGTGCAAACACCGGGTTTTGTGGAACAAGGTCTACATACGACTGCGGCGCATTTGCAACTATGCCGGCAAATTAAAAATGTAGCGGATGCCGTGATTGTGGTGGGGAAACTTAATCGGGAAGATTTCGTGCGGGGGTTAAGCGGTTGGCACGGGGAGGTGGTGTATGTGTCTGACCGTGAAGCCGCCAAAGTGTATTATCCGCGTCTGCTAAAAAGTGGTGATGTTTTGTTAATCTTGAACGACATCCCCGAACAGTATTAAAAAATTAGCAATAAACAGTTGACAGTGCTAGCAATTAGGTATATAACAGTAGCAAGAATAACAAATAGTGTTATTCCAAATAATAAAATAAAGGAGGGGAAAATTATGAAAAATGATGAAAGAAAACAAAAGGAGGAAGTAATGAAAAATCATAATCATAAAGATCGCGAAGTGTCGTTGTACACTGATTACGATACGGGGTTGTTTCACCCATTGTGGGATGAATTATTTTTCGATCGCCCATTCCGCAAAGAGATGAATCAATTACAAAATATGATGCGCACCGATATTGAGGAAACCGACAATGGTTACGAATTCAAAATCGAAGTGCCCGGCTTTGAACGCAGCGATTTGGGCATCAATTTTGAAAACGGCTATTTGACGGTTACTGGAAACAAAGTCGCGAAACAAGGTGGCAAATTCTTGCGCCGTGAACGTGTAACAAGTTCCTGCTCGCGTAGTTTCTATGTTGGTGAAATTGACGAAAGCAAAATCAATGCTTCGTTGAATCACGGGGTTTTAACCATTTTGATTCCGAAAGAAAATAAACCTGTGCGTCATCAAATTGAAATTAAATAATTTCAATCAACCCAATACTAAAAAACTCCGCCACGACGACGGAGTTTTTTTGTTGTTAAAGTGGTGGGAGTTCACGGACTTGAACCGCGGACCGACCGGTTATGAGCCGGTTGCTCTAACCAACTGCGCTAAACTCCCGAATAATAAAAATTTAACAATTTTGCTTTTGGTTGTCAATGTGATTTGTTTTTGACAAATGAATTTGTTTGTTATATACTGAAAAATAGATTTGGCCGGGTGGTGAAATTGGCAGACGCGTCGGACTCAAAATCCGATATCGGCAACGATGTGTGGGTTCAAGTCCCACCCCGGCCACCAGCAAGTAAAGTCGGTACGCGCCGGCTTTTTTTAATGAACAGTGTTATTGTAATTAAATTTTATCAACTGTGATTAAATAGACCGTGCCGTTGGGGAAAGTGACTTCGAAATTACGGGTGGGAACGCTGAGCAGATTTTCGCAAATGTCGTCTAAATATGAACGGCAGTCGTCCAAACTTTGCAAAGTTAGCAGTTCGTCCGTTTGGTTGTCAAAATCATGTTGGTGTAAATAATGGAATGTGTGTTGGTCGTTTAATGACGGAATTACTGGTGGCTCATGGTTCAAATCGTCCGGCGCAGGGCTGACTTGTGGGGCGCTGATGACCGCATGTGTTTGGTCGGGAAAGGTGACCACCAAGGAATTATTGGTTAAAAAAAACTGATTAGCAATTTCTAACTTAAAAGCAGCATAGATAACTTCCATCACGGGGTTGATTTGCATAAAGTCCTCCTTATTTGTGTTTTTCGTACATAAAAATTATTATGAGTATTCACTATGAACACTGATAATATTCATTTTAACAATAATTTATGTGTGTGACTACTTATTTTTCAAATTTTCGATAAAAATTATGTTTCCTACTGACGCATAAGTTTAGTGGGTTAATTAAAATATAAGTATATGGACATGAAGGAAATTTTATATCGGATTGGCTATGTGCGCAACTGTGCCAATTTATCGGCACGTGAATTAAGTTTCCGCATTGGGATGAGCGCACAGTATATCGCGCAAGTCGAAAGTGGTCGTATCGTTTTGACGGTAGAAAAGTTGTTGAAGATTTTAGAAGTTTGCCACTTTTCGCTGGAACACTTCTTTGCGCCGAACATCCAAGATTGGAATATTGATACTGAATTACAAGATTTAATTAGTCATTTACCACCAGCAAAAAAGCAGGGCATACTTGCGCTGATTAAAGACTAATGGTTTAAGTCCCAGTCAATCGGCGTCTTACCATGTTGGGTTAAGTAGGCGTTGGCTTGGGAAAAATGTTTACAGCCGTAAAAACCGCGGTAGACCGAAAGCGGGGATGGATGGGCGCACTGCAAGATTAAGTGCTTGCTGGCGTCAATCAACGGGACTTTGCCGCGGGCGTTGCCACCCCACAATAAAAAGACTGTGTGCTGCGTGTGGTCGCTGATTAGTTTAATTACGTGATCGGTAAACCATGCCCAGCCACAGTTTGCGTGTGAATTAGCTTGGTGGGCGCGTACCGTCAGAGTAGTGTTCAAAAGCAGAACGCCACGTTTTGCCCATTTGGTCAGGTCGCCCGAGTTTGGTTCGGTAATGCCTAAATCGTTGTGAATTTCTTGGTAGATATTTTGTAGCGAGGGTGGCAAAGGTACGCCCGGCTTGACCGAAAAACACAGTCCGTGGGCTTGCCCCGGTTCATGGTAAGGGTCCTGCCCCAAAATGACGCACTTAATGTCTTTCAATGGGGTCAGGCGAAAGCAGTTATACAAATCGTACATGTCCGGATAAATTGTGCGGGTCGCGTATTCGGTCTTCAAAAAATTGCGGATTTTGGTGTAATGTTCGTCCGCAAATAATGGTGCTAATAATTCGTCCCAGCCGCCGCCTAATGGTTGCATAAAACAGTATAACAAAAAAACCGCTCCTGATTGAAGCGGTTTTTGTTTGTTTGTGAATTTGATTAAATGTTCAACAAACGGAAAATTTGGCGACGGGTAATCATGAAAACGATATCCAAAATCCAAATCACGATACCGGTTGGCACAAAGACTCGCAAAAGTCCAGCCACGATTTTACCTTCTTGAAAACGGGTAACGAAACCGCAAATCCATGAAGTGATTGGGATAATTGCCAAGATTAAACTGACAATGTAATCCAAACCAAAATAATCTTTACTTCTTGTTGCCATTTTTAATTTCTCCTTTCGTATTTCATTTATATGCAAGGTTAATTAGTAACTTGCGTTTTGAACTTCTTTACGTGGAGCACGAACTTCGTCACCGATTTGGATGAAGTAACGTTTGCCGTCACGGCTGTTGCAGTTCTTCAAAATGGTACGGATTGCGGTTACAGTAGCGCCACCTTTACCAATGACACGACCCATGTCGCCGTCAGCAACTTTAACTTTAACGGTCACATTGTCACCGTCAACGATGTCTTCCAAAACAACTTTGTCTGGATTTTCGACTAAACTTTTTACAATCAATTCGATTACTTGTTTCATTTTAAGTTCCTTTTAATTATTTCTTTTCTTCTTTTGAAGTTTGTGTTTTTTGATTTTTTTTGACACGATTTGCACTGGGGGTGTATTTAGTTGCTTTCAAAACGCCAGCCATTTCCAACACTTTCTTTGCGGTGTCGGTTGGGGTAGCGCCTTTATCAAGCCAACTTTGTGCTAAGTCCTTGTCCAACTTTACTTCAGCTGGTTCTTTCAACGGATTATAAGTTCCGATGACTTCCAAGAACTTGCCATCACGTGGAGAACGACTGTCAGCCGCAACTACACGGTAGAAGGGATTTCCTTTATCGCCTAATCTTGTCAGTCTGATTTTAACTGCCATGCTTTCTTTCTGCTCCTCCTTTCGTTAAAATTTTTTTTGGGACTTACAACCTTGCGGAACGCCCAATCGACTTTTATCTAAAACGGCGCATTTTGCCGCCACCGAATTGTTTCATCAATAGTTTACCTTGTTCAAATTGTTTTAACAATTGATTCACGGCTTGAATTGAAGTACCACTGCCGGCGGCAATGCGTTGTTTACGACTTGATTTAATAATATCGGGATTGACACGCTCTTCCATGGTCATGGATTGGATAATGGCTTTGTTGCGTGCCATCGCGGCTTCGTCCAGTTTGCCGAATTTGACTTGCCCACCCATGGCACCACCAAGGTTTTCCAAAATTTCGTCCAAGTTACCCATCTTGGCGAGATTGTCATATTGTTGTAAGAAATCGTCCAAAGTAAACGCATTACGGCGGAAAGATTCTTCCATGCGTTTCATTTCGTTTTCGGTAACCACGGCTTGGGCTTTTTCAATGATGGTTAAGACGTCGCCCATACCTAAGATACGGCGGGCAATGCGGTCGGGGTGGAAGGGTTCGATGTCGCCCATCTTTTCGCCGGTACCACTAAATTTAATTGGTTTGCCGGTTACGTAACGAATGGACATCGCCGCACCACCGCGGGTGTCGCCATCCAACTTGGTTAAGACGACGCCGGAAATATCCAGTTTTTGGTTAAATTCGGTGGCAACGTTGACCGCGTCTTGACCGGTCATGGCATCGACCGTCAAAAGAATTTCGGTCGGGTTCACGGCTTTTTTAATCGCGACCAATTCTCCCATCAAGTTTTCGTCAATGTGCAAACGACCAGCCGTATCAATAATTACGGTATCCAAATTGTTGGACAGCGCGTGTTTGATACTGTCTTTGGCGATTTTGACCGCGTCTTTGTTGCCACCGTCGTAGCAGGCCACGCCGGCTTGTTTGGCGACAACTTTTAATTGTTCAATCGCGGCGGGGCGGTAAATATCATCCGCTACCAAAAGTACGCGCTTGCCTTGACCTTTTAATAACTGACCCAGTTTACCGCAGAAGGTAGTTTTACCGGCACCTTGCAAGCCCACCATCATAATTACGGTCGGGGGATTGGAAGCGACCGCCAACTTGGCGTTATCGCCACCCAAAAGTTCGGTCATTTCTTCGTGGACGATTTTGATAATTTGTTGCCCCGGGGTCAAAGATTGCATGACGGTTTCGCCGGAACATTTTTCCGTGGTTTGTGCAATGAAATTTTTGACGACGGCAATGTTTACGTCGGCTTCTAATAATGCTAATTTAATTTCACGCATGGCGGCTTTGATTTCCAAATCTGTCAACTTGCCGCTTCGTGTCAACTTTGCAAAGATGTGCTTGAATTTTTCCGATAAACTTGAAAATGCCAAATCTAACCTCGCTCGTTGTTATTATTAACTAAAAATAATTTCTTGTCAATAATATATATTTATTTGATTTTCTTGGAAACGTATGCTATAATCACAACATTCGCGGGTGTAGTTCAATGGTAGAACTCCAGCCTTCCAAGCTGATAGCGTCGGTTCGATTCCGATCACCCGCTCCACGTAGTATTACTCCGTAATACGGAGTGGAGATGGGACAAGTTACGTAGTAACTTATCACCCGCTCCATTGTTGCTCCATTTTAGCATAGCCCGCCGTCGTGCGGGTTTTTTTGTGTCAGCGTTCATCCTAGTCGTGGGATAATCATTGCCGCAAAAGTTTTGTTTTTGAAAATTGACTCTGAAGAAATGCCGAATGGAAGCGAAAAAGATTATACTGCAGGAGTAAGTGGCAAATAGATTAGTAAATCTATTCTTGTTTATTCTGCGTTGTTTTCGATGGGGGCGAGGTTGGTGTTGCCCATGTTGGCTTTGACTTGGGTTAAGATTTCTTCTTTAATCTTCGGGTCGCTGTCCAACCAGGCCTTGGTGGCTTCTTTACCTTGTGCGACGCGTTCGCCTTTGTAAGAGAACCAACTGCCGGATTTTTGGATAATGTCGCTGGCAATCGCTAAATCCAAGATGCAACCATCGTTGGAAATACCTTTACCAAAAGTAATTTCAAATTCTGCGATTTTGAACGGAGAAGCCAACTTGTTTTTGACGACCTTAACTTTGGTTTTGTTCGCGATAACTTCGTCACCTTGTTTCACGCTACCGATACGGCGGACATCCAAACGGATGGAGGAATAGAACTTTAATGCCTTACCGCCCGGGGTGGTTTCCGGATTTTGTCCCGGCATCATCAAGCCGACCTTTTCGCGTAATTGGTTAATGAAAATTAACGCGGTTTCGGTTTTGTTAATAATCGGGGTTAATTTACGCAGGGCTTGACTCATTAAGCGGGCTTGCAAACCAACGTGCGCGTCGCCGATGTCGCCATCAATTTCGGCACGGGGAGTTAACGCCGCCACACTATCGACAACAATTAAATCGACACAGCCTGATTCGACCAACTTGTGGGCGATATCCAAACCTTGTTCACCGCTGTCGGGTTGGCTGATGATTAAGTCTTTCACGTTGACGCCTAAGGCTTCCGCGTAAACCGGATCCAAGGCTTGTTCCGCGTCAATGTAAGCACAGGTTAAACCCATTTTTTGGGCTTCGGCCACCACGTGTAAACAAACCGTGGTTTTACCGCTGGATTCAGGTCCATAAATTTCGGTGATACGACCGCGGGGGATACCGCCAATGCCTAAAGCGTAATCCAAGGTCAAACAACCGGTAGAAATAACTTTGACGTTACGTACCACGGGACCATCGCCCATTTTCATAATTGCACCTTTACCATAAATTTTTTCGATGGTGGCTAAGGCGGCTTGCAATGCTTTACTTTTTTCTTGTTCTGCCATAATATAGATAGGATATATGAAATTGCGTAATTTTGCAAATAAGTTCTTGCTGTTGATTGCGCTGGTGTTGGTACTTAGTTGTAGTTTTACGCTGGGAACAACACCCGTAAATTTACGCATAGTGACGGCGGAAGCCGAGGAAACCGCTGCGACCGCACTGACCAAAACCTATCTTTACGACCAATTGAACTGGAACAAACCGAGTGACACGCCAGAAACAATTTACGACGCTTTGGGAATTAAAACTTATAACAACTATTTAATGGAGTTATCCCAAACGCAAGAGTTGAACGAAGTGATTGTTGCCGTGGTGGATAGTGGTGTGGACCGCACGCAATCTGTTTTCGACGACCGCTTGTTAAGTGATTACGCCATGGACTTCAGCCGCGGACTGCCGTCAGCCGACACCAATACCTGGTATGTTGACGAAAATGGACACGGCACCCATGTGTCGGGGATTATTGCGGATGCAACCTTAGCCAATGTCAAAATTTTGCCCGTGAAAATTTTCTACGGTACCAGCAACGAAAGCAACAATTATTACTATTCATTTTTGAACGCGTTGCGCTATTTATACGCGTTAAAGACCGGAAAAAAGGTTAGTTTGGTTAATAACGTCGGTGTGGAAAGCGCCACCTATGGTTATTACTTTAATCCTGAAGAAGTGCAGTTGGAAAACTTGGTGGTGGTCAACATGAGTTTGGGGACCGAGGGGCTAACGAAGGAAGAATTGGAAAATAAATACAGTGCCCAAAGAAAAGTTTACCAAGAGATGATTGATTATTACTTATTACAAAATAATATTTTGCCGATTGTAGCGGCAGGAAACCGCGAAACCGAAAAAGAAAAGGAGTTAGACGAAAACGGCGAGTTGAAACCTTATTATTCCATTCCCGGTGCGTGCAGTGGAATCTTGGCGGTGGCGGCTTATGATAATCGCAACCAGAAATACGCGTTGGCTGATTTTTCCTATTATAATGATAACATCAGTATTGCGGCACCGGGAGCGGAGATTTGGTCGGCGTGTACCAACAAGATTTCGGCAATTAAAACCAAACTAGATATTAAAGAGGATGGCATTTATTATACTTATGGTACCCTGGAATGGAAAAAAGATTTATACGGTAATTACTATTACAAGAGCAGTGGTACCAGTATGGCCACTCCCTTCGTGACGGCTTGTTACGCGATGTTGATGAGCGATTACAGTAAAACCCAAGCCGCAGATTTTGGGTTGACCAGTTGGAACCATGATAATGTCGAGAGTAGCGACCATCAATATCTGACGATGGCGCACAAGGCTTTGCTTGCGGCTGCGGCAACCAACGGTGTTGGTACCGCAGGTTACAGTGAAAAATTTGGTTACGGAACTTTAACGGTGGCGTGCTTCGTGCCGGAGCATGGTACAACCACAATTGAACCTTTGAATGAAATTGAATACGAACCAGTGGTTAATACCACTAAAGATACGGCGCAAGAACCGGAGGTGGTGTTTTTGGGTAAGACCTCGACACAGGTTAATTGGTTTTTGGTGTGTGTGATTTTAGCGGTGGGGATTGTGGCAATTTGGTTGATTAAAATTTTCAGGGATTATTGCGCGGCAATGATAAGGAGGAAGGAAGAAGCAAATGACGAACAATGAGACTACGCTGGAACGGGGAAAATCTTACCAAAAAAGAATTCACGCGGATGACCGCTTGGACGCTTTGTTCATGCGCGAAATGCGTTGTCCGTATTGTCAAACCAAAATGCCGAAAGGCACTTCCAAGTGTAGAACCTGTGGTTTAAGTAAGGAGCAAATTTATTACGCCAAATTAACCGCGCCGTACAAGCCAGGTTCCAATGTTTTAATGTCAAAGGTGCGTCCGGCCGAATTGCCGATGTGGAAAATGGCGGTGGGCGGAGTTTTTGGGTTTCTCGGCGTGCATTGTTTGATTGCAAAACGTTACTTACGCGGTTTGTTTTATTGGCTTTTGCTGATTGCTTTTGTGGTGGAATTATGCGTCTTTCCGCCGGACTTCGGGGAAGGTACATCAAGTTATATCCGTTCGGCTTTTGAGAATCACACGTATTTATTCCCTGGTGATTTGATTGGAATTATTTTATTTGGACTGTGGGTGTGGGATATGTTTGCAATTTTTTTACGTCAATTCAAATATCCGGTCGTCGTACAACTAAGTGAGGAAGAATGACCGCGCATAAAACCAATAAAACCAAAATCTTGTTTGTTTGTGCGGGGAACACTTGCCGCAGTCCGATGGCGGAAATTATTTTCAAAAACATTTGTAAACGCCATAAACGCACGGGAGTGATTGTACGCAGTGCTGGTACGGCGGCGGATGTGGGCTCGGATATGATGCCAGAAGCGATGATTGCTTTGCAAAACATGGGGATTAAAATTTCCGCTAAGCCACACAAGGCGCAACAGTATTTACCCAAAATGCAACAACAGTATCAATACATTTTCGATTTGCGGGAATATGACGACCCGTACGGTGCGGGACAGTATGCTTACGACATGGTGGCGTCGAAGTTGGCGATTGATTTGGAGGAGTTGTACCACCAGATTTTTGATTTGAAAAATCCCCACCCAGTGTTATGATGAAAATATGATTTATTTAGGTTGTGACCACGGCGGTTTTGCTTTGAAGCAAGCCATCTGTGCGTATTTACAAAAGCAAGGTGTGGCATTTACCGATTGTGGTAACACCAAGTACGATGCGGAAGATAACTTTCCAGATTTCGTGGAACCCGTGGTGCAGGGGGTCTTGCAGGACCAAGACAACCGCGGAATTTTGATTTGTGGAACCGGCATTGGGGTTTCAATTGCAGCTAACCATCACCGCGGAATTCGTGCGGCTTTGGTGCACAACGTGGACTATGCGCGTTTAGCCCGTCAGCATAACAACGCGAACGTACTTTGCTTGGGGGGGCGTTTTATTGAAACTAATGTGGCATTGAGCGTGGTAGATACTTTTTTAAGTACGCCAATGATAAATCAAACCAAATATATTAACCGCATGAAAGCGGCGTGTAAGGAGTAAGAAATGGGGTTTTTCTCAAAAATTTTTGGCGGCTTAAAAAAGACGGCGGCGGCGATTGGTAACGGGATTAGTTCGATTTTTACCAAAACTTTTGATGATGAATTTTACGAAGATTTGGAAACCGTTTTAATCAGTGCGGATATCGGCGTTGCGGCGACCGAAAAAATTATTGAAGACATCAAAAAAACGGTTAAGGCGGAAAAGATTAAAACCGAAGCCGAACTGAAACAACACTTGGTGGAAAGTATTGCGGAAATTTTGGGCAATGAGCAACCCGCAATGATTGACCCGACGGTGTTGATGGTCGTGGGCGTGAACGGCGTTGGTAAAACTACTTCGATTGGCAAGTTGGCAAATTTATTGAAGCAGGACGGTAAGTCTGTGTTGTTGGTGGCGGGGGATACTTTCCGTGCCGCGGCGACCGAACAATTAACCGAATGGAGTGAACGCGCCAAGGTCCGTATTGTCAAACAAGGTGCGGGCGCGGACCCTGCGTCGTTGGTCTTTGATGCCTTGACTTCGATGAAAGCCAAGCACGAACAAGTCGCCATTGTGGATACGGCGGGACGTTTGCACAACAAAGTTAATTTGATGGCGGAGTTACAAAAGATTGACCGCGTGGTGGGTAAAGTCATGCCGGAAGCCAACTACCGTAAATTGTTGGTCATTGATGCGACCACGGGTGGTAATGCTTTAAGTCAGGTGGAATATTTCAACGAAGCAGTGGGCTTAGATGGCATTATTTTAACTAAGTTGGATGGTACCGCCAAAGGTGGCATTGTGGTGGCGATTAAGCAACAGTTTGATTTGTCGGTTTGGTATGTGGGCGTGGGCGAGCAGTTGGGCGACTTGGTGCCGTTTGATGCTCAGGCGTTTGCTGCGGGTTTAATTGGCATTGACGCGTAAAGGTTTCCTTAATCCAAGCATGTTGGTGCAATAAATCTTGCCAAGTGAAAAAGTTAATGCCAATAGATTCCAAATGGTCGGCAAGATATGTTGTTGCGCGGTCTAGGTGGCGATAAAAGGTGCGTTCCGCAATTCCCAGTAGTTGGGCTTGGGCGGGAATGTTTGGTGCGATGCCGTAAGTTTGGTAGTAACTGCGGATGACATCTTGGGTGCCGGCGGGCAATTTGTTGATGACTTGGGTTAAACGGTTAGCCAAGTTACGAATGGTTTGTTGTTTGACATTGAGGTCAATGATTTTGTCGATAATCCGGTGTGTGAAAAACGGCGTGTTACAACTGCATAAGGCGTGGTTGTGTGCGCGTTCACCGAGCATTTGCGCGTACTCGCTTAGTCCCGGATAAATCATGAGTAAGGTTTTTGAAATTGCGTTTTTGTTCATGTATGAAAATGTATCAGAGCCGTATGACGGATACAAGAGATATAGAATTATTCTATATCATGGATGTTAATTTGAATTTATACAAATATTTCCTGATATTCGCGCGGTGTTCCCAGTATGTTATATTCGACCTTGGGCGCGATGGAAATTCCGGCAGCAAAACTTTGCCGTGGTTGCTTGGATGATTATAAAGCCTTCCAAAGCGATGTGAATAAAATTTTGGGACAACTGGAATTACAACCGATGATTAAAAACCGGATGGATGTAGTTGGTCCACGCTACGAAATTACCAATATGCCCTGGTTAAGGAAAGACCAAACCTTGCCATTGCAGTTCAAACCACAGGATAGTATTCCGAATCGTTACTTGATTGATGACAGTAAAGAAGAAGACGAATATGTGGCGATGCTGTGTCGCTATGCGGAACATTTCTTCCGCGCGATGGGGCATGCGGAAATCATGGGTGTGGAACTTGAAAATCAAGTTGAACCAGTAAAGCCGGTACAAGCGCCGAAAAAACGCTTTTGCACGATTACGGGACAAATTAAACACTTATTAAAAAATCCGTTCCAGCACGGTGTGGAAAAGAACGACTAATTTTTTGGAAGTTTGGCTTTTTCTTTGATGATTTTGTTATAAACTTGTTGCTTCTTAGAAGTGCGGTTGTGGGCTTGAATTTGACGGGCTTGGCGTTTCAGACTTTGGGCGTATTGTTCGTTGGCTAAAATTTGCAGTTTTTCTGCGATGGCTTGGTACTGTTTACCTTTGCCCAGTTTCATTTTCTTGATGGGCTTAGCGCTGATAATTTGACCGAGCAGGGCATCAATGCGTTTAATCGGGCGGACGTAAACCGAAATAATAAACAAGATGACCAAAAACCAAATGGCAAACAAACCAATTTGGGCGAAGAATAGTGGTGTGAACCAAGTGCTGGTAGTGGTGCCGGTGTTGACCCCCGCGACATTCAAGTTGGACATCGTGCGCGGTACTGCGGAATTGATGAAACGGTTAGCGACGAAGTACAGCGCGGTGGCCGCGGTCATGGTAATTAAAAGTCCGCTAGCGATGGAGCGGTTGCGTAAAAAGCGTGTTAAGGTGACCATAAAACTGAGCAGACTAATTACGGATAGACCTAAGCCCGCCCATAAAAAGTAGGGATTATAATTGCGCCCAAAAGAGAAACACAGTACGGCGGCGATTAAAGTAATGATAAAAATGATGAATGGTACCTTAGCGGTTTTGCGTTGACCCATGGTCTTAGGGTGCGAATATCCGCCGAAAATATACTTAATCAGGATTTTATTTGACGGTTTAGTTGGTGGTTGTTAATATAGAGATATGAAAAAAGTAGCAGTAATTACCGACACAAACAGTGGTATTTCACCAGAATTTGCCAAGGAAATTGGTGTAACAGTGGTGCCAATGCCATTTGTGATTGATGGCGAAGAATATTTTGAAAATATCACTTTGACCCAAGAAAAGTTTTATAAAAAAATCATGTGTGGTTCGGAAGTCTCCACCAGCCAACCCAACATTCAAAGCGTGATGGAAATTTGGCGCGAAGCGTTGAAGACACACGACGAAGTGGTGTACATTCCAATGAGCAGTGGTCTTTCCGCCAGTTGCGCGACCGCAACCAGTTTTGCCAAGGAATTTAACGGTAAGGTGGAAGTTGTGGACAATCACCGCATTTCGGTAACCCAAAAACAAGCCGTGGTTGATGCGGTAAATTTGGCGAAAGAAGGTAAGTCCGCAAAAGAGATTAAGGACTACTTAATGCAAACCAGCATGAACGCCAGCATCTACATTATGTTGTCGACTTTGAAGTATTTGAAGAAAGGTGGACGCATTACACCGGCTGCCGCTTTGATTGCCAACCTTTTACAAATTAAACCAGTCTTAACCATTCAGGGGGAAAAGTTGGATAAGTTCTGCAAAGTCATGAACTATAACCAAGGTAAAAAACGCATGATTGACCAAGTGGTGAAAGAAATTAACACGCGCTTCAAAACCCAACTTGAAAACGGCAATTTGAAAATTGCGATTGCTTACACTTACGACCAAGCCAAAGCCGAACTGTTCAAAAAAGAAGTTGAGCAAGCGTTACAACCTTACAATTTGCAAGTTGAATTTGTGGACCCGCTGAGTTTGTCGGTTTCATGCCACATCGGGGAAAATGCGTTGGCGTTGGCGTGCTGTGAATGTTACCAACCACAAAAATAAGGTTATTTTAAGCCGTACAAAATACCAATGGTATTTTCGCCACAGTGTGAAGTTACCGTGCCACCGGCAACGGTTTCAATGACCTGTTCAAACGGGTAGTGGGCTAAAACCTGCTCGCGAATGTTGGCCACAATTTTGGGGTCGGTCATTTGGGTGTGAGTAATGAAGCAAACGGATAAATCCGGGTTCGGGTTGGTGGCAAAAGTGTAATCAACATATTTTTTGACGCACATGCCAAAATTACCAATAAATTTTTTGCCCGGTTGCATTTTACCATCGGTTAAAACGATTTGTGGCTTAATGTGTAAAGCAGCGGCAAAAATCTTGGCGGTACCACTGCAACGGCCACCGCGGTGTAAGTAAGTTAAGTTATCCAAAATAAAACTGGCTTGCACGCGGTTGATTTCCTCGTTGATGCGTTCCACAATGGAGGCGGCGCTCAAACCTTGTTCACGGTATTTAACCGCACGCAACATGGAAATCGCGGTGCCGGTACTTAATGAACGGCTGTCGATCACATAAACATTTTTGAAGAACTTGGCGGCTTCGACTGCGTGTTCGTGCGTACTGGAAAATTCGCGGGAAATGTTGAAATGGATTAAACTGCCGTTTTCGGGTAAGTGCGCGGCGAAGAATGCTTTGTAATCTTCCACGCTCAAAGCGGCGGTTGTTGGTGTCTTTTTGGTGGTGCGGAAGTATTGGTAAATCTTTTGGTCAATGCCTGCGTGGTCGCGCTCTTCCGTTTCGCCTAAGTAAATATAAAGTGGGCTAATGGCAAAGTCGTATTTCTTGATTAATTCATCATTCAGGTCGCAGGTGCTATCCGCGGTAATTTTGATGTTTTCCATATTTTTATTTTAGTGGGTTTTTGCTTGCTCCGCAATTAAATTTGTGTTAATGTGGTTATGGCATGGAATACAAAGTCAGGTGCGGGGAGTTAACCCCAGAGCAACTGGCGGCGTTCAACCAATCAGGTTATAGTGAAAAATTTATCCGTCTATTAGTTGAAAGGGGTATCGACTCACAAGAAAAAGCAGACAAGTTTTTTAACTTTGACCCTAGTCAGTTGCATGACCCGTTTTTGTTAAAAGGCATGCAAGCGGCGGTTACGCGGTTGCGCGACGCCATTAGCCGAAAACAGCGTGTTTTAATCATCGGTGATTATGATGCCGACGGTATTTGCGCGACGGCTATTTTGTATAAATACTTATTAACCCAAAGGGTGAAGACTTCGTACTTCTTACCTGAACGCGATGCCGATGGTTATGGCTTGAATGTGGATTTGATTGCGCGCTTGAACGAAAAGTTCCACCCGGATTTGTTGATTACGGTCGACTGCGGTATTTCCTGCGCAGAAGAAATTAAGTTCGCCCAAAGTTTGGGGATTGACTGTATCGTGACCGACCACCACGCCATTCCGGAAGTTACGCCGGACTGCACCTGCGTGGACCCGAAGTTTAAGGATCAAGCATATCCTTTCGATGACTTGTGCGGGGCGGGTGTGGCTTTGAAATTAGTGCAAGCGATGGAAAGTTTGGCAGTCGCGAAAAACTACTTTGACATTTGTGCGATTGCGACTGTGGCGGACATTGTGTCACTAACGGACGAAAACCGCATTATTGTGCATCATGGTCTGCAAATGTTAAACCAAGGCACGGTACCCGGCATTACAGCACTGGCCAAGGCCTGCAACATTCGTAACGCGATTAAGAGTGGAGATATCAGTTTCCGTCTCGGACCAAAGATTAACGCCAGCGGACGCATGGGAAATGCGAAACGCGGGCTGGACGTGATTTTGGAACAAGACCCAGAACGCTTGGAACGCGTGATTAAGAACTTGTTGTACATGAACACCAAGCGTCAAGAATTATGCACTAAGATTTACGCGGAATGTGTGCAGGTCATTGAACGCGAAGGTTTGCAAAACGATAGTGCGATTGTGGTGGCGAAACCTGAATGGGAAAGCGGCGTGTTGGGCATCGTGGCGGTACGCTTAACCGAAAAATACGGCCGGCCATGCATTGTGTTGGGTGGTAAGGGCGAAGTTTACAAAGGCAGTGGACGCAGTATCCCCGGGGTAAACTTGGTCGAATGTATTACCAAAACTTCCGCCGTGCTTAGTACTTTTGGTGGTCACGCGATGGCGGCAGGAATGTCTTTGCCGGTGGAAAACTTTGACCAGTTCCGCACTTTGTTCCAAACTGTGGTTACCGAAGCACAAAAAACGCAACCGGTCGAAAACTGTAAGTATTACGATTTTGAAATTGGCGCGGAAGAATTGAACCAAAAATTCTTCAATGAGGTCGCAATGTTGGAACCAACGGGTTGTGGCAATCCGGCCCCCGTGTTAATGACGGTATTGCGCGAAACCAAGGCCTCGGCTTTACCTGCGCATCCAACCCACACTAAATTTGATAATGGTCAGTTGAAGTTCATTTTCTTTGGCGGGGCGGTGTTTAACGAAATTTTGGCGGCACCGTGTTCCAAGAGTGTGATTTTTGAATTGCAACAAAACGATGGCACGCATCCGCAAGCCGTGGTTAAGTGCGTGATTCCGTTCGCGATTAACGACGACGAAAAGGCGTTGGTGTTGCAAAGATACTTACACGACGAATTAACGGTTACGCCGGATCAAGACTTACAAACCATAATTTCGGGCTTAAGTGTTGACAGGTCGGTTTTTATTGATTATTATAAAGCAACGCTTAACTTGGTTAGTAGCAATAACTTCTGTCCATCACAACTGAAATTATTTGCTAAATTAGTGTTACCCGAGAAAAACCTGTTCCAGTTTGTGTTTTGCTTCGCGGTCTTTGAACAACTGGGCATTTATGAGGTGGTACGTAACCGTTTGCACATTCACAATGAACGTACGACCGAGCTGAACAAAAGTGCGATTTACAATAAAATTGTTAATCTAAATCAAGCAGAATAAGGAGAGAAAAATGAGCAAGAATTTACGGATTAGTTTCTTAGGGGGACTGGGCGAAATCGGTAAAAACATGACCGTCTTTGAATTCGGTGATGATATTATCGTGGTTGATGCCGGTCTGGCTTTCCCCGACCCCGACAAAATGCCGGGTATCGATATGGTAGTGCAGGACATTACCTATTTGATTCGTAACAAGGACAAAGTCAAAGGTTACATCATTACTCACGGTCACGAAGACCACATTGGTGGTTTGCCGTTTGCGTTGAAAGAAGTGCCGGCGCCAATTTACGCCAGTCGTATGACCTTAGGTTTGGTCGAACGTAAACTGCACGAACATTCGGGCTTAAAGGTGAAAGCTGTCGCTGTACGTCCGCGTGCGGTGGTAAAAATTGGGGCGTTCTCGGTTGAGTTCATCCACGTGAACCACTCGATTCCTGGTTCGTTCGCTTTGGCGATTACCACACCGTTGGGTACAGTATTCCACAGTGGGGATTTGAAAATTGACTTAACGCCGGTTGATGGTCAACCCATTGATTTGGCGCGCATTGGTGAAATTGGTCGTCGCGGGGTTTCGTTAATGTTGTGTGAAAGTACCAACGTGGAACGCCCCGGTTTTACCATGAGTGAAACTACGGTTGGCGAACGCTTGGACGAATTATTTGAACAGTACAAAAATAAACGTTTGTTCATCACTTCGTTCGCGTCTAATGTCCACCGTATGCAACAGATTTTGGACTTGGCGCAAAAGTACAAACGCAAGGTGGCGTTCTTGGGACGCAGTATGGTGGCAGTCAGCGATGTTGCCATCAAGTTGGGCGAAATGAAAGCGCGTCCGGAAAACATCATTGATATCAGCAAATTAAGCGCGTTCAAAAACGAAGAAGTCTTGGTAATGTTGACGGGTTCACAAGGTGAACCAAATGCCGCACTCAGTCGAATGGCGAACGGCGAATTTGGTCAAATTAACTTAGGACCGGATGACGCAGTTATCTTCTCGGCGATCGCAATTGCGGGTAACGAAGGCGCAGTGGCCGACGTGGTAAATAACTTAATCCACCGTGGTTGTGAAGTGGTTTACGAACGCTTGGCCGCGGTACACGTTTCGGGTCATGCTTGCCAAGAAGAATTAAAGATTATTCATTCTTTGGTTCGTCCGCGCAACTTTATCCCGATTCACGGCGAATACAAAATGTTGAAGAAACATTGCGATTTGGCGAAACGTATGGGTATGCCGGCGCGTAATGTGTTCATGGCGGACTTGGGCGAATGTTGGGAGTTATCGGCTTCTGGTTTGAAGAAAGTCGGCTCGGTACCGCACGGTTCGCGTTTAATTGATGGTTATGGCGCGGGCGATGTCGATAGTTCAGTTTTGCGCGACCGTCAAGCATTGGCAGAAGATGGTATTTGCGTGGTTGGTTTGGGTTACGACGGCAAGTCGGGCGATTTGGTTTCGGGACCAGATGTCATTATGAAAGGTTTGGCTTATGCGCACGAATTGGAAAAAGTGATTGTGGATATTCGTGGTGTGGTGTTGGATTCGTTGACCAAGATGCCGTTTAACGGTAGCGACATTAACGAAGTACGTAACCAAATCCGTAAGGACGTCCAAAACTATTTCCAAAAGAATTTCAACCGTCGCCCCATTGTGGTGTCGATGCTGGAAAAGGTAGGTCAATGATTGCGTTATTCTTTGGTGTGATTGTCGCGGTTGTCGCGGTAGATTTAAGCACCAAGTTTACGATTGATGGTATTTTGAATCCCGGTATCTCATGGGGTTTGGGGACTAATTTGCCGTGGTTATGGATTGTCGTGGTAATTTTTTCGTTTATCCTGACCGCGGGTTTAATTGAGTGGTTTTTCCGTGGACGCCGTACTTGGTTGAAAACCGTGGGCTTAGGTTTGTTTATCGGGGGGACTTTGGGCAACGCGATTGACCGTTTACTTTCGGACGGTGCGGTGCATGATTTCATTAACTTTGTGATTTTTCGTAACAACATTGCGGACATCGCCTTGACGGTAGGTGCTGTGTTAATTATGCTACATTTAGTGTTGGAGGAAGCGCGTGCGTCTCGATAAATATCTGGGAGAACAATATCCGGAGGTAACTCGTAGTCAAATTACGGCGGCGATTAAGCGTGGTGATTTTACCGTCAACGGACAAATCGTGAAGGCCGGTTACGAACTGCGTTCAACCGACCAAGTGGCGGGCGCTTTGGCACCGGTTGTACTGACGGCGGAACCCGAAAAGATTGCGTTGGACATTGTTTACGAAGACCAAGAATTAATGGTGATTAACAAACCACGTGGCATGGTGGTTCATCCCGGGGCGGGCATTAAGTCCGGAACTGTGTTGAACGCTTTATTGGGACGCGGGCAAGCAAACTTGGAACGCGCAGGAATTGTGCATCGTTTAGATAAAAATACGGCGGGTTTACTGATTGTCGCGAAAACGGCGGAATGTCAACAACGCTTGGGTAAGATGTTTGAAAAGCACGAAATTAAGCGGACTTATTGGGGCTTAGTGGACGGAGTGGTACCGGTTGACCAAACCATTGATTTGAACATTAAACGCCACCCGCAACATCGCACCATTTTTACCACGACCGCGCAGGGCGGACGTCACGCGGTGACACACTTACACGTTTTGGAACGTTACAAAAAACACACGCTGTGTGAGTTTACTTTGGAAACCGGACGCACACACCAAATTCGTGTGCATTGTAAAGCAATTCATCATCCTATTTTGGGCGACCCCGAATATAATAGTGGTAGTGGGCAAATGCTAGAAGCGTTGAAATTGGACTTCGTCCATCCTATGACGGGACAGGCGGTCCATCTGGCAATCCAGCCGACAAAAGCATTTGCGGAAGCAAGAGAAAAATGCTATCATTTAAGGTAAGGAGGTAAAATCAAATGTCGACAACAAGAAGAGCTGGCGTATTAAGTATGTTATCTTACTTGGCCGTAGTAGGTGTTGGTTTAGCGTTATTGTTATCCTGGCTGTTGAAAATGGTCGGTGTGACAGCCCAAGTGGTTAGCGCATTGAACATCTTGGCTCAAGCATTGGCGTACTTTGTTGTGGCTTGCTATTCATTTAGCTTTGCCCGCGCACGTGGCACTTGGTGGTTGGTTGTTTGGGCTGCCGCTATTGTGTTGATCGTGGTATTCTTGGTTTTGGGCAATGTACAGTTTAAATAATGAAATTCATTAAGACTGCTTTTACCAAAATAAGAGATTATTTTACGGCCAATCAAGGTCGTAAAATTTTCTTTTGGGGGATTGTTGCAACGATTTTGATTTTCGGTTTATACGCGTTGACAGGAATTTACGCGCTACGCGTGGTGGGCTTGTTGGCCATTTTGGTTGGTGGTATCGGCACCATGTGGGATTCCATGTATTCGCGCTATTTATTTTTGAAAAAAGTGCGTGATATGCAATACGAGCATTTGAAAGAAATTGCCGATAAACAGGAGGCGGGCGAAGATGTTTACATTACGCCGACTTTTTCGGATGAAGAAAACAGGTATTTGCGCCATCGTAAATGGGGCTTCGTTTTGGTAATTTTGTTTAAGGTGCTTTTTGTAATCGCGTTATTTTCCTTGCTTTTAACCCTGTAAATAAGGTAAAATATCCTTTATGGATAAAAAAGTTACAAAACAAAAAAATCAAGCGACAGTGGTAATGACTTTCGATAAAAACGAATGGGAAGCCGCTAACGAAAACGCTTACAAGAAAAACGCGAGCAAATACAAAATTGCTGGGTTCCGTGCGGGTAAGGCCCCACGTAAAATGATTGAACAACAATATGGCGCAGGTATCTTTGTGGAAGATGCTATTCAAGATTTGTTTGCCGATAACTTCGGTGATGAATTGAAATTGATTGATTATCCACATTTGGATTTTGAATTTACCAAAGATGGTGGAATTAAGTTGACCGCCACCTGCGACATTGAACCCGAAGTAACCTTGGGGCAATACAAGGGATTGGAAATTAAAAAGACCGAAGTGAAAGTCGGTGCCAAAGATGTGGACGCTTACTTAACGCGTTTGCAACAAACCCGTGCTAAACAAGTGGCAGCAGATAAAGACCATGCTTTGGCAAACGGTGAAATTGCTGTGATTGACTTCAAAGGCAGCGTGAACGGTAACTACTTCGATGGCGGTACCGCGCAAAACTATGAATTGGAAATCGGTAGCCACAGCTTCATCGATAATTTTGAAGACCAACTGGTTGGCATGAAGATGGGTGAAGCGCGTGATGTCAATGTAACCTTCCCGCAAGATTATCATGTAGAAAATTTGAAAAACGCGAAAGCCAAATTCGAAGTTAAATTGAACAATATCATGATTAAAGAGTTGCCGGCTTTGGACGACCAGTTCGCGAAAGAAGTTTCCGAATTTGACAACTTGAAAGCGTTCAAGGACGACATCTTGAAGAAATTGACCGAACAAGCTACCAAACAAGCGGAATACGCGGACGAAGAAAAGTTGTTTGAAAAGATTATGGATAACGCTAAGGTGGAAATTCCGGACAAGATGATTCACGACTATGCGCACTCCATGATTCACGATATGGAACACCAGTTGGCGGCCTATGGTGCGAACATGGAAATGTACGCTCAATCCATGGGTACAACCGTGGAAAAGATTCACGACGAACAACACAAGTTGGCGGCTAAACAAGTGAAAATGCGCTTGGTAATGGACGCAATCGTCGAAAAAGAACATTTGTCCGACAAAGACCGACAAAAACAATTTGATAAATTGACCATATTCCTAAAGAAGGAGAACAAAATATGTTAGTTCCAATGGTGGTCGATCAAACAGCAAATGGCGAGCGTAGTTACGATATTTACAGCCGTTTGTTGGAAGATCGGATCGTCTTTTTGAACGGTGAAGTCAACGCGCAATCAGCTAACTTGGTGGTGGCGCAGTTGATTTACTTGGAAGCGAAAGACCCGAACAAGGACATTTCGTTGTACATTAACAGCCCAGGGGGTACCGTAACCGACGGCTTCGCAATTTACGATACGATGCAATACATTAAATGTGATGTGTCGACCATCTGTGTTGGTATGGCGGCTTCAATGGGTGCGTTCTTGTTGTCGGCGGGTGCCAAGGGTAAACGTTACGCTTTGGCCAACAGTGAAATTATGATTCACCAACCGTTGGGTGGTACCCAAGGTCAAGCTACGGACATTCAAATCCAAGCTGAACACATTTTGCGCTTGAAAAAACGCTTAACCAAAATTTTGGCGGAGAACTGTGGAAAAACCGAAGCACAGGTTGCGGACGATTGCGAACGTGACCATTATATGTCGGCGGACGAAGCCAAAGCGTACGGTTTGGTGGACAAGGTCTTTACCAAACGCGGATAAACAAAGTTAGGTATAATTGACTTGGACAATGGAAATCTAACTAAACAGCACGAGGAGGTGCGATGACCACTTTATGTAGTTTTTGCGGCCGCAGTAGCCGTGAAGTTAAAAAAATTATTGGCAGCCCAACTGGGTCGGCCTATATTTGTGAGTACTGTATTGAAGCGTGTGCGGACGTGCTTTTGGCACACCGTGAACACGAAGCACCGGACGATTTGGTGTTAATGCCACCTGAACAAATTAAAGCCAAATTGGACGAATACATCATCGGTCAGGACGAAGCGAAGAAAACTTTGTCGGTGGCGGTGTATAACCATTACAAACGTATCAATTACAACCAACATTTGAAACACGCCAAAAAGAAAGACCGCAAGCCAGATGACGTCGAATTGGAAAAGAGTAACATCTTGATGATTGGACCCACCGGTTCAGGTAAGACTTTGCTGGCTAAAAATCTTGCGCGTATTTTGGATGTGCCGTTTGCGATTGCGGATGCGACCACTTTGACCGAGGCGGGCTACGTCGGGGAAGATGTGGAAAATATTTTGTTGAAGCTGTTGCAAAACTGCGATTACGATGTGGAAAAAGCCCAACGCGGGATTGTCTATGTGGATGAAATTGATAAGATTGCCAAGAAGGGCGAAAACCGCAGTATCACGCGTGATGTGTCCGGTGAGGGCGTACAACAATCCTTGTTGAAGATTATTGAAGGTACGATTGCTAACGTACCCCCACAAGGCGGTCGTAAACATCCCAGTCAAGAATGCATTCAAATTGATACTTCAAATATTTTGTTCATCGTGGGCGGGGCGTTCGTCGGTTTGGAAAAAATTGTGTCGGCGCGCTTAAACGGTAGCGGTTTGGGCTTTGGTGCCGAACTGAAAAACAACACGGACGAATCGGCTTCGGTAACCGATGTGAAAAAAGTTAGCCCCGTGGATTTGGTTAAGTTTGGTATCATTCCGGAATTTGTGGGGCGTGTGCCAGTCGTGGTTGGTTTGGACGCTTTGGACCGTGACGCGTTGATTAAAATTTTGACCCAACCCAAGAACGCTTTGGTCAAACAATTTGTGAAGATGTTTTCGTTGGATAACGTTAAATTGGAAATCACCAAGGACGCGGTCGAACGCATTGCGGATTTGGCGTTGGAATTGAAAACAGGTGCGCGCGGCTTGCGTACAATTTTGGAAGACGCTTTGTTGGATACCATGTATTCGGCACCGGCGGACAAGACCATTGACAAAATCATTATTGATGCTGATGTGATTAACAAAGTCACTAAGCCCAAGATTTTACACGCGGAAAAGCCGGTGATACCTGCGCCCGAAGCGGTAAACGAAACGGCGGAAAAACCCGTAGCACCTAAGCGCAAGGTCGCTTCTGCCAAAACTCCGGCGTAACAAAACATAAAAGACCTGTCAAAAGCGGGTCTTTTTTTTATTTATTATTGATTTGGGCGTGCGGTTGTGATATGCTAATCTTCATGATTACGCAAACGGGATTAAAAAAGAAATTAAGTAAATGTGTGATTGCGGGAGCCGCAGCATTAACCTTGCAAGGTTGTGCCAGCTTGAAACAAGTTGACCAAGCGATAATGAACAAGGAAGTTCCCCACATGGCGGAAACCACTTTGAACGCAAAAATGGTGAAAGGACAAAAACCGATTGATGAAGAATTTTTGCGTGCGGAAGATGCCATGTTGAACGAAATTTGTTTCAGCGATTTGTTTGCTTTGACGGCGGACGAAGTCGGAGTTAAACAGGAATATGTCGACCAAAAGTTGTTGGACTATGGTCATACGCTGAAAGGTTTGGCGCAACGTACCGCAAGCGAATACAAAAAGATGGAAGACGCAACGGTTAAGCGTGGCAAGTTGTCAACTTACGAAATGTTGGCAATCAATACCAAAATTTGGAGTTATCGCAACAGTGATATCATAAAACCCGAAGTTAATGGCGTACCGGTGCGAAACCAAGGTTTGCCGGAGGATACCGACCTGAACGCTGTGCGTGCAACTTTGCAACACCGTTTGCACAAATTTATGGACGCCAAGAGTTTATTGTTGACGGGTGGTAAACCACAGGAATTGGTCGCTATGGAAAAATACGAATTGGGTTATGGAGTTTTTGAAGACCCGCATTTTGTGAATACCGAAAAACAAGATTTGGAAGCAAAGTTGTGCGACATGGTCGATTATGTAACCACTGACATTATCAATTACGCTTTGTATGAATTCCGTCATGGTGTCAAGGTGCAAGACCCTGCGGCTTTAGAAGTCGAATTGGAAACTTTGTTCTACCAAATGGAACAGGGCTTGAACGCTTACGGTTATCAAGGACAAGGTGCCAGCAAGGACATGCAACAATACACGCAAGCGAAACAACGCTTGGTGGAAATTTTATCCCAAGCACCCGCTATGTTTGGTAATCCGGCGATGATTAGTGCCACTTTGGACGAAGTTGGTTCCACGATGGCGTCAATGCCGTTAGTGCGTACTTTGAAAGCAAAGGGGTATACCGTCATGGCAACACCCAGTCAACAAATGACCGCGAACGAAATTGTTAAATAAAAAAGGGGCAGTTGGGTGACTGCCTTTTTTGGTTACTTTTGCTTGTGGTAGGTTTTTTTGATTTTGGACAGGTCGGCGAGTTGTTTTTTAAGATTGGCGAGTTCGGCTTTCTTGGCGTGGCGCGTGGCACTGGGTTGAGTTTTGTCTTTCAGTTCGGGGTGCTTGGAAAAACGGAAGATTAAACTCTTGAAGATGTAGGATACAAGGCGGTCGCTGGTTAATGCGGGTAATGGTTTTTTATCCCCGTGGTTGTAATTATAGGTTATACGCAATTCGGGAAAAAGATAAGTTGTAACAGAAAAAAACTACCACGGCGGGGTGGTAGTTCTTTTTAATGATGGTTAATTATTTTTCCAAGGCTTTGACTTGGCTGGTGTGTAATTCAACTTTGTTGCTACGACCGAACATATTGACGACTACGGTTAATTTGTGGTTAGCGGCGTCAATCGCGGTAATGCGTGCGGTTTGACCCATCAACGGTCCGTCGATAATGTTAACAACGTCATCTACTTCGAATGCGACCTTGGTGTTCAATTTGCGTTCCAAACGCATTTTCATAACATCGGTATTGGACAAAGGCAACGGACGACCTTTGGGACCAACGAAACCGGTAATGCCGCGGGTGCGGGTAATGGTGTGCCAAATGTCATCGCCGTAAATCATCTTGACGAAAATGTAGGTTGGCATACTGTGTTGTGTTTTAATCATTTTAGTGCCGTCTTTCTTTTCGGTCATGATATCTTCGGTTGGAATGTAAATTTCCAAAACACGGTCTTCCAAGTGGTATTTTTCCACAACTTTTTTCAAGTTATCTTCCGCAACGGTTTCATAGCCATTGAAAGTGTGTAAAACGTACCAGCGGGCTTCGGTGTCGCGACGTTGATTGCCTGCGACATTTAATTCTGGTGGCATATCGTTTGCCACGAGGTCTTTTGCTAATTCGTTATCTGTAATTTTGTTCTCTTCCATAATTCCTCCTTAAAAGGCCGACCAGCCGGATAAGCTGCCATTAACCAATAAATAGTGTAGTAAGCCAAACAAGATCCAAACCACCAATAAAACGATACTAAACAAAACAACGATACCTAAAACGATACCAGTGGCTTTGAAGACTTGTTTTGGGGTTGGCCAGTGGACTTTCTTTAATTCGCTGAAAACGCTGGTTAAACCGCGCCAGAGCCATTTGAAAAAGCGTACCAAGAAGAAAGGTTTTCTTTCTTTGTCTTTTTTGTCCTTGGCTTTTTCCGCCGCTTTTTTGGCTTCTTCTTTACGCGCTAATTTTGCTTGTTTCGCACGTTCTTTTTCCGCTTGGCGGAATTCTTTGGGCGTCATGACAACAGGGGTCGAGACCGTCGGTTCAGTCGCAACTGTGTCGGCGTTTTCAACTACCGCTGCGTTCGCAGTTTCAGCAGCGGGCTTGTTTTGCGCCCGATTGTATTGCTTTTGTGCGTGCCTGCGTTTTGATTTTGAACCCATGCACCCTCCTTATTTACTTTCTTTATGTTCCGTGTGTTTACGGCAGAAGCGGCAATACTTTGTTAACGTTTTACGTTCCGGATCATTCTTTTTGTTTTTCTCCGTATCGTAGTTGCGTTGATTGCATTCTGTGCAAACCAATACCATTGGAACGCGGTTACCTTTTTTAGCCATTTTTTTCTTCTCCTTAAAAAAAAGACCCCTTGCGGCTGTCTTTTAACTTATATATATAATATATCCAAGACTATTGATTGTCAAGCGGATATGTGATAAGCTACTGTTGATGGAAGCACAAGTTATTCAATTTATTACGAACCATAAAATGATTAACTCGGGGGATCGGGTTGGCGTCGCGGTGTCCGGTGGTGAAGACAGCATGGCGCTGTTGAACATTTTACACACTTTGGCGCAAAAGGTGCATTTTGAAGTGGTGGCAATTCACATTAACCATAACATTCGCCGTACCGCCAACAGTGATGCGAGGTTCGTTAAAGATTATTGCGAACAAAACTTCATTGAATTCGCAAAGTACAGTGTGGATGTGCCGGAATATTCTGCGGCGAACAAAGTGAGCATGGAAACGGCGGCGCGTATTTTGCGTTACGAGTGTTTTGAAAACGCTTTGAAGAAATACAAATTAAACAAGATTGCGATTGCGCACCATTTGAACGACCAAGCGGAAACAGTCTTGATGCATTTGTTCCGTGGTTGTGGTTTGGAAGGTGCAGCGGGAATGCAACCCATCAGTGGTCCTTACATTCGTCCGTTCTTGGAAACCAAAAAATCCGACATTATTGCGTATAACTACCGTAACAACATTCAACACGTGGTGGATGATACCAATGAAGATAACAGTTACCGCCGTAATTATATTCGCAACATGGTCATGCCTTTGATTACCAAGGAATGGCGTGGTGCACCAGAAAATTTAGCTTCGTTCGCGAAGTTGGCGGCACGCGATAATCAATACATTGCTAACCAATGTGATATGAACGGTATCGCGCGTGAAGGTAACGTCGTTCGGATTCCGTTAAACCGTTTCTATATGCCGGACTCGATCATTACCCGTACCATCTATTATGGTTTAGATTTGTTGGGCTTGCGTCAAGATGTGGAAATTAAACACATTGAAGCGATTATCGCTTTGAGCGCGGACGGTTTGAACGGGGAGAGGGTGTCTTTGCCGCATAACGCTTACGCGGTGAAAGAATACGAATACATTAGTTTGGTGCGTCGTGAAACGCGACCCGAATTTAAGGAATACACTTTCAAGGTTGGTAAAACTTTGGTGGAAGGTTTTGGTACCATTACCGTAACCAAGACGATTAGTTACAAGTTAGCGATTCAACGTGGTTTGTGCGTCGTAGATGCTAAGAAGTTGCCAAAGAAAGCCAAATGGCGTTTCCGCTTGGATGGCGATATGTTTGAAAAAATTGGCGGTGGTAGCAAGAAGTTAAACGCTTACATGACGGACAAAAAAATTCCTGCGCGTTTACGTCCGACCACTCCGGTGTTGGCTTTGGACCACGAAGTTTACTGTGTTGGTGATGTGGCGATTAGCGAAAAAGTTAAAACCGATTTGGATACGATTGACGCTTACGTTTTGGAATTTATCAGACAGTAAAACTGTAATGAATAATGATTGAAGCCCGCAAGTCGGGCTTTTTTATTGTGCGTCGATGTCGTCGCGGCGGGCGCGGTTTTCGGCGGCAATTTCGTTCAGAATTTGCGCGAAGGCCTCAATGCCGATTTCTTCGATGTGTCCGCTCTGGTTGGCGCCGAGCACTTCGCCCGAACCACGGATTTCCAAATCGCGCATGGCAATGTTAAAGCCCGCGCCGGTGGAGTAGAAATTCTTAATCGCGTTGATGCGTTCCATCGATTCATCGGAAACATAATTGGCATGCGGGTAAGTTAAATAGGCATAGGCCTGCGTTGTGCCGCGACCCACACGACCGCGTAATTGGTGCATTTGCGCTAAGCCCAATTTATCTGCACCAATCACAAACAAGGTATTGGCGGTGGTTAGGTCGATACCGTTTTCCAAAATGGTGGACGCCACGATGATGTCAATTTCGTGTTCGTAAACCGCAGTGATGGTGCGTTCAATTTGGGCGGTGGGCATCTGACCGTGAACATAGCCAACTTTATCCGGATAGCGAACCGCAATTTTGCGGGCAAATTCCGCCATGTCGCGCACGGTATTGTAGATGACGATGACCTGCCCCTGACGCGCCAGTTCTTGGTCGATGGCTTCCCACAGCAGTTCCCAACTAAATTCGCCGACCTTGGTAATGACGGGGAGGCGGTCCTTGGGTGGTGTGGTAATCACCGAAATGTCGCGCAGTCCCATCAAGGACAAATTTAAGGTGCGGGGAATGGGGGTGGCGGACAAAGTTAGTACGTCAATATTGGGAGTTAGTTTTTTAATTTTTTCTTTGGCTTCTACACCGAAGCGTTGCTCTTCGTCCAAAATTAACAGACCTAAATGGTGGAAATTTTCCTTGGTTAAAGAAAGTAGTTTGTGCGTGCCAATGATGATGTCAATCTTGCCGTCGCGTAAGTCCTGCAAAGTTTGGGCTTGCTGTTTGGCGGTAACAAAACGGTTGAATACCGCCACGCGGATGCCGAACTGTTCAAAACGGGCTTTGGCGTTTTGGTAATGTTGCACCGATAAGATGGTGGTTGGGCAAAGCAGGACAACTTGGTAACCGTTCATTACGGCAACAAAAGCGGTGCGGAAAGCAATTTCGGTTTTTCCGTAGCCGACGTCGCCACAAACTAAACGGTCCATCAGTTTCGGACTGGTCAGGTCGGTGTAAATGTCGTCCATGACTTTGGCTTGGTCTTTGGTTAATTGGTGCGGGAAACTGGCAGCAAAGGCCGCGTTGTTATCCGCAAAAATTTCGTAAGGTGGACGCTTGATAGCGGCACGCTGGCGGTACAAATCGCTTAGTTTGAACGAGAGTTCTTGTAATCGTCGCCGAACCCGTTGCTTCGCATTGGCGAAGTCTTGCCCTCCGATTTTGTGTAAACGGGTTGGTTCGCCAACATAGTTTGACAACATATCAACTTTATCTTTGGCTAAGTAGACCATGGTGCCACCGTCATATTGCAAAGCGAAATACTCCGCAACGTGCCCGTCGCCAAGCAGGTCTAACTGCTTCATACCCATGAAACGGCCGATACCGTGTAAGGAATGGACGACACATTCACCGACCAAAGGCATGATAAATTCTTTTTTAGTTTGGGTTAAAAGTGTGCTAACGTCCGCGGTTTTACCGGGGTTTGTATCGGTTAAACTGTAAATCAATAAGTCGTCGATTTGGCAGGATAACGGAAACGTGGACGGAATAATGTTGATGTATCCGGGGAAAGCGGCGCCCTTGGTAATCACGAAATCAATTTTTTTACTGCGCAAATAGTTTTCCGCAGTTTTTGTGTTGCCGACAAATAACAGGACAGTTTGGTTTTTGACGGTGGCCAGTTCGTCCGCCAGTAAGGAAATCGCGCTGTTGTAATTGGGTAAGATTGCGGTCGGGGCGGTAACTTTGCTCCAATCGCGGTCAGGGCAGATGTTCTTCAAAATGTCAATGGCTAAGGAAAAACTCAGGTCGGTGCTAAGGTTGACCATCGGTAACTTTTTAACAAACGCGCGGGTGGTGGCGTCGATGAGACGTAAGTCTTCAATCGTGTCACCGTCAAACATGATGCGCACAATCTCGGTTTGGTTGGGTAATGTCACATCAATAATGTCGCCGTGAGTGGTAACTTCCAAGTCTTTGATGGCGGACTTGACCGCATCCAGCGTAATGTTTTGTCCAACGGTTAAGGTCATTTGACACCTGCAATTACGTCGTGCGCAATCGCGACCGCTTGGTCGAGCGCGGTGTCGATCGTGGGGCGCACTTCGTCGGGAATTTTGGATAAAACATAGTTGGCGGTGTTACCTTTGATGTCGGTCTGTGGTTTCGCGCCAATTTTAATTTTCACGTAGGTGGTGGACTGCAAAAGTTCGCTGACGGATTTTAAGCCGTTGTGACCGCCCGCGCTGCCGCTCTTTTTCAAACGCACCGTGCCGATATCCAAATAAATGTCGTCCACAAAGACAATGACTTGTTCGGCGGGAATTTTGAATTTACGGCACACCGCGACCACGGCTTGTCCGGATAAGTTCATGTAAGTTAAGGGTTTCAAGATAATAATCTTATTGCCATTTTCGTGGGTCGTCGCCAGCATTTGGTTGCCTTTCTTGGTAAAGGTTAAATCGCCCGCGAAATGTTCGGCGGCTTTGAAACCAAGGTTGTGCCAAGTTTCAAAGTATTTGCCTTCGGGATTGCCTAAACCCACCACTAAAAATGTTTTCATGACAAAACATAAATTACCACGAGAAGTGATTTTTTTCAAGTGATTTGGGCATTAGGTAAAAAATCAACGAAAATTTTGTGCCAGAGGTCTTGAAATTATCGGCGGTCTCATTATATATTAAATATAACAATGGTAAAGAAAAGATATGTAACTAAAATTAAGGCGCCTTACCGTTTTAATCCAGTTGGTGATCGTGACGGTAATCCTTCTGAGTATCATAAACTTTACCGCGACTGGGAAGAATTCACCGTCAACCCAGTTTTATTACAACAATTGCAGGTCCAAGATTGCCATGAAAACACGCCGGAAGGTAAAGCAATTTGGTTGTATTTACGCTTGTGCCAACTGTTAAAGTTCGATGAGAAATGCTTCTTTGATGATGCGCAACATAATCCCAACTGCGACTTGGAAGATGGTTTCAAAATTGTCGGAAGGGTAACCGCGGAAACCCCGGTTAGTTGTTACAACTTTACACGCATTGCCACCAAATTGCTGAACCAAATTGAAGGTGTCCACGCTGTAATGATTATGGTGGGAAAAATTAAAGGTCACTTACGCTTTGGCTTTTATACTGACAAAATTTCGGTCGATTGTGAGCCGACCACGACCATTAATCATTTTAATGATTTAGCGCGGATGAAGTTGGGGATGATGCCACAAGGTTTAAGGTTTTTACATGGTAAATGGTTGCAAGCAGATTTAATAGAAAGAATCGCGGGACCAATGTTGGCGGAAAAACGCGATTTGCAACATCATTTGTACAAGTTGCCGAGCGTACCGGTTAAAGCACAATTCGCCCAATTACCGACAACGGTGGAAATGTTCCGTAAATACGGCGTAGATGGAAACTCCGCCGTGCAAGCATTGTTGGATTTGAATCGTGAGTGTGGCGAGGTAGGTTATCAATTATTAAGGGTGGGACAATTGTCAGCGGGGAAACTGCAACCACAGTTATTGGTGCGTTCGTGGCAGGATTTACGCCGGATTGATTTGAACCAAATGCAGATGCATAATTTAACTGCCGATGAGTTGTTGGATAATTTGCACTGTGGTAAGTGGGTTTACGTCGATGAAAACGAACGTGATACGCAAGAAGAATTAGACCGCAAGCGCTTTTTACGGGAAAGTTTTGTGTACGGACTGCAAACAAAAACACACGGAACCGTTGACAAAGCGGCGGAGCGTGTGTTATCTTAACCATAAGAATTTAATAGCCGAAGAAAGCAAGTGGCATGCGCGTAAATCTTGCCGAGGTGAAATGACAAACCGCATCTGCTATTATGTTCCTTAAAAGGAGGTTTAATGGCAGTTAAAGCAAAACAAACGAATTCCAATTTCCAAAGCAAAGTTGCTACGGTCAAGGAAATTGAAGGTAAACTGAAAAATGCCAAGAGTGTGGTCTTCCTTAACTATCAAGGTTTGAACACACAGGAAGATGCTGAATTGCGTAGTAAATTCCGCAAGGCCGATGTGCAATATCACGTTTACAAAAATAACTTGGTCCGCATTGCTTTGAATAATTTAGGAATTACAGGATTGGATGACCAATTAAATGGTACTTTGTCAATGGCATTCTCGAATGCTGACGAAGTTAGCGCCGCCAAAATTATCAAAGAAGCAAAATTCAAAGATAAGATGACGTTCCAATTCGGTTTGATTGGTGACCAAGTTTTGTCCAAAGACGAAGTCATCCGTTTGGCATCGATGCCGAACAAAGAAACTTTGATCGCTCAATTGATGGGCTTGATCAACAGTGGTGCACGTGGAATTGCTACCGTGATCAACGCGGTGCCGCGTAACTTGGCAATGGTAATTAACGCTGCAAATAAATAAGCGTTCCATTCCGGTTTAAATGCAAAAACAAAAATAAAAAATAAAGAATTAAAAGGAAAATTAAAAAAAATATGAAAACTCAAGAATTAGTAGAAGAAATCGCAAAATTAACATTAACAGAAGCTGCCGACTTGGTTAAAGCTTTGGAAGAAAAATTCGGCGTTAGCGCGGCCGCGATGAGCGTTGCTGCTGCTCCTGCCGCTGGTGCTGCTGCCGCTGCTGATGCTCCGGCTGCTAAGACCGACTATGAAATCTTCTTGAAAGACGCTGGCGCTAACAAAATTGGTGTCATTAAAGTTGTTAAAGAAATCACTGGTTTGGGCTTGGGTGATGCTAAGGCGATCGTTGATGGCGCTCCAAAAACCATCAAGGATAAAGTTCCAGCTGAAGACGCTAAGAAATTCGAAGCTCAATTGAAAGAAGCTGGCGCTACCGTTGAATTGAAATAATTTCAACTACGCTTGAAGAAAAAAAGGCTGCCTCCGGGCAGTCTTTTTTGTGTCAGCGTTCATCCTAGTCGTGGGTTTGGAATATCTAACTATGACTGTGGCATACGAGTGGGCTGGGTGTACAGCGTGAGAAGTTTATTGCATTTTCGTAAAAAAATGTGCTAAGATAAAATGAAATGGAAAACAAAAGCTTTGTCTTCCCGGACTTCAAACATAGTATTGTTAATCTTGCCGCTACGATGGCCGATTTTTTGGGACAACCGGTGCGTCATCCAATTTTACCTGCGGTCGCCGAAAAATTAAAACCCGATTACAAAAATGTTTTTTACATTGTAATCGACGCAATGGGGGCGGAAATTTTACAAAAAAATTTGCCCGCCGACAGTTTCTTCCGTACACACCAAGTCGAGACCATTACTTCGGTGTTCCCGTCGACAACGGCTGCGGCAACGACTTCGTTGACCAGTGCTTTAACACCGTCCGAACACGGTTGGTTTGCTTGGTCGGTGGATTTTGATGGCGAAGTAATTGAACTGTTCCGCAACCGTAATTTTTACACGCACGAATTTACCGCGGACCGCAACTTTGCGAAAGGCCATTTGTCATACACAAACTTTTTTGAAAATGTTAAAGGGGACCGCGCAATATACAGTTGTTATGCTGCCAGTCTGTCTTCCAAAATCCACGCCGAACATGAAGTTGAATACTCGGGCTTGGCGCAGATGTTCCGCCGTTTGAACCATCTTGCCAATTTGCCTGAGAAAAAATTTGTGTATGCTTACTTTCCGGATTTGGATAGCATTATGCACGGTTACGGCACGACCGCGCCCAAAAGTCAACGCTTATTGAAAATGATTGAAAAGAAAACCGCACGTTTGGCTAAGCGTCATCCGGACAGTTTGTTCGTCTTGACCGCGGACCACGGGCAAGTTGACACCCAAGGTTTCACTTTCATTTGCGACGACGCCGAAATTCAAGCGTGTTTGGAGCATCCGCTCGCTTTGGACCCGCGCGGTGCCAGTTTCAAAATTAAACCCGATAAAATGGCGGATTTCAAAAAGGCGTTTGCTAAGTACGAGGCGGATTACGCTTTGTATCCATCCAGCGAGTTAATCGAAAAAGGGGGCTTCGGCGATTTTAAGTTGCATCCGGAATATAAAAAGTATTTGGGTGACTTCATTGCGGTGGGGAAAGACACCAATAAAATGCTGGTATTTGCGCAAGGGGAACAATACCATAGCAACCATCTTTACCATGGCATGCATACGGGCTTAACCGCGGGCGAAATGTTGGTGCCGGTGATTGTGATTGCCGGAGGTAAATAATGCCCGAACTGCCCGAAGTGGAAACCGTGCGCACGGTTTTGGCGCCTTTCGTAGTTAAGCAAACTATTCAAAAAATTACCATCAATTTACCCAAAGTGGTGGTCAATGTTAAGCCGTCCGATTTTGTCAAAGTTGTTACCGGTCAAAAAATTGTGGATTTTACGCGGCGGGGTAAGTTCTTAACTTTGCATTTGGCTGGCGGGGATTACTTGGTCGTACATTTGCGCATGACGGGAACTTTGACGGTGGAAAGGGCGGATGTGCCTTACGCCAAACATACCAACATGATTTTAACTTTTGCCGATGGGCAGGAGTTACGCTTTGTTGATTCGCGTGGCTTCGGGCGCTGGTGGTATTTTACTTCCGGTCAGACCGATACCAGTGGGCAGTTGCAACTGGGGCCTGAACCCGAAGCGGTAACATTAAATTATTTGCGTGACCATATCTTAACTCGCAAAACGGCAATTAAGACTTTGTTGTTGGACCAACACATTGTGGCGGGTATCGGAAATATTTACGCCGACGAAATTTGCTTCCGCGTGGGCATTCGTCCAACACGGGCGGGGTGCAGTTTAACACTGGCGGAGCTGGAAAAATTACACGCACAAATTCCCGCAGTTATCGGCGAGTTTATCCAATTTCATCATGTGCCGTTCGCGGTTTATGCGCAATCCAAAGGCACCAGTTACCAAAACGACGCGAACTTACGCGTTTACGGGCGTGCGGGGTTACCTTGTCAAAAATGCGGGCAACCGTTAATTGGTACCCGCATTGGACAACGCAGTTCAGTCTACTGTGCGCACTGTCAAAAATAATTAGTCTTTTTTGTGCAAAATTTTATTGCGCAAGTTTTCCAAGATGGAAGGTTTCTTGACGGTGTCGGCTTCGGTTTCGGACGTGGGTTGTTCGAAAAATGCTAAGCCTACCGCGCCGGGGCCACCATGTGCGCCGACGATCGGTCCGATTTCGCGCTTTTCGGCAAAGTCAAAATTGAAAACCTGTTTGAAGTCTTCGGCTTTTTCGCTGGCGTGAATGTGACCGTAATAAATTGGCATGGTCAAATCAATATTTTGGGTAAAGTTTAACATTTTACGTTTTGCCATGTTGTAACCGATGCCGGAACCGACCATTCGTAATTTGGTATCAACTACGCCGATAATCGGCTTGACATGTAAGGTTCCCGCTAACAGACCTTTGACAAAACTGATGCGCCCGCCTTTAACCAAATATTTGACCGTATCCGCGATGAAGTAAATGCGTACGCGTTGGCGCAAGTCTTCCATGTTACTAACCAATTCGGACAAGGTTACGCCACGGTTAATCATTTTATAAGCCTCAATAACCAAAGCGTAATAAGCCAGGGTGAAGGTTTGCGAATCGAAAATGGCCAAATGTTCGGAGTTTAATTCTTTGGCGGCTTGGGTTAAACTGTTGAAAGTGCCGGATAAACCGCTGGATACCGACATTACAAAAACATCATCGCCCGCGTCCAAAAGTGGTTTAATCACTTCGATGTAATCATGCGCGTTAATTTGCATGGTTTTTGGCATTTCATTGGCTTTGGGTAACAAATCGTAGAATGTATCATTATCTAAGTTTTTTCCCGCCAGGTATTCTTGGTCATCAATAACCATGCGCATGGGCATGGAAATGATACCCAACTTTTCGGCTTCAGCTGAGCCCATTTCACAAGTACAGTCGACAATTAACTTAATCATATTCTAATAATATCATTATTCAAAGAAAAAATGCTAACGAAATTTGGATGGAAAGTCAGCGTTCATCCTAATTTGGTAGCGAATAGTAAATTTGCCGGCTTTAATGGTGTCGCAGGTTTGGTGATGTCGCAAGTGCTGAAACGTCAAGATAAAGACTATAAAAACAACAGTAACATTAAATGGAACTTTACCAAGTTTTTAATTAACCGCGACGGCGCAATTGTGGCGCGTTTTGAACCGACCGTTAGCATGAAAGCTGTTAGGAAAGCGATTGAAAAGGTGTTATAATACCAAGAGGAGTGAACGATGGAAAAATACGATTGTTTGAAATTAGAAAACCAATTATGCTTTCCGCTTTACGCGTGTGCACGCAGTTTGGTCAAAAAATATAATCCGCATTTGACTGCGATTGGTTTGACCTATACGCAATACATTGCCATGATGGTGTTCTGGGAAAAAGGCACCTGTAGCGCGAAAGAGTTGGGCGAACTGTTGTATTTAGATTCGGGCACCTTAACCCCGGTTTTGAAAAGTTTGGAACAAAAAGGTTTGGTTAAACGCTGTCGTTCCAATGCAGACGAGCGCGTCTTGATGATTGAAATTACCGCCCAAGGTCAAGCCTTAAAAGACCGCGCTGTAGAAATTCCAGCGAAGATTGCCCCGTGTGTAAATTTAACTCCGGATGAAGCGAAAAATCTTTATCAAGCGTTACAAAAGATTTTAGCCAAATAATTAACTAATTTCAGCATTAAAAAAGCCCGCGCTGGTCGGGCTTTTTGATTGGTTCAATGGATTACATCTTTTCCAAGATGGCGCGGCGTTTGGCGTCGTATTCCTCTTGGTTGATTAAACCTTTGTCGAACATACCTTTCAATTTTTCCAGTTGGGCTTCGGTGTCGTTGGATTTGGCTTTGGGTTCTTCTTCGTCATCGTCCATATCGATTAAGCCGATATCCCCGCTTAATTTGCGGTCCTTGGCTAAGATGGCGTTACGAACGCGACGCTTACGGGAGTTGGTAATGATACTGAAGAAGGCAATCAGATAAGCTACCGCTAAAATCATTAACGCGCGCACGATGGGGTTAAAGAACAATAAGTCTTTGACAGTGCTGGAGAAACCAATTTCGCCGGAACCGATGGTAACCCCGAACAACAAAGTGGACAGGTAGAAATCGACATAAGCCAAACTTAAATAGATGACAACTTGGAAGGGAATGTATTTCTTGTAAAATTTGATGACACAACTGCAGATGCTAGAGGCGATGATAACTTGCATGGAAAGGAACAAAGTGATTCGCACCAAGTGCAAGATGCCGGTGCTGCCAGAATCTTTACGCAACGCTCCGAACACCACCAGGGTGGAAATTTCCCATAACAGGATACAAATGCCAGTAGCGATTAAGAAGACCAAGGAAAGGATTTTGTAGCGATTTTGGTTGTAATAATTAGCCCATGGTAAAATTAGCAAAATGCCAAAGAGAGCTAAACCGACCATTGTTGTGAATTCGATTGCTCCCATGGTGCGTGGTAATACGCCAGTTGCGAAGAGCGTAATTAAACCAATCACCAAGATTAACCCAATCAACGTAATGTTTTGTAGCAGTTTGAATAGGTTGAATTTGTTTTTGTTTTCTTCCATTGATTTTTCTCCTTTTATTTATCTAAGTAAATTTTACCTTACCCGTTATCATATTGTCAAAAATTTTGTTGAGTGATTGCTATTATCGACCAAGAGAGTTATACTGATACTTGATGGAAAAAGTTAAAAACGCTTTGAATTATTTCAAAGAACAATTTAAGCGTAAAACTGCAGTTCAATCCACGGAAGTGGTCAATGAACAACCGGTGGTGGACGAAGTGATTGTTAGTGACTATGCTGTCGCGCAGGGGGCCGCCCACAAACAACCAAATGGCGACGAAACCCGCGCCGACTTACAAAACAGTGTGACGGTGGAACGCGAGATTCCCAAAATGTACACCAAAACTCCGGTTCCGCACGGTTTGGACCAACGCGAAATCGAAAGAGTTCATTGATAACTTTGGTGTCAGCGACAGGACTTGAACCTGCAAAAACTGGTTCCTAAGACCAGCGCGTATGCCAATTCCGCCACGCTGACATTAAGGCAGTATAGCAGAGATAGCACAGTGTGAAAAGTGAATCGTGAAATGTAAGCAAGGTAAATTTAATAATTAAGTTCTTTCACTAAAAAAGGTTTAAAGCTGAAATGACTGCGGCTGTCGGTAAAGGACGGGTCGCCGTAGTTGATTTGCAAATCAAATTGATGTGGTTTGTCGGTACGTGTAATTAATTGGGTTTTGTCAATTGCGTACGCAGGAATTTGAAACAAAAATAATTTGTGCTGAAGGTAGTCATTTAAAATTAACCAAAATTGATGTTGTAAGCAGGTGATATCTGGGTTCGCCCAGTAACAGTTTGAAGTTTTGTTTTTGGATGCAAAAGTTATCACGTCTTCGCCGTCATTCAGCGCAAAACCGACGGTGTGAAACATTACAATCGCGCGCGTACGGGTCATGTCGCCATTGGTAGTGGTTGGTGTTGCCGGTGTGTCGGTTGCGTTGTCTGTGATGGTATCGGCTTTTTCTGTTGCCATGTCAATGGTCAAATCCACTTTAATATGTGACAAAATCTGGTCGATGATGGTTTGTGGATATTGACCATGATAATAATCGCTAATCAATTCTTTTACGTCCAATTGGCAAATATCACTCGTGATTTCTGCAAGCAGTTGGCGTTTGTTTTCGTTATCTATTTTAAACGGCTGCATAATGTACATATAACTATATACGGAAAAAACCGCAAAAATCCTAAGAAATTAAACTTGCAATTTTGGCAGGGGGCAAGTAACGTAAAATGAACCTAAAGTTTATTAAACAGGGGGGGCATAAAAACCACTAGTGAAGTTAGGAACTTTATATTAAACTGGTATATAGTAAAAAAGGAGAAATTAAACATGAAACACGAAATGAAATTGCGTGGAATTTATTTTGATAAAATTAAAAGTGGTGAAAAAATTTACGAAATTAGATTAAATGATGAAAAACGTCAATTAATTGATGTTGGTGATGTCTTGGTCTTTAAAAAGGAACCAGAATTAAAAGAAGAATTAATTACCGAAGTAAAAGATTTAATTTACTTTGATACTTTTGATGAAATGGTGAAAACATTACCAATTAAAAAAATTGGTTTTGAAAACATGGATAAAGAGTCTGTAAAAAATGTTTATTATCAATTTTACACCAAGGAAGCCGAAAAACAATATGGTGTGGTTGCAATTAAAGTAAAAGTTTTATAAGGAAAAAACAATATGGGAAATAACTCCAATGAAATCAAAGTTGTTTCAATTAAAGAATTAATTGAAATGGGCTTGGAGAGAAATAAAGTTTTAGAGATTTGTAATCGAATTTATGAAATGACAGATTTTGTTTGTAAAGATTATCCGCGATATAAAACTTGGTTTTATCAAAAACACCTGCCTGGTACATTGGATGTGAAAATAGGTAGGGATATCGTTTTTACATATAATAAAAACAAAGATATCAGCGGAACTTCGTTGATTAAAAAAGATGATACTGAACAAAAAATATGTACGCTATTTGTAAATCCTATTTTTCGTGGATTAGGTATTGGTACTGCATTGGTGGAAAAATCCATTGAATTACTTGGAACTAATAAGCCTTTGATTACAATCGCTGATTATAAGTTGCTTATGTTCGAAGGTTTGATTAAAAAATATCACTGGGAACAAACACAGGTTGTAACTGGGTTGTACAACGACCGATCAAAAGAATTGATTTACAACGGTTATTTAGATACACAAATAACTAAATAATTTACATATTTGATATACTGAAAAACCAATCAATTAGGATTAGGTTTGGAATTGGCAGGGGTGGCAGGGTTCGAACCTACGATGAATGGGTCAGAGCCATTTGCCTTACCGCTTGGCGACACCCCTATAACAATTTTCATTATAACACAAATGATTAAAATATTACCACAAAAAAAATGACCCGGGCGGGTCATCTTTTATTTGTTAAGGTTATCTTCGTTGTTAAGGCCGTTAATTAAATAATGACGTTCAACGCGTTGTTGCAAAATATCCAAATACAGGTAATATGATTGAGCGGTTTCCGAATCCAGCCGTGCAACCAAGCCTTTAATTTCATTCAACATTGCGGCTGCGGCATTAAAAGATAAATCGCCCGCCGAAATTTGATCCATTTTGTGTTCGATTTGACTGGCAATCATGTCGTCATTTAAGCGTGTTAATTTTTCCATGGTGAGTACTATATCATACCGCTTTGACAAAAGCAAGACTCATTATGCGGTTTTTAAGGTTACAATCACTAGTTCCGGACGGTTATTCACGCGGGAAGGAAAAAGGCTGTTGCCGATACCCCGGCTGACTCCCATGGTTGTGCGGTCTTCGGTAAAGGTACCGCTGGTCTTTTTCGGAAACCAACCTTGGTTCGACGCCAACAAGCCACCAATACCAGGCAAACGAATTTGTCCGCCGTGCGCATGTCCAGCAAAGACTAAATCGATTTTGTGTGCGCAATTATTCTTTACAAAGCCAAAGTAATGATATATAATAACTACACCCGTAGGGTTATCTGTCATACTGACGTATGCCAGTTACCGCCGATTTTGTTCGCGTTGCGAACTTCATAGGGGTATCGCCAAGCGGTAAGGCACGAGACTTTGACTCTCGCATTCGTAGGTTCAAATCCTGCTACCCCTGCCAAACAAATCCACATACACAATTATCCCTTGTTTGCCCAAATCGTTGATGGCAAATTTTTTATTGAGCCAATTACACCAGATAACCGCCCACGTTCACAACAAGAACTGCTGTGGCGGTTATTTGTGGTGAAATCGGTTGTTCCTAAATCTGAACTAATCAATATTAAATTCATCAAGAAATCTTGTCAGGTGTATCAGGCTTTGAACCTACGCTGAATTATTTTAGCAACTCTAGGTTTAAAAATTGGTGGCAGGATTAAGGAACAAGTAAAGGATATAGTGGTAATTTTTAATCACACCAAGGACAATATTATTTATCTTGCAATTGGTAATTATCATATGATATAATAAGCACCAAAATTTTGCGAAATAAGTTTGACTAATTAGCATGTAAAAGTTAATCTTTAGGAGGTGGTAAAAATGGGGGCAGTAAATTATGCAGTATCTGCGGAAGATGTGGCTAAATACTTTCTTTATAAAAAGCCATTAACACATAAACAGTTACACAAATTACTTTTTTTCGCATATTTAGAATATTTACAGAAAAATAATACCGATGTTAATCATTTGACTAATAAATTGTTTGAAAATCAATTTCAAGCATGGGTGCACGGACCAGTTTATGCTCCGATTTATCCAATCTATGCAGATTTCGGAAGTTCATTGATTGAATTATTCGGTGAAGATGTTTCAATTGATGAAAACATTGCTGAATTTTTAGATACTATTTTAGATAAATATAATTTTGATGGTGATGAATTAGAAAATTTATCACACGAAATACTAGCATGGAAAAAAGCACGCAACGGTTTATCCTATTGGGATATATCTAATAATCCGATACTTGATGAAGATATTTTTAATTCAAAGGTATAACTTATGAAGTTTGATTTTACATATGAGTATTTATGGAAGTCGGTTTCTCTCGGAAATCGTAGTGACGATTTTACAAATTTTTACAAGGATGCAGCTGGGTTTGTTAAGTGTTTTAAAAGATTTCAAGAATGGATAGATTTTTACACAAAAGAATCTAAAAGTTCATTCCGAACATTACCACACATGCACCCGATTAATGGTGATAGAGAAAAAATCATTATAAATAAAATAATAAAAAAACAACACGAAGGTCGAAAAGATTTTGACAAGGTATGGATGCAACGTTTTAGCTTCGCTGAATTTTGGCAACTTGGATTAAAAAATGGATTTAGAATTATTGGAATTTTTACTAGGGAAAATGGAGATGAAATCTTTACATTATTAATTCTCGATGTACATCATCTACTTTCACCCGATAAAAATTATAACGATGAAAATTATCAAAATAATAAATTTAGTGTATACTATAAGGA
>JAHAXB010000026.1 GCA_018384735.1 Eubacteriales bacterium | reverse complement strand
ACCGCACACGGGGTAACGGTAAAGTCCACAAGGAAAATACCCTTTGCGGACATATCGGCGTTGATGACTGCTTCGATGTCGCCGTTGGGGATTTCAAAGTCCAAACCTTGTTCGGTTACGACTTTGATTGCCTTGTTTGCAACGACTTCATCGCCATCATAACCCCAAGCCGGGGTTTCCGATGAACCGACATTTTCGCCGCCGACATAATCCACAAGGTCTTGAACGCTCGCATCCATGATGGAAAACGTAAGAATCGGCATTTTACGCGACTTTTTGCGAACTTCCGGGGCTGCTTTGCCCTCTTCGTAATGCTCCGTTACATCGGCGGAATCCTGTGCGATTTTGCACGTATCTTTATAGGTTTTGCCTATCTTGGCAAGCGAAACGGGCATTGTTCCCGCTGCACTTGCTTCACCAACTTGGATTTCGCAAAGCCCAAGGGTGATAAGTGATGTTCTTGTTGCCATATACGATTTGAATTAAAAAATTAAACTTGAATGTTCCAATCCACGCGGATATTCACGAAATGTTGTTTGGTGTTCGGTTCGCCCATGATGGACATTGTGCCGGACACCGCCTTGATTCCGGGAATGCGCGCATCGCGGATGATTGCCGCGACCTCGTTTGCCAACTGTTTCAAACGTGTGCGGTTGGGCATCACCATCATTTTGCCCTTTATCTTCTTGGGCGTGTCCGAAACATAGATGTTCACGTTGGACGTGCCGATTTGGGGCAATGTGTCCACGGACAAATCAATTGTGTTCACCACAATATCTTCATCGGTGGAATTATCCGGGCGGTCGCCCTCATGGTAATAACCGCCCTTGATGGATGTGTTGCCCATCAACAAGCCCATCAAGATTTCGTTGGTGTCAAATGGTGTTTTCATTCCGCTGCACGTTTGATGCTGGTAATAAGTTTGTCTAACATTCGGGGCAATTCCCGTTCTGCAAGGTGTTCCGCACTTGATAGCACATTATATCCTCTCGCTTCAACGTATGCGGCATAATTCATTCCGGCGACCACAACAAGGGCAATGCCCTTTGTTCCCTTTCCGACACGTTCCGCAATGCTTTGTCCGGCTTTCATGCCTGTGGCGGCTGCACCACTTTCCGCACCGCTCGCCGCATCGAATTGGGAATGTACGGCAACGCCATCCACAAAGACTTGATACCCCGTGGACGATAGCAACGCCCCCGTCTGCATCATATACCCTTTGTTGTTTCTTGCTTCAATCAAACACATTTCGCCCAATTTCTTCAACCGGGCAATCTGCTTCTTTTCGATTTCCGACAAGATCGCATCGAATCGCTTGCGCACATCTTCTTGTGTAAAATTCGCCTTTATACCCATAACCGGGAGTGTAATTGTGCCGCGTCAAAGTTTAGACAATTTGCAATCATGCGGATGTCCGAACAATCCATATCGTTTGCAATGATGACACGCGCGCCCTTGTCCACCTTTGGGCATGACTTGGGCAATTGTATCACGGACGTTGCCTTGATGGTCTTACCACCCGCAACTTGGTATTCCGTTCCTCTGCCATCCGATTCTTCCCGGCATCG
>JAHAXB010000009.1 GCA_018384735.1 Eubacteriales bacterium | reverse complement strand
ATGTGGTGCAAAGATACACAAATTATTCCAAATCCTTGCGCATGGACGCAAGCAATTTGCGCAACCATGCCAATATTGGCTTTCTGTACCGCATGAACAAGACAAGAACGGCAACGATTGATGCGGCGATTGCCAACGTCCATACATTTGAACGTCTGCTTGTCTTTGCAACTTCGTTGTGTTTCTTCTCCTTGTGGACGGTCGCTTTGTCCTTGGTCGTGGTGTTGCGTTCCTTTTCCGTTGTCTTTCCATTCTTCATCACGTTTGACCGGATGGCGGTTTGCTTGATGCTTTTCACACCCTTTCCGCCCTTGATGGTCATCTTTCCGTCCTTGTCAATAATCATTTCGGGCAAATCCGGCGCGCGCGCTGAATCTCCGAAAAAGATTATTTCCGTGATGATGGATTCCCCGGATTCGGTCTTGGTCGTGTCAACGACCTTGGAAACATCCGCGACCTTGGAAATGCTTTCCGACACACTATCCGCAACAACCTTGTCGGTGTTCTTCTCCAGCTTGCGCGATGTCGAACACGCGGCAATCAGTAACGCGACAAGACAAAGCGCGATGAGTTTCAATGTTTGTTTCATATCATCGCAACTTTTTGATGGCGTTCAATCGGTTCATCCATCCGGACAAGAACCGCTTTTGTGTGTATTTCAACAACTCCTTTTCGGTCGCCTTGCGCCCAATCTTCTTTTCGTATGCCGCAACGGAACAATCCCATTGATGAACTTCACACGTTCCTTGTACAACGCTGCGAACAATTCTTCCGGATCGGCGAAATTAACCGCCGAAAGCGTTTTGTTGCCCACGATGCCATCAGCCTTGACACCAAGCAAGTCTTGTGGCTTCTTGATGCCATGAACGCCGGATAACCATACCCAATCAACAAGGATGTTGGCAACCTTTTGCGAATGGATATCATCGGCGTGCCACCTATCCCAATACATGGTTTTGATGATTTCGCGCCAATGGGCATCCGGTATGTTCTTCAACTGCTCCACCGTGGGGCGGGGCAACCCCTTTTGGCGGCAATAT
>JAHAXB010000008.1 GCA_018384735.1 Eubacteriales bacterium | reverse complement strand
GTTTTGCGTTCATTTTTGCTTTACATTTGCAATGTTTCCCGTTTACATTTGCAAAGATACGCAATGTTTCGCGAAATCACGCAATATTTCGGGATAAATTTTCGCTTTATGCGTGTTAAAAAGTGTTTCATTTAGATAAATCATTGATTATGAACGATTTAGATATTAAGGAAATTCGCGCACATTTGGGCGTTACGCAAGCCGAACTTGCAAAAAGGCTTGGTGTAAGTGAAAGGACGGTTCAAAATTGGGAATCCGGTACGACAATCCCCGAAAGTAAACACGCATTATTGCGTGGGTTGAAACCGCAAACGTATTTCGGAGGCAACGTTGAACAAACGAACGTAATGGGAAACAACAACATCCAAGGCGGAAACCCCGGGTTTACTGCCGAACTCTCCAAGCTGGTTGAATTGCTTGCGGCAAAGGAAACATCTTTGCAGAACGCGCAAGCGCACATTGACCGCCTGTTGGCTATAATTGACAATCTAACAAAACAACAATGATATGGATGCAACAAAAATCAAGGTCGCAGATTATTACGGCAACCCGTCTTATTATTCGGTTATGCCGAATGAAATCTTTGATGCGTTGGAATTGGCTTCGCTGAAAGGCGAAACGGAAACGGATGTGGACAAAGCATTGTTCACGCAAATGGTTGATAACTACAAAAAGAAAATGGCATTATGCGAAAGGTGAAATATACATGGTTGGCGTTCGCATTGATGCTGGTGAACTTGGCTTGTTCTTGTTCATCATCCTTGAACGATGATGGCGATGACGAACCGCAAGTTGTATTGTCGGACATATCCGGCACATGGACGGAATATGCTTATAAATGTTCCGATGGTTACTTTGTGGACATATCCGGCACGGGTTGCGTTTATGAATTTGCAAGCCCGGACGCGTTCACGAAATATCAAATCAAGGACGGGGAAAAGGAAATCTTGACACAAGGCAAATGGACGTACAATCCCGGAACACGCACGGCGGAAATCAAAGAACCGCACGGATGGGATTTGACCATCAAATTTGACTTTGCCGTAAACGAAAACGCCACCTTATATATAATAGGGAAAACCGCGAATCAGAATCAAACAATAAAAGTCAAGCGAACAAGCAAATGAAAAAATACATCAACCCACAAGCAAACGCAATCCAAGCGCGCTTTTTCCAAGCCCTTGAATTGGCGATTCTATCCGGCAAGATTACCGGGTTGAAAGGCTTTTGCCGCGACCACAATTTCAACCGCACAAAATATTCGTTGTTGCGCAATACAATGGGAACGGACGCGATGACGTACCGGGTCATTGATTTGGACGCACTTTCGGCAATCTGCAAGGATGGCGGCGTGAATCCGGCGTGGCTGCTGCTGGGTGTTGGTGATATGCTAACAAAAAAAGATTCATCAAAATGCACATCAAAAAAGGAATAAAGTTCTTGTTGCACAAGCGCGCCGCCGGGCAAACGACAAATCTTGCCATCCGGATGCGTGTCACGCTGCATGGCGAACGCCCGTTGGATTTCCCGTTGGGACAAAACATTGATGCCGCAGATTGGAACGCCGACACCATGCGCGCGTTGCCATCGTGTCCGGTGTGCGATGACATCAACCGAACCATTGACGAATGGACATCCGTTTGCAAAGAAATCTTTGCGCGTTACGAACTCATTGAAAAGCGCGTGCCGACACCGGGCGAAATCAAAGACTTGTTCAATGATATGGTCGGGCGCAAAACGCAATTGAACGACACATTGCCATCACTGGATGAAAACTTCTTCAAGGTGTTCGATATGTTCACGCGTGAAATGGGCAAGAAAAACCAATGGACGGACGGGACGTTTGAAAAGTTTGCCGCCCTCCGGCATCACATTGCAACGTATGATGCCAAGTTGTCATTTCCATCGTTGACCGAACAAAAGATGCAAGGGTATGTTGACGCGCTTTTGCGAAAGGATATGCGCAACACGACCATTGCAAAGTTGTGATTTGCTTTCAAATTCCTATCTTTGCGTTAGCAAC
>JAHAXB010000077.1 GCA_018384735.1 Eubacteriales bacterium | reverse complement strand
GATGTACCGCGCCGCATCCATGTGGACAAACGCTTATGCCCCGGAACTTTCGATGGGTATGCGTACCGTTGAGGAGCAACAGGACATTTACACCGAATATGATGATGTAACCACCGAAGTTGCCGCCGAAAAGGAAAACAACGCAAACAAGAAGCGCATATCCATTGACATGGGCAACGGCAAAACACAAGTTGTGGACACGGAAACGGGCGAAATCCAGCCCGAAAAACCCGCGGCAATGGAAATACCCGACAACGCGCCGGAAGCCCCGGAAAACGCAAATAACATTCCAAGTCCGGGATTCTAACAATTAAACCGAAAGGCAAATGGAATTGAAAGTATTGGGTTCAAGCAGCAAGGGCAATTGTTACTTGCTTGACAACGGCAATGAAGCATTGATGATTGAATGCGGCATCGCGTTCAAGAACGTGCAAAAGGCGGTGGATTTTGACATCAACCGCATTGCCGGGTGCATCATTTCGCATGAACATGGCGACCATGCCAAGCATGTGGGCAAATGCCTTGATGCGCGAATCCCGTGCTACATGTCCGCCGGGACACGAAACGCCCTTGGGTTGGCATCGCATCCGTTGGCACACGCGATGGATGAACAGGTGTTGAACGTTATCGGCAATTTCGGCGTGATGCCGTTTGCCACCGAACACGATGCCGCCCAACCTTTCGGTTTTTTGATTTGCCACAAGGAAACGGGAACGGTTCTTTTTGCAACCGACACGTATTATTTGCAATACACGTTCGATGGGTTGAACAATATCATGATTGAATGCAATTACCGCCAAGACATCTTGGATGCCAACGTGGAAGCCGGAACAATACCCGCCAAGTTGCGGGCGCGAACAATGAAAAGCCATTGCAGCCTTGACACATGCAAGGAAATATTGGCGGCGAACGACCTTTCCGGCGTGCATAACATCGTATTGATTCACCTTTCCGATGCAAATGCGAATGCCGTTCAATTCCAAGAGGAAATCCAACGGCAAACCCTCAAAACCGTGAACGTGGCATCGCCCGGCATGATTATCAATTTCAACAAATCACCATTTTAACAACAAAGAAAATGAAAAAGTATATTATCAAAAACGCGGATGGAAGCGAGCAAAGCGAAATGCAAGCCATCCACGAATCGCGCAAAGAAGCCGGGGAAACCTTGATGGACTACATTTGCGACCACAACGAAGATTTGGACATTGACGATGACGATTATTTGTCGCCGTTTGATTTCGTCCTTGAAGAAGTTGAATACAAGGATGTGAACGAAGTAATCACGGACTTTGAGAGCGCAAGAAAAGCCCTTGGCGGCAAGCCGAATGCGGACTTTACCGTTTCAAAGAAAATTCTTTCGGGAAACGCTGTCCAACTTAATGATGTTGCAAGACTTGTAACCGACATCAACCCCATGCACATTGAAGCATTGATTGCCTTGAATGAGTTGTTCACCATCGCACAGGCATGGAACAAGGAAGATGGCTTTGTGCCTGATTTCTCAAATAGAAATCAATGGAAGTATTTCCCTTGGTTCACTTACAACAATGATGCTGCGGGCTTCGTCTGTGCGAATACGAGTAGCACGGCTACGGTTGCGAAGGCGGATTTCGGTTCTCGGCTTTGCTTCAAATCGGAATCGCGAGCCGAACAATTCGGCAAGCAATTCGCCCACCTTTACAACAAGGTATTCTTACTTAACCAATAAGTGTATCACTATAAAACAAATGATTTATGAGCAACAAGACAATTGGAAAAGACATTGCCAATCCCATCCAGCGTGAACAATTCATCAAGGACAATGCGGATGGCGTGGAAAACAAGGGTTATATGAAAGCATATACCCCGGAGCAGTTGCAAGGACATAAAGAAAAACTTGCCAACGTGTCCATTGAGATTGCGGAGATTGAAGCGGAGTTAAAAGAAGTGCAAGCCGAATACAAGGGCAGGTTGAAGCCCTTGAAAGAAGCCCGTGCCAACATGGTTTCCAACATCAAGGCAAAAGCCGAATATGTGCATGAACCATGTTACCGTTTCACAGACCAAGAAACAAAAACAACGGAGTTCTACAATAAGGAGGGTGATTTGGTAGAGGAACGCCCGGCAACGGCGGATGAAATGCAACCAACCCTTTTTGCAGTTCGTGGTTTCAATCAAGCAGATAAAACAGGTACTAACAATTAAATATCATCATTATGCAGAACGAAAAAATGGTTATCAACCTTGCACCCGGACAAAATGAAATCATTTTGCGAGAGGGAGCAGCCCCCAAAGTGCTTGACCCCAAAGCACCCGTGAAAATCAACATCGAGGGCATTATTACCGCCCCATGTGAGTTCTTGAACAAACGTATCAATGCAGGGCAATTTGAGCAAAAGGATTGCCATATCATCGTAAACCGTGAGGAAATTAAGATTTCCTTGGTTGTGAATGAATCCGATGAATACAAACGTGGCGTTGTTGTCGGCAAACTGCAATATCATCCCAAGTTTATTGAGTTTGGTATCAATACGGGCAAAGTTTGGTCGCCAACTGAACTTGGGTTGTTCGTGAAGATGAACCGTGCCTTTTTTGGCGACAAGGGAACAAACATGGAACTTGTTTCAAAGCTGATGAATTTCACGGCAACCGTGAACCACCAGATTGAACGTGAAGTTCAAGAGAATGGCAACCGCAAGGATAACTTTGCCCAAACGGTTAATTCAAACTTGCCCAAGGTGTTCAACCTTAACATCCCCATTTTCAAAGGCGGCAAGCCTGAATCATTGGAGGTGGAAACCTTTGCAAAGATTGATGGGCGTGAAGTGGCATTCGTGCTTTTGTCACCGGGAGCGCAAGCAACCATTGAAGAATTGAGGGACAAGGCTATTGATGAACAGTTGGAAGCAATCAAACAGATTGCCCCGGAGATAGCAATCATTGAAGTATAAACACAATCCCACCGTTCCCATGAAAACCATGTGGAGCGGTGGGGCAAACAATCGCAACAATGAATAAAGAATTGAAAGCCAAATTGGATGCCCTTGTTGAAAGGTTCAACACCCCGGCATTCATTGAAAATGACCCCGTGAAGTTTCCCCGGATGTTCACGGAGCGGCAAGATATTGAGGTCGCCGCATTCCTTTGTGCGTTGATAGCATGGGGCAACCGAAAGCAGATATTGAACGGATGCCAAAAGATGCTATTTGATATAATGGAGGGGCAACTGTATGATTTTGTGATGGGTGATGGTTGGCGAACGATTGACCCCGAAATCAACATCCACCGTACATTCTTTGGCAGGGATTTGCAATATATGTGCAAGGGCTTGCAATGGGCGTTCAACGTATCAAATGAATGGGATTCCTTGGAATTTGCATTTGCAGGGCAACCCGATATGTGGAAAGGCATTGAAACCTTGCGAAGTTTGTTTATCCATGCAAATGATGGCAAGCCATCCAAGCATCTTTCAAATCCGGCAATCAACAGACACAAGGGCGGTTCGGCTTGCAAGCGGTTCAACCTTATGTTGCGTTGGTTGGTTCGTGCTGATGGCATTGTGGATATAGGCATTTGGCATGATGTCAAGCCATCATCTTTGTTCATCCCCTTGGATGTCCATGTTGGGCGTGTAGCCCGTGAATTGGGCTTGCTAGAGCGCAAACAGGATGACCGGATGGCGGTTGAATTATTAACCGATAAATTACGCGATTTTGACATCAACGACCCAATCCGTTACGATTTCGCATTGTTCGGGTATGGTGAACAACAAAAACATCAACGAGCATGAAAGAAACATTCTATTTCGCACACGATTACAACGCGCGGAACGACCCAAAGTTGCAAAACGTGTTGATGGAACACGGATGCGCGGGGATTGGCGTGTTTTGGTGTATTGTCGAGCAACTACACGAACAAGACGGCATCTTGCCCCTTGCAGGAATAAAGGGAATCGCCTTTGCGCTTCATGTGGATGTAAAGGTCGTTGAAAGCATCATCCGGGACTTCGACTTGTTCCAAGCAGATGACGAAAACTTTTGGTCGGAATCAGTCAACAAGCGGTTGCAAAAGCGGGTTGAAATCAAGGACAAGCGCAAGAAAGC
>JAHAXB010000069.1 GCA_018384735.1 Eubacteriales bacterium | reverse complement strand
GCCTGATGGATTGCGGAGTGCAACGAAGCAAGACATCTGACACATTAGTGGCAGACAAAATTGACGCCAACATGAAAATGTGGCAGATAGAAAAGAGTGAAAAGTGAATAGTGAATAGTGAATAGTGAAGAATGAAGAATGAAGAGTGAAGAGTGAATAGTGAAGAATGAAGAGTGAATAGTGAAAGAAGAATATCAAATGGCAACCGTGGCAGAATAAAAGTGAATAGTGAAGAGTGAAAAGTGAAAAATGAAGAGTGTAGGTTATTGTTCATTATAAAAATTCCGCGCGTAAAAATAAAATAGTGAAAGCCATTTTTATTGTGCTTTGTCGGACGGGAACTGTTTTGTCGCGCGCCATTGGTAAAATTACCGGCGATTGGTTTACGCACGCCTCCGTATCCTTAGACGGCGATTTGGCGACTATGTATTCGTTTGGACGCTTGTGGGCGTATAATCCGTGGATTGGTGGGTTCGTCAAAGAATCCGTCGCTTATGGTACGATGCGCCGTTTTCGGCGGGCGGATACGGCTGTAATTAAAATCATGGTGACCGCAGAACAATATGAGCAAATGCAAGATTATTTGACTACGATGTATGCCAAACGCCGTAAGTATCATTACAATTATCGGGGATTGTTTTTGTCGCCGTGGAAAATCCGCGTTCACAAATGCAACCGCTTTTATTGTTCGGAGTTCGTGACGGACTTTTTGGAACGGTTTGGTTTAATACCGGTCGGCGCTTTGGGCGGTGTGGTGCGCCCGATGCAACTGTTAAAACTGGTCGAGTTGGGAATTGGTGCTGTGGTTTACCGCGGGGCGCTGTGCCAATTTTCGGCAGCGGAAAATTAACGTAAGAAAAACTCTTGCAAAAATTTTGAAAGGTGTATATAATATACTCTATGAATTTAGTAGAACTTATCGAGAAGGAAAATCAAACCAAGGAAATCACTCCGTTTAAGGTTGGTGACACTGTTAAAGTGTATTTCAAAATTGTTGAAGGAAATAAGGAACGTATCCAGGTTTTCGAGGGCTTGGTGATTGCGCGTAAGAACGGCGGTATCCGCGAAACTTTTACTGTCCGCAAGATGGCTTTCGGTGTTGGCGTTGAACGTACCTTCCCAGTATATTCACCACGTATCGACAAAATCGAAGTTGTGCGCGAAGGTAAAGTTCGTCGTGCAAAATTGTATTACATCCGTGATTTAGACGGTAAAGCTGGTATCCGCGTAAAAGAAAAAATCAAAGTTAGCGACAAGAAAAAACAAGTCTTGACCGAAGATGAAAAGATTGCTTTGATTAAAGCGAACAAAGCTAAACCGGCAGCTAAGAAAGCTACCAAAACCGCGGCAAAAACTGCGACTGCAAAAACTACCGCGACCAAAGCTACTGCAACTAAAGTGGCAGCAAAAACCGAAACTGAAGCTAAATAATTAGTTTATGGAAATTTGGACAAACTTCTTTTTACCGTTATTGATTGTCGGCACGATTGTTGGACTGTACGCTTGGGCTTTACATTATCATCGTAAACGCCGTACCGCCGCCAAACAAAGTAAACCGCGTAACACGGTAAAAAGTGCGCCGATTGTACCTTATTACGATTCCATTACCGCCAGTTTTTATCAGGCGTTGCGCAAAGCCTTGCCGGAAAAGTACATCATCTATGTCAACGTTCCAATTGAAAAATTGTTTGAACAATCTAAACGGGAAAGCTTACATATGATGGGACAGTATGCCGACTATGTGGTGTTTACGCCATCGTTAATGCCGGTTTTGGTGGTCGACCTTTACGATATGTCAATTATTAACTTGAACCGCGTCAACAAAATTAAAACTGTTTCCAAAGAAATTTTGCGTAACAGTGGCATTCCCGTTTTGGATTATCAATACACAGATAACTGCAACATCGATGAACTGCGCCGTAAAATTGCCAATTTGTTGAACCCGCTGGGTGCGCAATAAGCCGATTGGCCGAGAATAAAAGTTGACAGTCGCTGGTGCGTATGTTAATATATGAATTATGGTCCGCTAGCTCAGTTGGTAGAGCACATCACTTTTAATGATGTTGTCCCGAGTTCGAGCCTCGGGCGGATCACCAGTCCAGAACAAATCCGAACTGGTAAAAAAGGCGACTTCGGTCGTCTTTTTTTATGATTGAACTAAATATAAAATTGTGTTAGCCTAATGAAATTTCGTATCATGATGAAATAACACGAACGAAAATTGTTTGGGGTTATCAACCCGAATAATAAGAAATAAAGAAGGAGATAAAATGGAAACAAACGAAAGTAATTTAATTAAGGGGGCGGATATCAGAAATGACAAAGAATTGTTAAATAAATTGCCTATCCCTCTAGCAGGTCTTTGTAAGGTGTGGGTAAAACGCCAAGAGTTGGAAATAATTTTACAAAGATTACAATTAAATTTTGATGAGATTTATGAAGAATTAGTCAAAAAAGGAGATTATTATTGCATTTTTGTTGGCTGTAGAAATTGTCTAAAAAGACGATTACAGGAACATGTAAATGGGCCAATTGATAAATCAAGTTTCTTTAGGAGTCTTAGTGGAATATTAGAAAATTCGTTAAACAGTTTTATTGATAATCTTTATTTTGAATGTATTGATGAAAATGATTTTGATGGCACTAGGAAAGATGAAAAAAATAGCTTATTAAGTAGTGGTAAATTTTATGTTTTGAATATAAATGAAAACCCTCATAAATTAGCAAAAAAAATAAAACCAATATTAACAAAGTATCGAAAAATAGCCAAATAATTACTTGACAGTTAAATGTGTGCTTGTGAGCAAGCGCACGTTTAACTGCCAAATTATACATTGCAATTTGTGTTGTAAAGTTTTACAATTTATTGATGGATAATATGCAAAGGATAATGTCGAGAGAAGATAAACAGCAGATAGCTAAAAAGAGTATTGTTGAGTATCTAAAGTACAATATCAAAAATA
>JAHAXB010000065.1 GCA_018384735.1 Eubacteriales bacterium | reverse complement strand
ATGCGGGTTTCAATAAAGCAGACGGCACCGGATTAACGGCGCCGTTTTGCATTTTATCACAGATATTTCAAGGACAAGAACGATGATTAAAAACGACATACGCGTGGATTTTGACAACAGTATTTTGGCAGTGAGCAATTCGCTTTTGCACCATTACGGCGTTGACAGCGAATATAAATCATTACAGCTTTTGGATGCGGAATTGGCAAAGGGCTATCAAAATGTGGTGCTGCTGATTTTGGATTGTTTGGGCAAAAATATTTTAGAGAAGCATTTGCCGGAAGATGCGTTTTTGCGCCGGCATCGCATTGCCGATATTTCTTCGATTTTTCCGCCGACTACCGCCGCCGCGACGATTGCGTATCATTCGGGTTTGCCGCCGATAGCGTCCGGTTGGCTCGGTTGGATGAACTACTTTTCGCAATACGACCGTATTATCGAGAACTTTCGCAACGTCGATTTTTATACGGGCGAGCCGCTGACAACACCGCATCCGGCAGAAACAATACTAAAATATGAAAGTATTTACGAAAAAATTATCAAGCAAAATCCCGATATGGAATATCATAAGATTTTTCCGTCATTTGAAGAAGGCGGGGCAGAGAATTTTGATGAGATTTGCGAACGTATTGAAAAAGTAACGGCGGCAAATAACAAACGCAAGATTATTGCGGCGTATTGGACCGAGCCGGACCATACGATTCATAATTGCGGCGTTAATGCAGCGCAAGTTTCCGAATTGGTCGCGTGGGAAAATTATCGGATAGAACAAATGGCAACACGGTTAAAAAATACACTTGTCATTATATCGGCTGACCACGGCGCGATTGATACCGAGGAAAAAATGCTGAACGACCATTCGGATTTGTGCGCAACCTTTAAACGCCCGCCGACCATTGAAACCCGTTTTATCACATTTTGGATTAAAGACGGCAAAGAGGGCGAATTTGAGCGTTTGTTCACACAATATTACGGCGATAAATTTGTGCTTTTCCGCAAAGATGAATTGCTGCAAGCGCACATTTTGGGCTACGGTAGGCAACATCCGCAAATTGATAAAATGCTCGGTGATTATGCGGTCATCGGTTATGGTGATTGGGCGCTGAACTACACAACCGGTGCGCGTGCGCCAAAGTTTTTTATTGCCAATCACGCCGGTTATACGCCGCAAGAAATGAATATTCCGCTGATTTTACTTAAATGCCGTTCATAATTTGACAAAAAGTATTGCATTTGC
>JAHAXB010000064.1 GCA_018384735.1 Eubacteriales bacterium | reverse complement strand
TCATTTCATTGTTGAACTTGATGCGTTCATCAACGGGCAATTGTTCAAATGGGACATGGAAATCAACCTTTCCGGATGGTTCGATTGTCGGCATTGCGATTTTTAATCCCTTGCCAAGTCGCCCATCAACAAAGTTGTCCCGGATGAAATATGGCGTTGATGACCATCCTTTTTGCGCTTCGATATGGTCTTTTACCCATTCCATGAACTCCTTTGGCATTTCGGACACGGCGTTCTTTGCTTGCAAATGCTTGTATTCCGTGCCGTGCAAAGCTGCTTTTAGGTCGCCAAGTTCGTTTGCATCGAATGTTTCTTCATCCATCAAGATTGGCGTGGCGTAACACATACATTGTGGATGCCACCCTTTGAATTTGAATGTCTTGGGGTAACGCCCAACCAACTTTGAACAAATATCACACTTACACAATGGTTCGTGGTTGCTCCGGTGAATCTCAAAACCAACAACGAAATCCAATTGTTGCCATCGTTGGTAATCGCTTTCCCGGTACGCCATATTGATTTCCGAACGTGTCAAGCGCATCGCGTTCTTGTAGCTGGAACGATAAACGCCTTGTCCGGGATGATAGGCACGGGCATTCTTTGACAACACAAGGTTTCCGCGCTTGTCACGAACACGCCGGAATAATCGGTTCGGTTCGCGCAAGTTCTGCCGGACATCGCGGGAAAGTTCATCCGCGCTTCTTCCCTCACCAAGTCCGACATCAAGGGCGGATTCCATTTGCGCCTTGTATTGGTCAACGTACTTCCATACGCGTTGCGAAAGGTTCATTCCATCCACCTTGCGACTTTGGAACGCCGAAAGCGCATCCAAGTTGCGGTCTTGCATCTTCTTCAAGCGTGCCTTGCTCAACTTGGATGTGTCCATGATGGATGAAATGAACCCGTCATTCTTGGCGCAAGCGAAAAGCGATTGTTTCTTTGAACCGGATTCGATGACGGTTGTCACACGGGATGCCAATTGTTCCGTGATGCGCTGCATCTCCTTTTTCACGGATGGGTACATATCGAACGAAAAAGGCTTGTCTGTGTCAATCTTGC
>JAHAXB010000044.1 GCA_018384735.1 Eubacteriales bacterium | reverse complement strand
TTTATACCCAAACCACAATTTATTGTCTTTTATTAAAGAAAAAATTTCTTTATAAGAAACAGCATTTGGATTTCCAATAATAATAAATTTTTTATTATATTCAACTAATTGCGCAACATATTCCCGAAACAAAGAAAATGGTGGGTTGGTTACCACAATATCTGCTTGTTTTAATAATTCGATGCACTCTTCACTACGAAAATCCCCATCACATTGTAAATGTACCAAAGTGTTTTTTTTGTTTTGTAATAATAATTTAACATCACTTAAATCCACTGCACCGTCATGATTCAAATCGGTCACTTCGTTAATTTCAATTTTATAGGCATGACGATTTTTATTGGGATAAACTTTATTTTCGTTAACGCCTAAAAACGCAAATTGTGTATACGCAACAGGCGAATTATCATAACAAGTTGCAATCAATTTTTTCAAACCTAATTGATTAAAATTCATTGCAAAATACTTAAAGAAATTACTTTCATAAGGGTCATCACAGTTACAAAATACAACTTTGTTTTTAAATTGTTCTTTATAATGCTTTAATTCCAATTCGATATCATTAAGTCGAGTATAAAATTCATTAAACTTAATTCTTTTTGCATTTATTAAATCTTTTTTTGCCATTCGTTTTGTCCCAATACATTACGGGTTAAATATAACCCCTAGTATGGTATCAAATTAACATGGTAGTTGTCAAACGTAACCCCTACCGAAAATAATTATCATTTTACACTTAATGGTCAAAAATAACCCGTAGGAGTAAATCATGGATAGCACCATTGAAGTTAGTCAAGCCGTAGCATTAAGAATTCAAGAATTATTAAAAGCGAAAAATATCACGCGTTACAAACTAGCGCAAAAATCTTGTCTTTCACACGACACAATTAAAAGTATTATGAAAAACAAAGCCAAGGGTGTTACACTAAAAACCATCATCTTACTTGCCGAAGGCTTCGGTATGACGGCGGCGGAGTTTTTGGATTCGCCACTGTTTGACCGCGACAACTTTGATATCTAATTACATTTCGCGGCCGAAGTCTTTTTGCGGATTAGTCAATGCGGACAAGCTGGTTGTTTCATGAATACTATCTTGATAGTTTGCTTTGTTACTGCTTAAATAGCTGACTTTATTTTCTGTCAGATCCAACACGACAAATTCGTCATGTTCTTCTGCCCCGCGACTTCGGGCATGGCAGTGATTTTTTCCATTCCATTCTTCGCAATTTCCAACAAGTTGATGTAGATTTCCGAATCCGGGTTTTTGTCTTCAACCTAAGAGTTAATTTCCGCTTGGGGTCCCAAATTAACACATTCGCCGTGGTAGATTGTTGCGCCGTGCAATTTAACGATGACTGAGTTTTCCACAATGGTGTATTCCAACTCCCCTTGTTCTTTTTCGGTCAGCGGGTAACTGTAATCAGCGAGCGCCAAACCTTTAATACCGTGACAGTCCACGAAAGTTTGCTCCGCGGTTAAAACTGGCTTGTTATGATACAAAGCGTCCGCGTCCTTTAACAACTGTGCGGTTTCCGGAAACATGGGCCCGCAGTTCAATACCACGCAAACAATTTTTTGGCCATCGACTTCACGCGCCCCAACAAAGGAGCGACCGGTCTTTTTAGTGTAACCGGTTTTCACGCCGATGCAACCGTCCAAAGTTTTTAACAACTTATTTTTGTTAACCAAGACCCGCAGCATATCCACGCCGTCAATGCGTTTTTCGGTCGCCGAACAAATTTCCACAAAAGTTGGATTGCGCAACGCTACCGCGCTCAAAGTCGCCAAATCGCGCGCGGTTGTATAATGTTCGGGGTCATCTAAGCCGTGCGGATTAACAAAGTGTGTATTTTTCGCGCCGTACTTTTGCGCGGTTTGGTTCATTAGTTCGGCAAATTCGGCAATGCTCGGCGATACCGCCAAAGCCAACGCCACTGCGGCATCATTACCCGAACGCAGCATTAAACCGTACAACAATTCACGCACGGTCAATTCTTCGCCTTTTTGCAGATAGATACTGCTACCTTCCACGCCGATGGCTTCGTCTGCTACACGAATTTTGGTATCCAAATCTTGGCAATTTTCCAACACGGTTAGCGCGGTTACGACCTTGGTTGTGGAAGCCATGCCCAGGGGTTCGTCCGGATTATGGGCAAATAAGACACGTCCAGTTGCCACATCCATAGTACACATGGCGCGCGCAGAAGTTTCCCCCATACTGGTAGCATTAACATAAGCTGTGACCCGCGTGCTAGCCAACCAAACAACTGCAACAAAGCCTGCCAGTAAAATGACGGCTAAAACCAAAGCACTGAAACGCCAAAAAAATTTTTTCATTGCCTTATTATGCTTCATGCACACAAAAAATATTTATCGCATAAATAAAGCACATAAAAGGAGAATTAAATATGAACCGTGTTGTGGTTTCCGTACCGCGCGTCTTGGATAATGCGATGGTCGTGACCCAAGATGCGCAACTGCAAATTCCTGTTGGCACGTTACCAGCCACCGCGACTGCGCCATTGACCGTACAAAGCGTCCAAGCCAACGCTACAGAAACGCAAATGACAAACATTACAATTACACCGCTGGATAACAACAGCCACTGCGCCCGCGTTACCGGTACCGTCACTATTCCGCTTACAACGACCATTACTGATGCCAACGCGACCACCTTTCAAACTTACACCAGCGTGAGCAAAAATTTGAATATCGTTTTATTCATTCCGGAACCGACCGCCTTTCCGTACACGATTACCGCCGAAGGTGCGATCGGATTTAACAACGCGACCGCAACTACGGACACTTTAACTTTAAACTATTTAACCATAAAAATCTTAGTGCGTATTACCGCGGTCAGCGACCTTTTAATTCCTTGTTATGGCTACGCGCCGGTTAATAATGTTGAAAATAATCAATACAACGAAGCGCAAAACTTTTTGACACAACCGCTATTCCCACGCGGAAAAATTTATTAAAAAGGAGTTAATATGAACAATCGTAATTTAATCGTCGCTTTAATCGCTTTGTGGTGTTACACCCGTAATAGCAATATCAATCTCGCGAACAATACCGGCATTTTGTTAATTCTTTACGCTTTACTCAGTCGCGGTAATAATGTTTTTGGTAATCAACTTTTTAATACCTGCAACCAAACACCACACCTTTTTCGTAACCAGACCCCGTTTCCGTTCGGCGCTCAATCGTTTCAAACAACGCCTTGCTGCGCGGTTTATTAAATTTTTAACGAGCGCCCAAAATTAAAAAAAGGCAGTTTGTGTAAAATGCCTTTTTAATTGGTAGTCCCGTAATGCGTAAGCATCTTGCACGAAGTGCAATTGGGAATCGAACCCATAAAACATGGGTTCGGGGAAATTGGTAATTTAATTTTTATTAGTTTGGTAGTCCCGATGGGAATCGAACCCATGATACCACCGTGAAAGGGTGGTGTCTTAACCGCTTGACCACGGGACCAATACTTTTGTATTTTAACACAACGTTGCCAGCATTGCAAGTGCTTTTCACTCTTTCCTATCTGCCACATTTTCATGTTGGCGTCGATTTTATCTGTCACGGTTGCCATTTGATATTCTTCTTTCACTCTTCACTCTTCACTCTTCACTCTTCATTCTTCACTATTCATTCTTCACTATTCACTATTCACTATTCACTTTTATTCTGCCACTAATGTGTCAGATGTCTGCGTTTCGCTAGCGCTCAACTTGTCATCAGGCCCCACCCCGTGCCAACTCTTCCCATCCTCACTCACGCTATACACCCAACCCGTACGGATGCCGATATCATCACAATAATAACTCGGAAAAAATCTGTACGATGTATCATAGTTTCCAGACCATATCGAACTATTCAATATATTTTTCGGGTTAAACGCACCAAACCCACCGGCTTTTAGTTGAGCAACACCACCTTCGTTAATAAGAACTGGGGATCCCAAAAATGTCGTATATTGGCTTTCAGCCCCATACGTATCAGTCTCACCTGTCGGCATCGTCGTCGGATCTAGCTTATAAAAACAAATCACGCCTTCATTGTATTTATCCGACGCATAATCAAGTACGCCGTCATGAATCCACGCATCCCGTGTGTAAACCGGATAGCACCACGGTGTACACGAACCGCCACCACCAAAGCCAAATCGGTAACTTGTGTTATTATTCCATCCACCACCGCCATCGTAATAGCCTGCACCACCAAAACCACCACCACCCAACGGTGTTCGTGTCATCACTCCGTCTTTACGGTACCCATTATGCGACCAGGTTCCTGGCCCACCATCCGAAAATTTCGTTTTTAAGTCCGGATGTGTATTCTCTTGAGGAGAATATTCCATTCCACAAAACCATCCATTGGAAATTTGATTTCCGTAATTTCCGCCACCGGCACCAGCAGCGATTGCAGTTAATTTACCACTATATCCAGTTGGTGGTGCAAAGTTAGTTTTGACTTCGGTTTTACCACCACCGGCCATGTTACTACCACCATTACTCATTGCATCAGCACCAACTGCTACTGTCATACTGTTACCTTTGTAAAAAGCAAGACAAATCGCACCGTGGGCATAACTTCTGTTACTTAATCCATTCTGCCCACTGAAAAGCATAATGTAAGTTCCCTGGTCAAAATTAAAGGTTGTTGTTTCACCTTCGCTGACACGCTTTGTCCCCGCGACACTCCAACTCGTCTGCCCCGTCTGATCCACTGTAGCAGCATTAAGGTTAGTAGTATTAGAGGAGTTATATTTATATAGTACATCATAGACAGCAGTAAAAAGCGCGCCTG
>JAHAXB010000035.1 GCA_018384735.1 Eubacteriales bacterium | reverse complement strand
CTTATGACCAGTATTATGGCATCGAATACGATGTCACCGTATCAAACCCGGATTCATTGACCCGCATCGGCAAAATGGAATTGCACAAGTCGTTACCTTGTCAGTCCGGAATGCGCCGTTGCATGCTTAATGATGATGGTACGGTCAATTATTATCTTGGCGACACCGATTCAACCAAGCGCGACACCGGTTCGGCGGCAAACCTTACCGGCGCGGATGGCATGGTCATGGTAGAAATGCCGGATATGTATGTTCGCTTTGAGCATGACGGAAACAAACGCCGCACATTGTTTTCAATTTACGCATTGCCGGGATTCGCAAAGTGGTCGAAGATGTATGGTTCGGCGTATGAGGCAAGTTTGAACCGCACCAATAACAAGTTGTCATCCGTTGTCAATGTGACTGCCGATTATCGCGGCGGGGTCAACAATGCATCATGGGATGGAACTTATCGTTCATTGCTTGGCATGCCGGTAACAAACATCAATTTGACCGCTTTCCGCACATACGCGCGCAATCGTGGCACGAACTGGAATTGCAACACATACGAATTCCAAAAGCGCGCATATTGGATGTTTGTCGTTGAGTATGCGACATTGAATTCGCAAAAGGCGTTCAATGCCGAACTTAATTCCGAGGGTTACCACCAAGGCGGATTGGGTGACGGTGTCACAATACTGAATTACTCAAAATGGGGAACTTTCAATAGTTACAACCCATTCATCCCTTGTGGAACAACCAATTCACTTGGAAACAAGACCGGCGTTGTGTCTTTCACCATGCCAACCGAATATGATGCGACAAAACCGGTTGTGTCCGTTCCGTCATATCGTGGCATTGAAAACCCATTCGGTCATATATGGAAAATCACCGATGGTGTGAAATTCATGATTCAGTCCGAGGCGGATGGCGGAAAGTCACTTATTTATGTATGTGATAATCCCGCGAATTATTCATCATCCGGCGTGACTGGATATGAATTGCGTGGTGAATTACCGCGTTCCGATGGTTATGTCAAGACCATTTGTCATGGCGAACATGGCGACATCCTGCCAACCGCAGTTGGTGCGGGTTCAACATCGTATTTCTGCGATTACTTTTATACCAATATTCCCGAAAGTGGAACGGCGGAACGCGCTTGCTTTTTCGGCGGTAGTGCGTATCATGGGGCGGATGCGGGGTTCGTGTATGCGCATTCGGCTAATTCGGCATCGCTTGCGTATGCGGATTGCGGGTCGCGGCTTTGCTTTTTGCCATCGTAACGCGTGGGTTCGGGTGTCGTGAATCCCAAATCGAACAAGCATCACGCAAGTGATGCAAATCGAAATCGGAAACACGACATCCGGATTTCCGAAAATTTCGAAATGTGATTTTGGCGATGTCTTTTGAAATTGAACAAGGGTTGTCCGGTGTCCGCGCTTGCTTTTTCGGCGGTAATGCGAATAATGGGGCGAATGCGGGGTTCGTGTATGCGAATTCGAATAATTCGGCATCGAATGCGAATGCGAATTACGGGTCGCGGCTATACTTGTGAGTTATAATTTTTTAATAAACGACCGGAAACCTTGCCACATGGCAAAAGACAAATTCAGTAAAACGGCGTTAGTAATGTAACATTCTGCATGAACGCGCCAAATATACACAAGCAAACCAGTAATGAAACGGATTGGAAACTTATATGACAAAATTTGTTCGATTGAGAACTTGAATGCGGCGGATGCCATCGCGCGCAAAGGAAAGGTGCGCACATACGGTGTCCGAAAGCATGACAAGAACCGAGAACAAAACATCCGCGCATTGCATGAAAGTTTGGTGAACGGAACATTCAAGACATCGCCATATCACATTTTTAAGATTTTCGAACCAAAGGAACGCATCATTTATCAATTGCCGTATTTCCCGGATAGAATCGTGCATCATGCCATCATGAATGTACTTGAACCCATTTGGGTGTCAATGTTCACCGCCGACACATATTCTTGCATCAAGAATCGCGGCATTCATGGTTGCGCAAAAGCGGTGCGCCGGGCATTGCACAACGACCCGGATGGAACGCGGTATTGTCTTAAACTGGACATCCGCAAGTTCTATCCATCAATTGACCATGACATCATGAAACAAGTCATTCGGCGAAAATTGAAAGACAAAAGGGTGTTGGCATTACTGGATGAAATCATCGATTCGGTCGATGCCGGGATTCCGATTGGCAATTACTTATCGCAATATCTTGCGAATGTTTACTTGACTTATTTTGACCATTGGTTGAAAGAGGAATTGCACATCAAACATTATTTCCGATACGCGGATGACATTGTCATCCTTGCGTCAACAAAAGAAGAATTGCACACATGGTTTCCGGCAATCCGGGATTACTTGTCCGGCAACCTTAAATTGACCGTAAAGGACAATTGGCAAATATTCCCAGTTGACACGCGCGGAATCGATTTTGTTGGATATGTATTCCGCCATCGATATACACTTTTGCGCAAGTCCATCAAAAAGAATCTTTGTCGCCGGGTGGCGAAAATTCGACACATGGATGTTTACATACCGCGCAAGAAATGGAAACGATGGGTTTCATCATGGTGGGGATGGTGCAAATACTGCAACGCAAAACATCTTTTGTCAAAACTTTACAATTCAATCAATTATGATACTCACATCATTAAAGAATGCGCATTATGATATGGCGCATGGAATGCCAAAGACATTCGAAAAGGACAATGACGGTTCAACGATGTATCGCATCAATATTGAACCCGAATTCGACCCGGAAAACCCGGAAACACAAATCGGTTGGTCTTGTTACGAAATCCGCGTGTTCGGCGAGGTGACAAAATCAAATCTTGAACATGTGTTCATCCGTTCAGTAATCAACGAAACCGCCGAATTCGCACTTGTAAACGCATACAATGCAAGTGTGTTGAAAGTCAAGGTGGATTCCGCCGCCGTTGCTGAATACAAAGAATTCTTGCAGTTCAAATTCGATTTGGAAGCAAGAATTTCCGCCGACCTTAATGTGTAACCAGTAACACGAACCAATCATGGGAATGCGAATTTGCGATTTGAATGTTCAACCGGATTTTATCATCGGTCGTTCCATCGGCATCGATGAATTGTTTGACCGGCGAATACTTATCGAAAAAGTCATCATCGATAAGTCAAATTTTGATGGTAAAAATTCATCCGGGTTGTGTATGCAAATGCAAGTTTGTTTGGCAACATTCAATCAGCAACCGGATGCCGCCGGTGATTATTTCACCAAAGACAAAGACGGAAATCCAGTTGGCGAAAGGCGTTCATGTTTCACCGGGTCGGACATCTTGATTGATACCATCAAACGCGCGGAAACCCGCGTGGCGGAAATCAACAAGGCGAATGCCGAAAAGGGGTTGCCGAAACAATCGTTGTTTCCTATCGACACAACGATTGTCAAGATTGGAAAGTGTTTCCAATTCACTTAAAGTCATGGATGAATTTTTCCGAATTCTTGGTGACCGCATGGCACAAATCATGTTTGCCGCGTGGGGCGCATTATGCGCATTCATCGCACCGATGTTTCCATTTGTCATTATATGCACATTGCTTATTTTGGCGGATTGTTACACCGCATGGGATTTATCGCGGCGGGTCAAAAAGAAATATCCCGGTCAAGCAACCGGAAAGTTCAAGTCACAAGAAATGGGGCGTGTCTTTGTCACATTGATAAAAGTGTTCGCCGCCATCATCCTTGCATCGATGGTTGAAACCATCATTTTTGAGGGCGCGCAAATCCATTTGGCAAACATTGTTGCCGGTGCGGTTTGCTTTTGGCAAGTGTGGTCAATACTGGAAAACGAATCCAGTTGCAATGATGCAAAATGGGCGAAAGTATTGCAAAAAGTCATGGTCGATAAGACCGAAAGACATTTCGACATTGATTTGTCCGAACTGAAAGATATGTCCGGGTCAAAGGATGCCGAAATCAACGCCATATTTGGCAATTCCGGCGCGTCAATTAATGAACCGAATAAAGATACCAACGACAATGCAAATCAAGGTTAAACGCCGTTATTTTGGTGCGGAATACACCATCGGCACGATGTACATTGACGGTGTCCGGTTTTGTGACACCCTTGAAGATAAGAACCGCGATGTGAACCACAATGGTTCGTTTGATGGCAATGAACGAAAGGTCAAGAACGAAACATGCATCCCTTTCGGTACATACAAAGTCATTTTGAATTATTCACCAAAGTTCCGGCGCAATTTGCCGCGATTGTTGGATGTTCCGTCATTCGATGGCGTTCTTATTCATCGAGGGAATACCAAGAACGACACCGCCGGATGCATCCTTGTCGGCGAAAACAAGGTTGTCGGAAAGGTCATCAATTCGACCCAGTACGAAAAAACCCTTGTGGCAAGGTGTGCGGCGGCAATTGAACGCGGTGAACCCATCACAATTGAAATCG
>JAHAXB010000025.1 GCA_018384735.1 Eubacteriales bacterium | reverse complement strand
ATCCACTGTAGCAGCATTAAGGTTAATAATATTAGAGGAGTTATATTTATATATTACATCATAGCCAACAGTAAAAAGCGCGCCTGCGGCAATGATTATCCACACGACTAGGATGAAACAAAATCGTAAACGATTTTGTAGTGAATTAGGTAAAAATATAAAAGTCCGCACGGGGCGGACTTTCCTGCACTGTTCACTATTCACTAATTACTCTTCATTTAGTATAAACGCGAACGAAGTATTCACGCGCATGCAAACAAACCGGACAAACCTTGGGAGCTTCTTTACCAACGAAAGTGTAGCCGCAATTACTGCATTGCCAAGTCACAGCCGTTTCACCCGCAAACAAAGTGTTATTTTTCAAACTGTCCGCCAAGTCGCGGAAACGCATTTCATGGGTCTTTTCGATTTGACCAACACCACGGAAACGGGTAGCGATTTCTTTAAATCCTTCAGCTTCGGCTTCTTGGGCAAATTTTTCGTACATATCGGTCCATTCAAAATTTTCGTCAGCCGCCGCAGTCAACAAGTTTTCCACCGTGCCATCAATAGTATGTAAATATTTGTACCACATTTCGGCGTGTTCTTTTTCGTTGGCAGCGGTTTCTTCAAAAATTTTGGCGATGGTTGGGTAGCCTTCCTTTTTGGCCTTGGACGCAAAGAACGTGTATTTATTGCGCGCCCCGCTTTCGCCAGCAAACGCTGTTTCCAAATTTTTTGCGGTTTTGGTTCCGCTCAGTTTTTTATCCATTTGAATTTCCATACTTAATGGTAGCAAAATTCGCGCTGGTTGACAACTTTTTTCGCGTGTTAAATTGATACTGCTGTTTTTCACAAACAAATGCGATGGTAAATTCACCCATTAAATTCACACAGGGCGCCAAATAAATTTTACCCGCCCGCACACGCAAACCGACAATTTGGGTCAAAAGATACTGCCAAACATCCATGGTAATTTGGTGTCGATCGGACAATGCCACCAGCAGCAACTTCCGGTCTTGGTTTTGATACGCCGCTTTGACCGCATTCAAAATACCGACATCTTCGCCATCCACTACGGGTTTAGTAAACAAGGCGTCCAACTTTTTATCGTCGGTGTGAATTTCAATCGCACTAATAGCGGTTGCTAAATCCTTTTTGGTTAAGCGTGCCTTAGCTTGGTTTTCCCGCCGAGTAATGGTAAACTGTCGCGTTTCGTAACCGGCCAGACGAACTTTCAGCGGAATGTTAATTTGCTTGGTCACCCACTCCCCGACTAAGGTTACAGGCGCCGGCAAAACATAAGTACTGACGTAACCCGAAGTTAGCCCCACTACGGTCAAGATACTGCCATGTGCGCTAACGACGGATAAATGATTAAACACCAAAGGCACCACCAAGTCGCGGGACATTTTTTGTGGTAAAGTATTGGTCACGGTCAGTGTTTTCACATAAGGCCAATTTTTGGTAACAGCTAAACCGGCAGGTGTCGGTGCGGGTGCAACATAGCGTCCACCTTGTGCCATCTTGTTCAAATAATACAGCGCGTCCGGTTCCGTCATTGCACGGTCAATTAAATATAACCATAATTGGTCTTGGTGGCACGCGGTAAGGGTGTCTGTGTTCAAGGTAGACATGATAACATCCGCCACATCGGAAGCCGCGCTGGAATACAGCAACACTAAGCTGAAACCGTGGAACAAACGTGCCAAACGGCGATAATCTTCCAACGCTGACCAAACCTGCGCAAACTCAGTTTGGTTACGAATGAGCAGAACCCGAGTTAAACCATTCAGTGTCGGTACTAACTTTAAGGCAGCCAAATAGCGCGCACGTAAATGTTCGCCCGTAACACATTGTGCTTGGTAAGCCGTGGTCGCCAATCTTTCTAAACGCCGGTTGTCCGCAATTTCATTTTGGGTCAACGCGCGGGGTTGTCCACCATCCAAACAAATTTTGGCATTGCCTGACCAAGTTACATAAATTTCTAACGCATCGGTCTTGGCGCACAAACTGGTTCCCAGACGGACTTGTTCACCCCGTACCGCATAGGTGTGGGTTTCGCCACTGGGTAGATGCCGACAGGTTACTACACCGCGGTTGACTTCACACGCAAAGTCCGTTTTATCCGGAGCAACTTTTAAAGTGACCGTTTGTGTAGTGGGAGCTTGTAAAGTGTACGCGTGCGCATAACGCTTCACGACAACATCGTCATGATAGTATTTAATGTAACTGTCCTGCACTTTGATTTGCCACGGTACATGGGACGCGATGCCAGCTTGTAACGGATCAACGTAACAGTCCTGCCAAAGCTTATAAATTGGCGGTTTAGGTGTGTAGTTTTTGCGCACCCAGGTGACGGGCATCTTTTTGACAATTTTACGTTTCGGCGCCAACAAAAACAGCAAATTGCGTTGCAGTTGACGCCTAGTAACTTCGTCGGACAGTTTTTGACTTAACACATAGCACGCATAACCATAAAGCAAGCGTTCGTACGGGTCGGCGGTTGGTCGGTGTTTTGGGTCACGCAAAAGTGCGGTCATTTGTGTGCGGTACGCCACTGCTACGCCATTGACACTGGGTAAGACCAAATACATCCGGTTAAAAATTTTGATTTCGCGCCGCAGCTTAACATTCTCAATGTGTTGTAATGGTAGCTGAACAATCCGCGGTCGAACTTTGCCCGTCGTTTTAGTTTCAATCAGCCAATACCGATTGCGGTGCGTCCACCACCATGTTCCACCAATTAGCATTAACGCCATTACGCACAATGTAAACAACACGATTTGATTATTGACCAAAGCCACAAAAAAAGAACCCTGCGGAATAGCAAGGCTCTTGCGGGTTTTTGTGACCGGAAAGCTTACATCATCGAAATGTAAAGCATGTCGCCGTTTTCTGGTTCCAAGCGGTCTTTGTTCATTGCGGTCGCCAAAATCTTCATGATTTTTTGTAAGTTTTCGTTGGAGATTTCGCTTTCGGCAGATTTAACAATCACGTTTAATTTGCTACCGTTACGGCTGACGATGACATCTTCGTAACCGCATTGAGCGCTAATTAAGTTTTCGGTGTTGTTTTCGTAAGCAATCGTTTCCGCCAAGTTGGTCAAAGCGGTTTGGGCTTCGGCGCGGGCTTCTTCACTGGCGGATTGGTTAGCAACGATTTCTTGTAACAACATTTGTTGTGCGCTACGCGAATCGGCGCGGTTTTCTTTTAAAGTAACAAACATATTGGTTTCGGTTTTACTGCCCGCGTTAATGGAAACGGCTTTTTGATTCAAACTGAAATTCAAATAACCAGTGACCACCAACAAAGCCAGTAATCCCGTCATCAAAGCAATCTTGCGTACTTTCTTGTTAAAGACAGTCCCGAAAAAGTTTTTCATCTTGCCTAAGCGATGGTGTTTTTTTGGTTGTTGTGCTACTACTTCCACAATTCTTTCCCCCTTGCTAATATTATATTGATTGGTTTTTTTGAATATAACCGTATTTTTTTGTCAAAAATTAAATTCCGGATAAAATCTGAATCGGCACATTTTGGTCGCCCAAAACCGTTTCCACCGCGTGTAACAAGTTCAAGCGCACCCCGACATTATTAGCGCCAGTCGCTACCACCACGACCCCGACAATCTTCGGCGGATTGGTCCACAAGACCACCGGACTACCATTTTTGGTTACCACATTTTTATCCACCGTAGTGGTTTTAACTTCCTGTGTGTTAGCGCCGGTTTGGGTAATTGTTTTTTCCTGTAAATCATACGCCAGTTCCGCACTGCCCGCACCGTCTGTCATCACCATGACCGCTACATGTCCCGCCCCCGCGATGCAGCCCAAAACATTTTGCAATTTGTTTTCCAGTTGTCCCGCGTAACTGTTATCCACATTGGTTACGGTCGCCACATGTTCAGGTTCGCTGGTTTTACGCCCGCCATGCAAACTAGAAAAATAAATGCCCAGCATAATTGCCAACACAATGACCGCCGCATAGATTTCCCAGTGTTTAATTTGTTGCAGTTTCTCCCATAATTTTTTCATAATATGACGACCTCCTCCCCTAAGGTTTTTTGCAAATCAGCCAAAGTTTCCGCATCAACACGCACGCCCAAATTGACATAGATGGTTTGGTCGCTTACCGTGACAATGGCTTGGTCATAACCTTTACTGCGTAAGGTTTGCGTAATTTGGGCTTGGCGACTGGTCTGCGCCAGTTGGTTGACAGTTTCCGTGTTAATTAGCGCATCGGTTTGGGTTGACCAAAAATTAACCTTCAATAGCTTGGGTAACGGCGTCACGATGACTAACAAGACGATAAAACCATAAATAGAACGAACGAAGTTACCCATGCGCCGATTTTGGGTCAACAGTTCAACCACCACTCCAATAACCACGACGCCCACGATACTTCCCAACCAAGCCGCCATGTTATATTACATTCCCCGTCATAATCAATAATGCTAAAATTACCAAATACATAAACACCGCACCCAATAAGCACGCCACCAACATACCAAAACTTTTGTTCATGGTGGTTAAGAAGTCGCTGATGCGCGTATCCCCAATCGGTTGTGTGATAGCAGCGGCCAATTTTAACGCCAACGAAAAAACAATAATCTTTACCACGGGCGCCAGCACAATTCCCAACAGCAACAAAATTCCCGATAACCCAACCGCGTTTTTAATCAGCACGGCGCTGGCCATAATTAAGTCAAAACCTTGCGACATATAGCCACCGACAATCGGAACATAACCCGACATGGTCATTTTGGTTGCGCGGATGGAAACGCTGTCAAAACTGCCTGCGGTAATTCCTTGAATGGCTAGAAACGACAAAAACACCGTGAAGCAAATTCCGACCACCCATTTGAACAACGCGTTGAAGAATGCCACAAACTTATCCAAGCGTGTTCCCGGTGCCAAGTGCGCTACAACCGTGAACGCCAAACTAACTAAAAATAACGGTAACACGATGTTGGTAAAAATATGCATCAGCACCGTCGACAAAACTGCCACAGCGGGTTGGTACAGGTTGGCACTGGTACTGGCACCCCCCGCCACCATCATGGTTAAAATAATCGGAAAAACTAAATCAACCTGCGTTTGTAAACTGGTTAAAGTTCGTCCCACCGTTTGCACCAGTTCACCCACATTACCTACCACAATCAACACAATCGCGGCGTAAGCCACAAAGAATACCAAGTTACTGACCCCGCCGCTTTTGGCGGTTCCCATAAAGCCACATAAGATGGTAATTGCCACTACCAAAACCACCATGGGTAAAACTGCCAAAACCACACTGCCGACCAAGCCCCAAATTCCACTTAACACGTCGGGATACTGCTTAAAGTATTCGCCCGAAAGAATTTGTCCTAATACGCTCCAAAAGTCCGACCCGCCAAACACACTGAATTTGCTCAAGTCGCCAAAGTCGATTTGCGACAAAGTGTCATTGACCGCTTGTGATAAATCCGCGTTATCCATTCGGCAACACCCCCAAAACAACATCGACTAACGTTTGGATAATCGGAATTGCCAGCACCATGATGATAACCTTACCGCCCAAAATGACCATGTCCGCTACCGACTTTGCGCCGGCCTCCTGACAAATACTGGCGGCAATTTCACACAAGTAACCGATACCGACAATCTTCAAAATACTGGCAAATAACTCGGTGGCTAAGCCGGTCTGCGCAACGATGTTATTCATACTGCCAATAATTTTGGTTAAGCCGTTGACCACCATTAAGAAAATTAAAATTGTACCCACCAAGCCCACCACAACGGCCAGTTCGGGTTTAACCTGTTTTAACAATAACACGCCGAGCGCGCTGGCAATGGCAATGACAATCAATTTGGTCAGGTCCAAAGCCCACCTCTCAATATAACGCAAACAACGAACGAATCGAGTTAAACAAATCGCTAATCATGGACAGTACCATCACCAAACACAAGATGACCGAAGCTAATGAAACAAAAGTGGCAATCTCTTCGCGCCCCGCTTGTTTCAGAATGGTACACACTACCGCTGCCAAAATGCCAATGGCCGCGATTTTGAAAATAATTTCTATATCCATAAAATTCCTCCCGCGATACCAATGATTATTAAAAGTTTCAGCATAATAGACGCTTTGGTTTGTAAATCGTGCTGGGCTTGTTTGGCTTGCGTAGCTAGAATTTCGCGTACTGCGTGGATTTTATCCTGTTCGGTTGCGGGGCCGGTACGACCAAGTTGGTACAAAAATTCCGCCAAGGTGTTGTCCGTGGTTAAACATTGACAACCGGTGCGGGTTAGGTCGGCGCGGCTATTTAGTAGTTCTAAATACTTTTTTAACACCAGATAGCACCCTCCGCGACAAACCGGTAAATACGCCGCCACGGCTTGTGGCAATGGTTGTAACGCAAAACCGATGGCTTGGTGCAAGTGGTCGCAAAATCCGACCCAAGCACGATAGTCGCGCACCTTGTTCAACTGCTGACGATAAAGACTTACGCCAATCAGCACGCACGCCAAAAACCAACCACCCGCGAAAAAATAATTCACAAATGCCTCAATGCGCGGTCATAAATACCGACCACTTCGCCCGCGTGTTCCCCCATGCGCAAAACCACGTAGCGTTCAAAAACGCCCTGTTCGACCAAAACGCCTAAATCAGGTTTAGCGCGCACTTCGCCCAAGTCCGCCGCATGCACACTGGCAATCACGACCACACCACTGCGTACCGCGCGTTTCAGCATAGCGACGTCGTCCGCGGTCGCAATTTCATCGGTAATAATTACATCGGGACGCAAACTACGAATGCCGTTTTCAAAACCAAACGCTTTGGTGCCACCCGTAATCACGTCGCAGTTCTGCCCGACATCCAACTGCTTTTCGCCCTGATAGCACGCCGCCAACTCGCCCCGCTCATCCAAGAGCAAGGTGTTTAGCGTGGGATACTTGGTACCAATTTGGCGCGCCAAGTCGCGTAGCAAAGTAGTTTTGCCGGCTCCGGGTGGCGCTACCAACAAAGTGGTTACTGGTCGGTTCAAAGCGAAGACATACGGGACAACCGCGCAAGCACAATTTTTAACTTCGTGCGGAATCCGAATACACAGCGAACTCAGGTTTTTAATTGCCACCACTTGCCCGCGGTCGGTAACCAACTCGCCCGCAATACCAATGCGCACACCACCGCGGATGGTAATAAACCCTTTGACCATTTGGTCCAAAACCGCATAGATTGCGTACTCGGCAGCTTTATGCACAATGTTTTCCAAATCTTCGCAAGTTACGTCGGCTGGCAAAGAAAAATTGCGTCCATCAACACACGCCACAACCGGAGCATTGGCGCGCAAACGCAGTTCGTAAACTTGGTCGAACGGAATATGTTTGATGGCTTGACGGATGGGTTCGGGTAAAATGGCTCGCAGCGTTTCCATAACCCATGCATATGCAATTAGGCGGGAAATTCAACCCAAGCGTGTGGTGCGATAATTTTTACGACGGGCGCAGTACGCATAATTTCGCCCAACGCCTGTTGCAACTGGGTTTGCATGTTTTGCGGAACACTAACCCGCCATACGATGTCGGCTTGATAAGTGGGGATGCCTTGGGCGCTATATTTGGTCAGTAGTTGTTGAATGGCGGTTTGTTGTTCGTAGTTACTGGTAAATTCTAACACCACACAATCGCGCATTAACACGGGTTTAACCGCGGATAAAACCTGCGTGGCGGCTTGACCGTACGCGCGCGCCAAACCTCCGGTTCCCAATTTAATGCCACCAAAATAACGTTCAACCACGACCACTACATGACTAAGTTCAGCACTTTTGATGGCTTGCAAAATGGGTAATCCGGCGGTGCCGGCGGGTTCGCCGTTATCATTGGATTTTTGACCATCGGCGGTTAAGTAAGCATAACAATGATGCGTGGCATCGGGGAGCGCGACTTTTTTAATAAACGCCTGCGCCTCCGTAGCGGAATTAACCCGCGTTGCAAAAGCAATAAAGCGTGATTTTTGCACGGTTAAAGTTTGTTGCCATGCGCCCGCGGGTAAAGTCCAAAAATCATTCATTGGGATATTATAACATTGGCGCGCGGATTTTTTAATTGGAATTTACTGACTTCACTCTTCACTATTCACTATTCACTATTCACTTTTCACTCTTCACTTTTCACTCTT
>JAHAXB010000021.1 GCA_018384735.1 Eubacteriales bacterium | reverse complement strand
ACCCAAGGTGCAATATTCAATCGAAGTTACCAAATCATTCGTGGAAAAGTATTTCGGCGGGAGCGATGGCATTGTGAATGTGTTCAAGCCGGGCGATTGCTTGCCAATAAAAGACGAAGAAATCGGCGTTGACAAGGCTATCCGCATCAAGTCATTCACGCGCAACGTGCTTGACCCATACGATTATGCCTTGACAATATCGGACGTTTCGACCAAGGCGGACATCATTACCCGTGTAATTTCGGAAATCGGCGACATTGACAAGGTTTTGACCATAAACAACCTAAAAGACCCGGCACAGGCACGCGCCAATTGGCGTTCATCGCGCGAGGTGTTAAACATGGTATTTGACCCCGAAACGGGCGGTTACTACAAGGACAAAATAACACCCGAAAGCGTGGACACCTTGGCATTGTCCGTTGGTGCGAAGTCAATGCAATTTGGCTTGACCAATACAGTATTCCAACCCAATTTTGGCGGCAATCCAAACATCTTGAAGTGGCAAGGTGGTGTTCTTACACATTACACCATCAACCCGGATGCCCCCCGTTCATGGGTCATCCAAGATGGGCAAATCACATTGGGTGCGCCCATTGCGTACTACATTTATGCGGTATGTTACCGGGGCAACAATAGCGGTATTATTGAGGTAACGACAGCACAACACAAGTGTGAGGAAAACCCCAATGTATATTTCTTTTTGATTGGTGTGCTTAATTCGGTGGATTTGACAACAAACGTGCGTTCAATCGCCTTAACTTATGGATTTACCATGATAAACGGGCGTTTCATCAAGACCGGGCGAATTGAATCGGCTGATGGCACAACATACTTTGATTTGGACAATTCGGAGATTGGCGGGCGAATTGTATTCACATCCAATGGTGAGCAAAAAACCTTGCAAGAACTTGGGGCGGAAGCCTTGGAAAGCAAGGATTTTACCAACAACACATTGCCCGGAATCCTTGACGAAATCAAAGCGCAATTGGATGGTCAGATTGAACAACATTTCTATCAGATAGACCCATCCCCGCTTTCAACCGCGCCGGGTTCGGAAGATGGTGTTCCGAATAGCGGATGGACGGATTTAACCACGAAAGAAAACCATCTTGGCGACTTGTATTATAACACGACATCCGGCAAGGTATGGCGATATGTGAAAATCCAATGGCGACCAAAGCCGGGATTTGCGCCCGTCACGTTCTATGTGTGGCAAGAACTGCAAGATTCAGAACTTGCGCAAGCCATCGCGATTGCGAATGAAGCATTGGAACTTGGCAAGGAGAAAAACCGCATCTTTACATCAACACCCGTGCCGCCTTATGATGTCGGTGACTTGTGGGTTCAAGGTGCGACCGGGGACATCATGCGATGCAAGACCGCAAGGGAATCCGGCGCGTTCACATCATCGGATTGGGAAAAAGCAAGCAAGTACACGGATGATTCAGCATTGAAGAATTTTATCAACGGCGACTTTGCAAATGCCATTGATACGATGACCGAACAAATTGATGGAAAGATTGAAACGTGGTTTCAAACGTCCGACCCGGCATCTAATTGGACAACGGACACGGAAAAAGCAAAGCACGTTGGCGATATGTGGTATAATTCAAGCACAAAGTCGTTGAGTTGCTATCGTAAGACATTGCGGTTGGTCAATGGTACGGCAACAG
>JAHAXB010000006.1 GCA_018384735.1 Eubacteriales bacterium | reverse complement strand
TTCCACCCATGTGGTCGTTTCTGCACCATTCCGGCGTTCCGAATGCGCGATTGAAAACGAAAGTGCATCGCGGTTGTTCATCGATTTGATGCTTGCATCATTACCGATATTTCCAATTGCCTCAATTTTTAACATAATCAAAATTTAATTATTCAGTAATACCAATTCAAAGTGTGTCATCCTCAATGTCTTTCCATGTTTCACCATCGAATGACACCAAGTCACGCACGCGGTCAATTATGACCATTTGCAAGTCCGGATTGTATTTCTCGGAATCAAACCATGATGTGTAAAACGCACCGGATTCCCCGGTTGCGACATCTTGCCATGTGACCAAGTATTTCGCGCGCGCCATGTCATCAATACTTTTTGCCATGCCGGATTCCCCGGTGTTCGTTGTAACGCATTTTCATGTCGATGTGTCTTTCAAGGTCAAAACCAAGAACATTCGACCAATCCAAAAGGAATTGCAATGCAAATGCAATGCGTTTGATGATGGAAATGTTTTCTTTTGCAAGTCCTTTGACAAGTGCAAATGCATTTTCAGTCATAGAGAAACGCCCGAAATCCCGGTAATAATCCGGTGTCTTGACATGGGTGAAATCAATACCCATCGCGCCGGACATATCCAGTAATCGGATAGCGATGTCGGCGCATTCATCTTCAACGGAATCTTTCACATGCAGTTTGAAAGCATCGTTGAATTCACCATCCTTGATGGCATAATCAAAAAGTGCTAAATCTGCATGTTTGTCATGCCTATCCGCCTCGACCATTTCGGAAATCTCGGTGACAATAAGCATCAAACAATGTTCGCGGGTTGTCTTTTGACCATCCCAAAACCCATGCGATACGGCGTTTTCGTGCGCCCGCTTTGATAATTCATTCAAGTTCATAATCGTGTCATTTATTGTTTCCCGGCAATGATGACAACATATCGTGTTGGATTTTCAAGTAAATCCCACGCGTCAAATAAATGTCATATATGGCATTGTGCAAATCATCCGTCTTGACATCAATCCCAACGGTCGCGGCAACGGTGGACAACTTGAAATTTTCCATCCGGGTGCGCTTTTCCAACAAATAAACGGTTGCCAACACCATGACATCAATGGAATTCGACCAAAACCACGAACCGAAATACATGTCGCCATTCTGCAAAAAGAATCCGCGCAAGAACTGGTTGTCAAATGCGGCGTTATTATACCCGCAAAGGAAAAATTTGTCGTTCTTGTCATACTTATCCACATACTTGGATAACATTGTCACCAACTGGTTGTAAACAACGCCCATTTCGGGATATGACATGATTTGTTCCTTGGTTACACCGCCGACCGCAAGTGCGGCATCCTCGATGATGGCGCGCGGGTTCGGCTGAACATGAAAGTCAAATTCTTCCATGACCTTTCCGTCAATTTCAATCATTCCGGAAATTTGATGGATTCCATGCTTTCCCGGATTCGTTCCGGTCGTTTCCAAGTCAAAATAAAATATCTTCATGATGTGTGTTATACTGATACAAAGTTATTACATTTATGCATTATGCGATTGGTCGTATATGAATTTATTGATGAAATATTCTTGACCTTTCGCGGTGACCTTGGTGGTGTTCTTTTCGACCACTTGTCCGGTCGGCAACTGGACACGCGATGACTTGATGATGAACAAACCTTGTTCGATGTACTTTTGGCGCGGTAAGTTATATTCCGACCCGAATGCGCACAAATAGTTCTTTTCCCGCAAGAACTGGAACAAGCGCATTTCGCCAATCTTGACACCGGATTGATTGAGCATCTTGGCAAGTTCGGAAATGGAAATCGGTTCATTGCTTATGGTAACCGGCGCGGTTTCCGGTATTATGACCGGTTTCGCGTTCCCGGCTTTGATGGCGTTGGATATGATAAAATCCAACTTTTCTTCAATGGCGGCAAGACGCGTCAATTTCTTTTCCAGTTCATCGATGCGGTTCATCAACGCATTAAAATCCGGATTGAATGCCTTTTCCGGTGCGGTCGGGTTGACTGGTTCGGTCGCCGGTGTGGGTTTGGATTCCTCGATAACCGGGATG
>JAHAXB010000001.1 GCA_018384735.1 Eubacteriales bacterium | reverse complement strand
CAAACACCGCGGCACAAACGGCGGCAAATAGCGCGAAAACGGCAAGCGTTGGTGCATCCACCGGGGCGGCAGCGGCACAAGGTGTTCAAACCGCATCGGCGGTTGCCGGAACGGCGGCGAATATCGGGCTTGCCGGGGCTTTCCGTATGGTTGGCGCGGCAATTAAATCCATCCCGGTGTTCGGTTGGATTCTTGCCGGAATATCGGCGTTAATTGCGCTTGTTTCGCATTTCGTTGGCAAGGCAAATGAAGCCAAAAAGGCGGCGGAAGAATGGTATAATGCCATCGCCGAAAATTCATACAAGCCCATTGCGGCAATCATGGATTTGTCGGCGCGTTGGAACGCGCTTGGCAACGACCTTGAAGCCAAGAAACAGTTCATCGAAGATAACAAAAAGGCTTTCGATGAATTGGGCGCGTCCGTCAATGATGTTGTGGATGCTGAAAATTTGCTTGTCAAAAACAAGGATGCGTTCATCAACGCCCAAATTGAAAAGGCAAAGGCGACAATCTATTTGCAACAAGCCACCGAAAAGGTTAAGGAACTCATCAAAAAGCAACAAGAGGTGGCGGCGATGCCGGAGAAATCGTCCACATACGTTCAAACATCATCGTTTGGCACGGGTTATTGGGTTGAGGGTATAAACCAAGCCAAGGAGCATGCAAAAGAGGAATTAAAGAATTTGAAAGGCGAAATCGAACAAGGCTTCAAGAATGCCGCCAATGCTGAAAAAATCGGGTTTGATATATTGAAGAACGCCGGAGTTTCGGCAACGCAAACATACGCCAAGGGTTCGTTGGGTGCCATCCAACAGGCAATTGCCTTGAAACAAGAAGCGTTGAAGAAATTGACCAATAACGCCGATTACCAAAAGGCGATGAAAGAAATCGAAGTATTGCAGAAACAGGCGGACAAAATAACCGGGAAAACCACAACCACATCCGGTGGTGGTAGTTCATCCGGCGGTGGTGGCACGAAAAAAGACCCATTCTTGGAAAAATTGACAAAGTACAAATCCGAATATGCCCGTTTCCAAAAGTGGGTCAATTCCGGTGATGCCATCATCCAAAAGGCGGCGGCAACAGAATTTGATGGATTGTTGAAGCAAGGTGCAACATATATTGACTATTTGAAGCGGCAACGCGACATCATCTTGGATGTGGATGTTGCCAACCGAACGAAAGCCCAAAACAAGCAATTGCGCCAACTGAATGATGCCATTGCAGAAGAAACCAAGAACACCGTGCTTGAAGCATTCAACAACGAATTGTCGGCATCCCTTGCCAACGCCCAAACCGTACTTGAAATGCTGAAAGTGATTGAAGCCAAGCGAAAGGAATTATCCGGCGATGGTACGGAATTGGATAATGCCAAGGCACAATCGTTGGATAATGCCGAAGAAAAAGCCAATGCCGAAGCAGCCAAACAAACGGAAGCCCTTTTGACCGAATACGCATCATTCGTGGAGCAGAAACGCCGCCTTGAAGAACAATTCAACATCGACATGGAATTGTTAAGCCGGGCGCGCGCAAAAGCCACCACGGCGGCGGAAATTGCCGAAATTGACCAAGCAATGGCAAATCGCAAAACTAAATACAACAAGGATGTTGTGAACGTTGGCGGTTACGATGAAATATTGAAC
>JAHAXB010000074.1 GCA_018384735.1 Eubacteriales bacterium | reverse complement strand
ATCCACTGTAGCAGCATTAAGGTTAATAATATTAGAGGAGTTATATTTATATATTACATCATAGCCAACAGTAAAAAGCGCGCCTGCGGCAATGATTATCCCCACGACTAGGATGAACGCTTTTTTTCTCACGTTTATTTTAAGAACTACTTGCATTTTTTTGCGATTTGACCTATATTACCTTTATCGGGGATTGGCGCAGGGGTAGCGCGCTTGTTTTGGGAGCAAGAGGCCGTGAGTTCAAATCCCACATCCCCGACCAGCAAAAAGGGTCAGCACTATGCTGACCTTTTTTAATTAAATCTTGAATTTGCACCCGACCTGTGTTAAAATTAGCGACATGCAAAACACTAATCAAAATTGCGAAAAATTTTTGGCAGAAATTATTAAACCAATTATTGGCGATGGCGACTTTTCCCAATATTCCCACGAAGGTATTATTGATTTTAGCGGTAAAATTGGCCGCGATATTTTATATCACGGAATTCGTGGCACTAACCAACATGATTTAGGTATTGTTAAAAATACCAACACTACTACCCGTGTGGATTTATCGCAAATGACTAAGTCGTACTCCGCTAAGTCCTTATGCCATTTTGAGTATAAAACTTCGCAATGGGATTACGTTAAAAAAACATCGTTGGAAAAAGATGAATTAAAACACAGCATTTTAATTAAAACACCCCAAGCTTTGGCGAAAAAAGGTAAAACCAGCATCAAGGGTTGCGGCGGCTTTACCCATGATAACGTTGAAGGCATCTTGCGTATTGAGTACGGACAAAATGAAAACCCGTACGAATTCTTGACAAACTTATTTCAAACGATTGAACAAAGCCAAAATAACGCTTTGACTACTCCACAACACAAAAAGCTGAGCAAATTAAATTTTGTTGCCAAACTGGCACATTTGTTCAACAAGCACACCGCCAGGGCTTACCACACCAAATTAACCACCCCAGACAACGAAAAATAAAAAAGTCGCCCCGCGCCTTTTTTCTTATGACAATTTAACCGAAACGATTTTACTGATACCCTTCTCTTCCATCGTGATACCGTACAAGCGGTCCGCCAATTCCATGGTTGGTTTACGGTGCGTAATCACGATAAATTGCGTTTCGCCCGAGAAGTGATGCAAGTAACTGGCAAAGCGTGCCACGTTCGCATCATCCAAAGCCGCCTCAATTTCGTCGAGTAAGCAGAACGGCATAGTTTTATAACGCAAAATTGCAAACAAAATTGCAATCGCAGTCAACGCTTTTTCACCACCCGACATTAAGGAAATGTTCGCCAATTTCTTGCCCGGTGGTTCCGCGATAATATCAATACCACATTCCAAGAAATTTTCTTCATCGGTCAATAGTAATTTAGCACTGCCACCGCCAAATAATTCTTGGAAGACGATGCCGAAGTTTTTGTTAATTTGTTCAAACGCCGTCTTGAAATTCTTTTCCATTTGTTGTGACAAGTCGCGCATTACCTTTTCCAAATCTTGTTTAGCCGCAAACAAATCATCGCTTTGGGCTTTATAACTTTCGTAGCGTTCGCTGTCGGTTTTGACCTGCTCAATCGCATCCAAGTTGACGTTGCCCAAGTGTTGGATGACACGGCGTAATTCGTTGACACGCGGTTCGGCCGTTTCAATGTTAAACTCTGGGTCGCGTTGTTCGTAGCAGGAACTGTAATTCAAGTTGTACTCTTCCGCGATACGTTGACTTAAATTTTCGATTTCGGCGTCCATGCGGGTCAACAAGTTGGTCGCATAATAATATTTAACTTGCAATTCGTTAATGCGTTCAGACAGTTGCGTACGACCAGATACGGAAGTACCAGTTGCATAGTGTAAGTTGTCGCGCTCCGCAAGTGTTTTCGCTAATTCGTCTTTTAATTGTTCCAGTCGCTTTTGTGCTTCGGTAACATGGTTATCCTTAGTATCAACTTTTAATTGACCCAATTTTTCGCGCAACTCGGTGATGTTCCTGTCGACTTCAACTAATTGAGCTTCGATTTGTTTTAAGTTGTTGGTGTGCCACAAAGTATTGGTAACGGCATTTTTGCTACCGCCGGTAATACTACCACGCGGTTCGATAATGTCGCCGTCCAAGGTTACCACTTTGAACGCGTAACGAGCTTGACGAGATAAAGCAATCGCCGAATCCAAGTTATCGCACACAATTACACGACCCAACAAGTTAGAAACTACGCCCGCGATTTCGGGTTTATATTCAATTAACTCACTGGCGACACCCAAAACGCGTTTACCCATGCCACGTAAAATTGCGCGTTCATCAGGTTTAATGTCACGGGCTTTAACCGCGGTAATCGGTAAGAATGTCGCGCGCCCTAAGTTCTTACTAGCCAACAAATGGACTAATTCTTTCGCGTCTTCTTCGTCGTGCGTAATAATATTTTGCGCAGCAGCACCCAACGCCATTTCAATCGCCGTTTCCAATTCGGACGGCACCGACAATTCCTGCGAAACCACACCCACAATCGCCCGTGCCACCGCGCTGTTACGGTTGCGTTCTTCAATCAACTTTTTCACGCTGTATTTGAAGCCCTCACCCGAATCGATGATATTGGCAATCATTTGCTTTTTCGATAATAATTGTTCACGTTGCAGTTCGGCTTGGTGCAAACTGTCCGCCGTGGCTTGATACAATAATTGTTCGCCGCTTTGACGTTGACTATCCAAAGACAAGGCCAAAATTTGGTCGCGCAAGTCCGCCACCTTTTTATCCAAGGCAGACAACTCCTGCATACCGTTAGCACTGGCGCGGTCCATCATTTCCAACTGACCTTGCAGTTCTTTCAACTCTTTATCCAATTTGTCGGCTTCGGCTTGGGATTTAGCTTTCTCTTCCGCCACATGGTCGTACTTATAGATGAACAAGTTAATTTCCAAATGTTTTAATTCTTCTTTGAGTTGTAAGTACTTTTGCGCTTTTTCGGCTTGCTTCATTAAGGGTCCCAAGTTACGTTCAATTTCGTTTAAGACATCACTAACGCGCACCAACTCTTGGGTTGTACGGTCTAATTTGCGTTCGGCTTCATCTTTGCGGGCGCGGAACTTAGCAATCCCCGCCGCTTCTTCAAAAATGCTACGACGGTTTTCGGGTTTCGCCGAAACCAAGTCCGCCACTTGACCTTGGCTGATAATCGTCATACCGTCAGGGTCAATCCCACTGTCATGTAACAAGTTTTTAATATCCTTTAAGCGCGTAGGTTGTCCGTTCAAGGCATACTCACTTTCGCCATCGCGGTACAACTTACGCGAAATTGTCACTTCGGTTTCATCAATCTCGAATACATGGGTGCGGTTATCAAAGACCAATGCAACTTCGGCATACGATTGCATTTTACGGTTGGCGGTACCTTTGAAGATAACATCTTGCATGGAAGAACCGCGCACGGCTTTATAACTTTGTTCACCCAAGACCCATTTAATCGCATCGCTGACATTACTTTTACCACAACCATTCGGCCCCACGATACCAGTAATACCAGCGCCAAAATCAATTTCGATTTTGTCGGCAAACGACTTGAAGCCATTCATCATGATGCGTTTTAATACCACAGTTATAAATTACACATAAACACGGATTTTGACAAACGCATTTTCACATCTTACGCAAGTTTTGACAAACTGACGGAAATGATTTATGCTATACCACTTGCGAGCGTGGCGGAACTGGCATACGCGTGCGTCTCAGAAGCGCATTTTTGGAGGTTCAAATCCTCTCGTTCGCACCAATTTTTTATTTATTTCCTTTTGCACGGTTATGAGTGATACACAACATTTCGCAATTTGTAATATCACTTGCTCCACCCTTACTCCATGCCGAAACATGGTCAGCATCCATTTCTTCAATATTATAAATCCGATTTTTGTTTGCATTTTCACCAACAGCACAAAGTGGACAATTTGATTTTCCTTGTACTGTTGCCCGCTGGGTTTGTTCAGCATATTTCGCTCTTTTAACACTGTCTTCAAATATTCTAATTTCAAGCAACTTTGTATCAACACAACCACCTAAAATATATTCAAAAACACCCTTTTTGTTTTTGACATATAGGTCACCATACAATTTATCCACCATTCCACCAACAACCTTCGGGTCATAGGAATTGCTTCCAAATTTCTTATACAACGCACCCCAATTAAGTCCTTTCATCTCCTTATGATATACAGGGAAAATAAGTTGCACCCAGTTAATTATACTTTGGAAGTATTGCCACAGCGGAGTTGCATGCGTATCATGTTGATGTTCCGCCATGTATGCTTCAATTTTACCATCGTTAATCCATGATAGAACTGTCTCTAAATATTCTTGACGAATCGGTGAACCAGTAACGTAATCTTTGCCTAACAAATAAGCAGCACAATTTGTTTTGCTAAAATAACTTTTAGCATTTGTTAACCACGGTCCGGTGTAAACCGCGTTACGTAATTCTTGGTCACTTAATCTTTCACCAGCAATATTGATAATTTGAAACCAATCCAATTTTTCTTTGTCATTACCTTCGCAAAAATAAACAAACAATTTATAGTTCAAAATTTGTTCTTTTTCAGGTTCTGTTAAGTTATGAAAATATTTATCATTCAAAGAAAAATCGCCGTTGATATATTGGCAAAAACTAATTGTGCGCTGTTGTCCGTCCAAAACTTCAAAGCTACCGTCTTCATTCTTAACCCAATACATTACATTTAACGGAAAATCTTTTTGAATAGTTTCAATCACGGCATTACGTTTCTTTTCGTCATAAACAAATTCTCTTTGGTATGCAGGACGGATATCCAGTTTTCCACTATATCCTAATACGCCGTTTTCTTGATTATCGACATATCCACTAACAACATCTCTTACCGTGATTTGATTTAACTCAATTTTCATTTGTTTTTCTCCTTTTGATGATTATTCTCATATAGGGTATGATAGGTTTTCCATTTTTATCATAATAACCAAGTACAGGATGATCTTCTTTTATTGAACCCTTTCCACCAAATTTGTAATAATCTTCAACAAACTTTTTTGATAATCCTTTATCGGTTAATTCTCTATATAAATTCCCTTGTCCCTGCCCAATAATTTCGAATTGACTTGGATTATATTTATCTAAAAATGTTATTGGCACCCCCATATAACCATCATAATTCAAAGGAATTTCACTTACTTTGTCTATGTTAATAGCATTGTAATTATCAAATTTTACGTATTCATTTGAATTATATTTTTTATAAAGAATTAAATTTTCATTTCTTTTAGTTGTTTGTAAATTTGTAAACCAAATTGCAGCCGCACGAGCCAGTAGTTCACCATTAACATATCGATACGCGCTTCCCTCTTTTTTGTTTTTTTCTAAATATTTTGCATAATCCTTTTTTACGTGGAAAAGCATATCGGTACCCATTGATTTATAC
>JAHAXB010000055.1 GCA_018384735.1 Eubacteriales bacterium | reverse complement strand
AACCGCACCATTGATGAATGGCAATCGGTGGTGAATGAAATAATCGCCCGTTATGAACTGCTTGAAAAGCGCATACCAACGCCGGGCGAAATCAAGGATTTGTTCAATGATATGGTTGGACGCAAGACAAAAACGAATGCCGATTTGCCATCTTGCAATGATAACTTCTTCAAGGTTTACGACCTATTCACGGATGAAATGGGCAAACGTAATCAATGGACAGATTCAACACACGAAAAGTTTGCCGCCCTCCGGCGACACCTACATGAATACGACCCAAATATTTCGTTCCCGGCATTGACCGAACGCAAATTGCAAGGTTACGTTGATTCATTGCTCCGAAAGGATTTGCGGAACACGACAATTTCCAAAAACCTTTCGTTCTTGCGGTGGTTCTTGCGATGGGCTGCAAAGAAAGGTTATTATCAAGGTACGTTGCATGATACGTTCAAGCCCAAATTAAAGGGTGTTGATGGAAATTCCAAGGAAATAATCTTCTTAACCCGTGACGAAATTTCACGCTTGGAATCTTGGCAATTCGCGCCTACACAAGAAAGCCTTGCACGTGTGCGGGATATTTTCTTGTTCTGCTGCTTTACCGGGTTACGTTATTCGGATGTCGCCAAACTTAAACGTGCCGACATCAAGGATGGATTTATTGATGTGGTCACACAAAAAACAAATGATGGATTACGCATTGAGTTGAACAAGCATTCACAAGCCATATTGGACAAATACAAGGATGAAAACTTCCGTGGTGGTCTTGCATTGCCTGTTATCTCCAACGTGAAAATGAATGTGCAATTGAAAGCGATGGGGCAAGTTTGTGGAATTGACGAACCAACAAGAATTATATATTTCCACGGCAATGAACGGCATGAACAAGTATTGCCGAAATGGGCATTGCTCACGACACATTGCGGGCGGCGAACCTTTGTTGTCACTGCATTACAACTTGGCATCCCAAGTGAGGTGATAATGAAATGGACTGGGCATTCAGATATGAAAGCCATGAAACCTTATATGGCAATCGTGGATGAACTCAAAGCCCGTGCAATGTCAAGGTTTGATGAATTTTGATGATGTACACGAAAAATGGAACAAAAACCCATGTACACGATTTTGTACACGATTTTAACGCCCTCAAATGGCATTGTGTGGTATTGTA
>JAHAXB010000020.1 GCA_018384735.1 Eubacteriales bacterium | reverse complement strand
TATCCCAATACATGGTTTTGATGATTTCGCGCCAATGGGCATCCGGTATGTTCTTCAACTGCTCCACCGTGGGGCGGGGCAACCCCTTTTGGCGGCAATATGCTTCGTATGTCGCTATTGTTACGCCTTTATTTGTTGCGCCGCCCCGGTCGGTTGGGTCATACACAAATCCACCCTCCCATTTGAGGATGTACGGAATCAACTTGTCAATGTTCGCCATCGTGCTTGGGTTTTATGAAAGATGGGCATTTTGTTGTGTCGCAATGCACCTTGCCACGAAACGCGCACACTTCATTTCCACAAGGGCTTTCAATGTGTGGAGGTTCGGGGTATTCCTCTTTCAGTTCATGCAAATCAATGTCGAAATGGCGTTCCGTCTTGTCAACCATTATGCGTTGGGCAATATTCGCCCACTTGGCATCATTGCAAGATGATTCGTTTTCCAACATTGACCAAATTTGCCAAAAGCACACCGCCCCGGCGACCACTTGCGGCAAATGCAAGGCGATTTCCGGGAACACCATCGCATCAATAAGATGCACAAGGATGGTCAAGTAATAAACCTTGATAAGCGTTACAAACACACGCCCGGCATAATTGGATTTGAACTTACCATCATTCGCACCGGGAAAGCGTTTCTTCACGCGCCGGGAAAGCGACCATGCCGTGTAACAATCCGCAAGCACGGCAAGGGTACACACAAGGATAAATGGGAATGTCGGGCGAATCATCGCCACACACGCGCCCATCACGCCCATGATATGCTTTCCGACAAGTGAAAGTATTGAATGAATGTTCGATGTCATAATCATTGTATTACGTGAAATGAAACATCTTGCCAACCTTTGCGATGGTCGTATCAAACACAACGAAATCCACGGGCGGCAAGCCTTGGGCAACACGTTCGGTTTTCCATTGGTTTTGCACCTGTTTCATTTCCGTCATCAAGTTGTCCGACCCGGTAAACACCGAACGGCGCGTGCCGATTGCCTTGCCGTTGGCATCCTTGGCAAAGAAATCACCATCGGCATCGGCGGTGTCGTTAAATTGGGCACCGATGACTACTTGCATTTGCATACGCATTCCGGACGCATTCTTTCCCGGAAACTTGGTGGGTTCAATCTTGATTTTCTCAATGACAATTCGTTGGTCAAAAAGTTCTTCAAGGTCAATGCCCTTGCCAATTATTGCGTCCGATTCAATACGTGAATCACAAAATCGTGGCATCGTGTTTCGTGGATTTATTTGTTAGACAAATCCCGGATGATTTGGGCATCCAAATCTTCGGTAAACTGCAAATACTCCTTGTATTCGGCAACTGCCTTATCATCCGGGGCGATGCCCAAGATGTGCTTGTTGTACGAATTGACAAGGGAAAATTCCGCCGTTTCGTCAATCACGGAACGGATGAACACACGTTTCAAGTTTGCCTTGGTGGGCTTGTCGAACGTGCGTACTTCGTAACACGACCAACCGATTTGGCGTTCCTCTGCTTCTCCGTCCGGGATTGCCTTTTCTTCG
>JAHAXB010000073.1 GCA_018384735.1 Eubacteriales bacterium | reverse complement strand
CAAATAAAGATAATTCGTTGTGGTCAATGTGGTCGAATATGACGCGATATTCCATGTTTTGACTGCCGTTTCATCGATGGTATAATGCGCCAAAATACATGCGGATGCCCGGAACAATGCCGGGTTTCCGTTGTAATTCGGTTGAAATTTGGCGTTTATCAACTGGAATTGCGCCGCTTTTGCCCCGACCGCCAAATATTTGGTGTCGATTGATAATGGTTTGATTTTGTCGGTGAAATAATGACCATCTTCATCAAATGTGGCATCCAGTATTTCACGCGATGCGCGCCATGCTTGGCGAACCGACTTGGTGTTGTTCAACTTGCCAACCCGGATTTCCTTGTCATGGTCGATGATGTCATCAAGAATCGTTGACGCAAGTGTGCGTTCATGCGAATCGGACAATGTAAGTTCGTAACGATACGGATTCAAGATGTCGCGGTCAAATGACTGGATGCGAATCAACTTGTCAACGCCGATTTTTTCATCAATGACATGGATGAAATCACCAACGCCAAACACATTGCCATGCGTTTGCGAACCGAACCTTTTTTCAAGGTATGATTCGGTGATGGAAAGACCGTATTTGACGCGCGGTTGGCAATGGTCATCGAAATATTCTTGTCCGGCGGTCTGCAACCTTGATTCGGCATCGTTGACATACGATTCCGGCAACGCAACATCCAAAATCTTGTATTTGTCGCCAACTGCGATTTTGAATGCGGCTGATTCCGATGATGGGAAAACGCGGTCATATTCATCGCGTAACTTGACCAATGTGAATGTGCGTGTCGCATGGTCGTATGCATGAATGTCAAATTCATATCCGGCAAGATTTCCGGTGTTGAAATGAATCTTTGCCGGTGTTCCCGCCAACAAATAAAGTGTGTTCCCGGATTCATCCTTGGCATTCAAATCAAACATGTTGGAATCGGTGAATTTCAGCACATCCGCATCGATTGCGGTGACAACACCGTCAAATGTCGGCTTGATTTCATCAAAGTATTTGCA
>JAHAXB010000033.1 GCA_018384735.1 Eubacteriales bacterium | reverse complement strand
GTTCCGTACCAGTCACCCGGAATTATGGGATGAATTGCGCGCATTTTCCCGGATTCCAAACCTTTGTTCCCAAAATTTCAAGTATGACAAGACATTCGCCGAAATTGAACGCATGATGGATGTCGCGTCACAACCAACATTATTTGATGAATTATGAATTTTATCACACCCGGCATCGACCAAATATGAACTATGGTTCATAAAATGCACCCGACTACAACCATTGGCGCACCGCATTTGTTGCCATTATGGAAATAATGCCTATATTTGTGGCGTAACAAAATAACACATCACACATTATGGAATTCGTACATTACCCATTCAAGCATTTCCGCCATGCGGAATCCCTTGCCGATGAACTGAACGCCGCCGGTCTTACCGCTAACATCATGTTGTGCGCCGATGATGATGGTCATGACATTCATGCGGTTCACGCCTATTTCAAGGACTGGAATGAATACGACCGCATCAAAGCCATTGCCAAGCCTCATGATGACGCGGAACGGAAACGGAACGCACCGGTAAACCGGTAACCAGTCATGGCGCGGTAAATACGCCGCGCCTTTATTTGCCTTTCACATGTATTATTATAACACATTGAAACATGCTTAACACAAACACATTGATGACCGGTGACATCATTTATAATGTTGCCACCGATACGCCATTCCGCGTGACCGGCATCCGGGATGCATACTATGTCGCCGGGATTGCCCTTGACAACACCCACCGGTCAATGGTCGCCGACCGGGATGATTTAACCGGTATCCAGTTGATTGATGTCTTGACACCGATGAATGGATGGAAAGATATGCCCGGCAACTGGAAAATTATCAATTTTGATAACCCACGCATCCGCATCGGATGGAATTCGGAAACCGCCGATTTAGTCATCGGATACGGTCAATTTCCGATTACCGTCATATACTTGCATCATCTGCAAAACATCTTGCGATGCGCCGGACTGGGTGAATACGCGAACAACATAAAATTACCATATCAAGAATGAAAACAACAATCATTGCCGGGTATGTCATCGAACCGGTGACACCGGCGCAAGACAACAACCAGTCTTTCAAAATCATGACCATTGACCGGTCAAAGGATGCCAACATGCATTATCGCACCATTGCATCGGAATTTGCCAAGAAAACCGGTTTTTCGGTGACCGCAACCAAGGTCGTTCCGGATGCCGGTGAAATCCGTTTCGTGTTCGACTGCAAGATTCCGGATGAACCCGGTTTCCAGTTCTTCCCGGATGAAAAGGATGCCGACATCGCCGGTCTTTCCAAATGGTTCGAAATGGATTCCAAATTTCTGCAAGGCTTGCACGATAAATTGACCGACAAGAATGACATGTTCTTGGCATGCCAATTCTTTGCCGATGGCATACTTGCGTATGACATCGCCACCGGTGACCAACCAATCGACATTCCGACCATCCGCGCCAATTATATCGCCGGTATTGAGAAACAACGCGCCGCCGCCAATAAGATTGCCGAATATTATAATTCATGCATCACCATCGCATGCGAACATTCCGGTGGCAACCGTGAAATCGTATTCATCAAGGATGGTCGCATTGTGGCATGCGGTCAGTTCACCCGCGACCATCGCGGTGGCATATACGCCGCCAATAATCCGGTGCAAAAGATTCCGAACTGGAATCCGCATGAAATCGCGGCAAAGTTCCGCCAACTGAACAAACGCGCATACAAGGACATCAAACGACTTTGCACAAATGAACCGGCGGAAACATTCAAGTTTGACCAAAGAACCGTAATCAAGCACAAATCATGAATTCCAACACCGTCACCCATCTTGAAATGAAAATGCCGGATGGCAACAACCGTCATTATTATTACGGTTCATTGTCTGCCATCTTTTCCGCATGGAATCCCGCCGATGTCGGCGTGAACTTACGCGCATTGTACCAACACAAGTTATCACCGGCGCATCCATACGAAAACGACAAGTGCATCATCCGCCAAGGTACGGTTGTGCGCAAGACGCAACGACCACATGCCAAGTTCAACCCTTTTGATTAACTTTGCCATGACACTTGAACAATGCGAATATTGCCCGGACTTTGCGCGCACACCCGAATGGGTTTGCATGCAATGCCCGGTGACAACTGGGAAAAGAACATCGACAACCAGTTACACCCCAATCCGCAAGATAACCCGGTGTCCGCGATTTTGTAAACCAGTAAAACAAGAATGATATGTTCACAATCACGAAAGATGAATCCAACATCCGGGAATGGTACAAGAACAAGGAATCCGATTCGATATGGTGGACAACATCACCGCATGTCGGCGAATTCTTGTTTTCTTTTGACAAACGGAAAATATACAACATGTTCCAAGATTACCCGATGAAATTATCGAAATCGGAACAAGCATTGTTTGCAAAGGAAAACCCATATTGGCGGCGGTTCTTTGCAGACCGATTCGGCGGGAAATAATTATGGCGGGAATCACCCCGCCATTTTTATTTGACCGTTCCGCGCGAACCTTTCTTTTGTTCGCTTTCCGCCGTATTGATGTAACCCATTATCTTTTGATAATCCTTGTTTTTATACAACAATTCGACATCAATCAATTGCGCATATTCACGCCCCCTTGCGCTGAAACGCCTTGAAAATTCCGCCGCAGTCAGTTTGTGCCACCCATTCCAACCGGCAACGCCGGATTGCAATTCCAAATATTCGTATTGTTTCGGTGCAACTTGTCGAACAATCGCGGCATGGCGACCAATGGCAAGATAATATTCTTTGCCAACAACCGTCATTTTCATCGCCTCGATACCGGACATGTATTCGTTGATTCCGCCGACCGCCTCGCATATCTTTCGAATGTTGAATCCGCTTGAAAAATAACTCATACTATTTCCGCCACGAAAGTCCAAGACATTCATTCCACCGCGATTCGCCGCCCATGTAAATGCAAGTGATGAACATGACCCCGATGTCATATCGCCGCCGCCGATTGTATCAATCATTTCTTGTTCGGTCGGTTGCTTTGAATGCATCTTCACCTCATTATATGCAACACCCTTTGTTTCCAGTTCATTGGCATACTTGGTCAATCCAAGTGCGCTTCTTTCGACCTCGTTTATGGCTTTGGCGATGTCATCGGCAATGTCGATTGCCGGTCGTGCCAATGTCATTTGCTCATTCACCAATGATTTCAACTTGGTCAAGTCCGCATCCGGGAATTTCTGCATTGCGGCGTTTGCGTTGGCAATCGCATTGTTATATCGCGTTTTTGCCGCATCAACTTGTCCTTGTAATCTGCCCGGACTTGCCAAACCAATTGTAACTGAATTTGCAAGTGACTTGAATTCCGGATATTTCATCGCGCTTTTGTCGGCATACCCATTTCGCAATATTGCCAAATATTTGGTTGTACTCGGTTCACCAATCCACTTTCCCGCATCGGCGCATGCGGCGGCAAATGCATCGATACCATTCTTGACAATCGTTCTTGCCTTTTCGATTTCGGATTTCAATATGGCATCGATACGGTTGAATTCGGATTCCAGTTCATCCAACATCGTATAATCATGTTCCCACCTTGCCTTGACAAACTTTTGCAACCATTCTTCAACGGCGGAAATATCATAATAACGGCATGCGTCAATCCATTCATCATCGGCATCCTTTTCCATTGAAAACCTTTCCCACCGCGCCTTTTTCATTTCCTCGGTTTCCACCGGTGTCGGTTCAGTATTTTGGACAACTGGTTTCGCCGGTTCGGGTTCAACCCGGTTCGGTACTGCCAACGCCGCCGGTTTCAAACCCTTGGCAAGTTCGCCATCAACGAAATTATCCTTGATGAAATACGGTGTCGATGACCATCCCTTTTGTTTTTCGGTGTTTTCCTTGACCCAGTCTTTGAACCCATCCGGAACATCGGTGATTTCGCCCTTGACCGCCAATTTCCGGTATTCCGTACCATGTAATGCAGATTTGAGGTCGGACAATTCTTGTGCATCGAATTCATCATCGGACACAAGAACCGGTGTCGCATAACACATGCATTGCGGATGCCAACCTTTGAACTTGAATGTCTTTGGATATTTGCCGACAAGACGCGCACAAAGGTCACAATCGCACAAAGGGTCATGATTCGACCGGTGGATTTCGATGCCGATGACAAAGTCCAATTGTTGCCAACGCAAATAATCGCTTTCGCGGTATGCCATATTGATTTCCGACCGGGTCAAACGCATGGCGTTTTTGTAACTGGAACGGTACACGCCTTGTCCGGGATGGAATGCGCGCGCATTCTTGGATAACACAAGGTTTCCGCGCTTGTCACGCACCCGGCGGAATAACCGGTTCGGGTCTTTGAGGTTTTGACGGACATCGCGGGAAAGTTCATCGGCGGAACGCCCCTCACCAAGTCCAACATCGATGCATTGTTCAATTTGGTCTTTGAATTGACCCGCATATTTCCACACGCGTTGCGACAAATCCATGCCCTCGACCTTGCGCGACTGGAACGCGGCAAGTGCATCCAAATTCTTGTCTTGCATCTTGGACAATCGCGCCTTGGACACTTTCGATGTATTCATGACGGATTGGATGAACGCATCATTCTTCTGCGATGCGGACAACCATTCTTTGCGTGAACCCCTTTCAATGGTTACCGTTATGGATTTCGCCATATCATCAACCGCCCGGTTCACCTCTTTTTGGATGGCGGGATAATCGGAAAACTTGAATGGTTTGTCGGTGTCGATGTCCTTTTTGGCAACCATTCCGGATATTTCGGTGGTTGTTGCCACCATGATGCGTTCCACCGCCTTTGCATATTGGTCGGTGGTCTTATAATGTGCGGCATCCCACCCCTTGACGGAAAACACCGCAACTTTGCGTTTGGATGACTGGTTCTTCTTTGCCATGTGTTCGATATGCCGCCCGGAATGGCGGGTTATTTGCCATTTCCCGCGCGTTCACCGGTTCGGATGGATAATTTATCATCTTAACGGAAAACGCGCGAAATACGGCTTGTTTTACTTATGCATCGACCGGTTCGCCGGTTTCAAAATAGTTTTCCGAATCAAGTTCGGATTTGATTTGGTCAAAGTCCGCATCCGGGTCGGATGTCAACGATGCGCCCTTGACGGATTCTTTGTGTGACACCAATGGTTTGTTGCCATTCGCCGCCAACCACATGTTGATTTCATCGATTTCGGATGTCAGCATGTACGGCGTGATTTCCGGGATGATGTCAAGAACATCGATTTCTTTTTCCCATCCGATGTTCATCTTTGCCAAATATGCCTTGATGATATTCGCGCGCCTCTGCAAGTATTCATCAAAGATTTCGCGCTTGTCTTGGACTTTCAAGTGTGCATCCATGAACATCAATTTCAACGCGATACCGGACACATTCAACCCCTTGACCGCATCGAATGAAATATCCGGTGTCTGCGTGATGGTGTAAATCATCTTCAAAAGGGTTTCAATTTCCAGTTTGACGGATTCCGGTGCGTTTTGCCAAGACACATAATTCATGGTCGCACCATCTTCACCCTCGATGACCGCGCCGGATTCACCCTTTTTCGACCATCCGTTAATTTGACCAGTCACAAAGATTTTCGGTGCGGCATGGTAATCGTTGGTGTCGGCGAAATTGGAAAGTAAGGTTTCAAGACGGTCAATCAACGCATCGACATTCTCGGTTTCGAAATGGTTTTGGTGACCATAAACGACCGGTATTTTGCCGATGGCGTTGGCTTTCGGATAACCATCAAGAACCTTGAATCCATCCGAACCGTTTTCCCAAATGCAATGTTCTTCATCGGTGAATGTTTCAAAGAAATGGGATGTCTTGATGCCATCATCCTTGCGGGTGTATTCACGCGAAAATGCGACCATGTCACCGGTTGCATCGAAATACGGATAAAGGACATCGCCGAATGCCGGTGACCAAAGAACACAACGCAACTTGAACGGTGAATCGAATCCATACGCGTTTTTCATGACATCCGGGTTGCCGACTGGATACCAGTATTCCGCACATTCCTTGAAACCGAACATGGCACGCGCCATTCGGCGGTCAAGGGAATTGACCTTAACACCGGACAACACTTTGTGGAACGCCTTGATGATTTCGTTCTGCGTGTCATTCTCGGTTGTTGCGGCATACTTGACCGGGTTGCCGAATGTGAACGACACCGCGCGGTTCACAATCAATTGTTGTAGCGCAAGACCGATGCGATTCACCGGTTCGCGGTGCATTCCGGGTCTTTCCTTGCCATTGACATCGATGTTATCGCCATCGGTCAATTCATTGTCATCCTTGACCCATTTGTCCTTGCGGATGGTAGGGTCGAACACCTTGTGTTTTTTCGGGTCAAGTGCAAATTCCGCTTCATCTGCATTGGGTTGCGCGATGTATCTTTTCGATTTCAGTTCCAAGATGACATCT
>JAHAXB010000039.1 GCA_018384735.1 Eubacteriales bacterium | reverse complement strand
TACATATATAGGGAGAGGGGAAAAATCCCCTTTCGCCCCCAAAATCGGGATAAATTTCAAAGAATTTGCATTTTTCTCCCGAATTATTTGCATGGTTCGTGGTTCTGTCGTACTTTTGCGGTGAACTTCATACTGCAAGGCGGTTGATAACCGCAAACAATAACCGTTGGCGGTATTTTTATACCACAACGGAAAAACATATCGGCATCGTACCCCCGTGGAAATTCGTAATGGAAATCCTGCCTTTTAGGTGTAACGCAACGGGAAAGGCGATGCCGTTTTTCTATTGCCTATAATCTTTCACAAAAGCGTTACAATGAAAGCAATTAAAATTTTTGAGAATGCCCAATTCGGGCAAATCCGCACTTCGGTTGCGGAAAGTGGAGAACCGTTGTTTTGTCTTGCGGACATCTGTCGTGCATTAGACTTACAACAAGTTTCAAAAGTGCGCCCACGTCTTAATCAAAAGGGGGTGCATACTATTCCCCTCCTTACAAATGGCGGAACGCAACAAGCATATTTCATCACCGAACCCAACTTGTACAAGTGCATCTTCCAAAGCCGCAAGAAAGAAGCGGAACAATTTCAAGATTGGGTGTGCGGCGATGTGCTTCCAAGCATCCGCAAGTCGGGGGGATACATGGTTGCAAGGGTTGATGAAACGCCGGAACAAATCATGGCGCGTGCGTTGATAGTCGCGCAAGAAACCATCAGCCGCCAAAAAGCCGCCGTTGCCGCCGCTGAAAAGCGTGCCACGCTGCTTGAAGCCACGACCAAGCAAATGACCGTGCAAATAAACGGATTGGAAACCCAAAACAAGGAATTGTTGCCCGGCGCAACGTTCGCCAAGGCGGTGGAAACATCCGAACATTCCATTTTAATCGGCGAGTTGGCACGCATCATCAAGCAAAACGGTGTTGAAATCGGGCAAAACCGCCTGTTCCAATGGTTGCGTGAAAATGGTTTCCTTTGCAAAAAGGGCGAATGGTACAACCAACCCACGCAAAGGGCAATGGAAATGGGGTTGTTTGAAATCAAAAAAACTGTCATCACCAAGCCATCGGGCGATTCCCTTGTAACGACAACCACCAAAGTAACCGGGAAAGGGCAAATCTACTTCGTGAACCGATTCCTTTATGAAAAATCCAAGCGCAACGATGACAAGCCGCAAATGGGCAACGAATCAAGCGAGAAAGGAGGTGCGCAATGAAAAATTATGTATTGGGCGAACAAACGACACGCCTTTTGAATTGCATGGAAAAGATGCAAAGCCTGTATTCCGATGTGTACGAATCATTGCTTGCCATATATTCAAGTGATGATGTTGATGAAATGATTGCAAACCGATTCATCGTTGAGTATGACGCATTAGAAAAGCGCATCGAAGCGTTTGTAATGCAGTCTATCAAGGACAATATGAACTTAACCAATAACGAAATATAAAAATGTAGATAAATATTTTGTGAATCAACGAAAAGGCATTATCTTTGCAGCATAAAAGAATACCTTATGATGATTAGGCTTGGGATTGCAGTTCCCTTGACCCTAATTTGATAAAGGCATTCATTAGCAGAAATATAAGTGCAACTGAATCAGTTGGCGGGATTGCAGTTTCTCGGATTGATTTGGTTGTGCTTATTTTTTTGCCATCACTGCGAGTTTGTCGCTGTCTGTAATACTATGCAGACAAACAGTTCCGTCTTCATATTCACGAACAATAATCCATGACTTTTCGCCATTTATTTTTATTTCAAATAAATGCGCCTTTGCATTTGGATTGTGTTTGTCTTTAACCCATCCTACATACTTAGATTGTTTAAGGGTTTTATTGATGTCAAGAATCAATTCGTTTTTCTCTAACATGAATTTATGCGGTTGATTCAACCATTCCTTCACTGCACCCTTGGATATTTGTATGGATGTATTGAACATAGAAAGCGATATTGTAGTTGTTGCAATGTTTTGTGCTTGCTGTTTAATCTCCTTCCGTCTTTTCCGCATGGTTTCAAGCCTTGCCGCCACATCTGCCATAAGGCTTGATTGGATTTCATGTGTTGTCGGCATTGCAATCTTCAATCCCTTGCCCAATTGCCCATCCACGAAATTATCCCGGATGAAATACGGGGTGGATGCCCATCCCTTTTGTGCTTCCACATGGTCTTTCACCCATGCTTTGAACCCATCCGGCACATCGGAAACGGCGTTCTTTGCCTGTTGGTGTTTGTATGTCGTTCCTTTCAACGCCGCTTTGAGGTCGCCCAACTCATTTTCATCAAAGGTTTCTTCGTCCATCAAAACGGGTGTGGCGTAACACATACATTGTGGGTGCCACCCCTTGAACTTGAATGTCTTTGGGTAACGTCCAACTAACTTTGCGCATGTGTCGCACTTGCACAACGGCTCATGGTTGCTTCGGTGGATTTCAAACCCCACGACAAAATCCAACGATTGCCACCGCTGCCAATCGCTTTCCCGGTAAGCCATATTGATTTCCGACCGGGTAAGGCGCATTGCGTTCTTGTACGATGAACGATAAACGCCACGTCCCGGATGGAACGCCGCCGCACGTTTGGACAATACAAGGTTGCCCCGCTTATCCCGGACGCGCCGGAAAAGGCGGTTTGGGTCGTTTAGATTTTGGCGCACATCCCTTGAAAGTTCATCCGCGCTTCGTCCCTCGCCCAATCCAACATCAAG
>JAHAXB010000036.1 GCA_018384735.1 Eubacteriales bacterium | reverse complement strand
TCGCACATTTCAATGATTTTGCGCCCGGTTTCGTGGTTCGCGCCGACATCCTTTGCAATCTTCTCCGCCTGTTTGCCTTGGGCGGCGTGAAAGCATGATTTGGCGTTCATCCATCCGGCTTCAACAACGACAATCAACGATTCGTGCGTTTCCTCGCCCTTTTTCTTGGCGTGCTGCAAGTAATCAAGCAACAACGGAAACGCAAGGTTGGTCAATTCCAATTGCCGTGTGCTTCGTTTCAAAAACGCCACCCCGGACTTTTCCTTGTCCGGGTCAATGGCAATGATGTTGTCGTGTTTCATTAGAACGGCATACCATCGGCGTTTTCGGGTTGCGCGGCGGGCGCGGCTGCTGCATTGCCATTTCCGTTGCCCTTGATGTCGCAAAGTTGGATTTCACTTGCATTGCAGTTCACGGCGGTTTGCCAATGCCCGTTCTTGTCTTGGTATTGTTTCAACGCCATGCGACCGCGGACAAACACTTTCGCGCCGCGTTTGAGGTGTGGCGTTAAACCGCCGCCATCGCCGTACCAAAGCACGGACACCCACGTTGTTGATTCAACCGTTGTGCCATTGGCATCCTTGCGGCGTTCCGAATGTGCGACATTGAAAGCAACATACTTTTTGCCGCTGAAATCCTTAATTTCGGCATCATTGCCGATGTTTCCGATTACTTCAATTTGTAACATAACAATTTAATTTTTGGGGTTAAAAATAAACTTTTTCAAACTCATTCCACGTTTCGCCATCATATGTTACTTGTTGCGTGGTTTTATCCACGATAGCAACGATTTCGGCGCGGTCAATGCGCAAGGATTCATAATCCTTTGTTTCAACCGTTGTTCGTTCCCCGGTCAAGGGGTTTTCGGTTATCACAATGAAACGCATGGTATCAATATTGTTTGCCGTGCCTGTATGGGCGCATCTTGTTGTATCGCATCTTTTGCGCTACGAAAAACGCCAATTCGATATTCAGTTCTTGCGCCCATTTGGTAATGAAATCCAAACCGAATTGGATGCGCTTTTCAATGCCGATTGCATCCTTGGATAAACCCTTACACAAAGCAAAGGCATTTTCCGTGAATGAAAACTTACTAAAAGCCCGGTAATATCGGCAAGGCTGCATCTTGGTAAAATCAATGCCCAATGCTCCGGCAAGGTCTGCAAGGCGAATCACGATGTCCGCCATTTCATCTTCCATCGTGTTCTTGATATACCGTTCAAATCCGATTTGCTTGTTCGGCATAACGTTATAT
>JAHAXB010000034.1 GCA_018384735.1 Eubacteriales bacterium | reverse complement strand
CCTATTTTGTAACCGATGTTATAGAAGATGATGTTATTTGCACAATCGGGCAAGAGAACCGCAAGATTCTTCTTTTCGATGATTTTCAATGTTGGGATTTGGAAACTGGAACACTCTTTGGGACTGTTAACAAGGAACTCATAGATAAGCTACCAAAAGCTTTCTAGTGTCTTTCGGAAGCGGTTTTGAAACGAAAACTCTTAGTTGTCAAGGGTGAACTGTATTGCTCTCGCAACCCTTGACAACTAACGAAAGACATTCAACACAACAATCTTAACCCCTTTTCGTTTCCTTTCGCTTCTGTCGAAAGACAAAAGAAAATAAAAGGAGTTAACCCAAATGAAAACAGCAGTTGTGTATGCTAGGTATTCCAGTTCCAACCAAACCGAACAAAGTATTGAAGGTCAAGTTCATGTCTGTCAAGATTTCGCTAAACGCAACAACATCATCATTGTCGATTCATACATCGACCGAGCTATCAGCGGAACTACAGATGAACGAGATTCATTCCAACGTATGCTTAAAGATAGCGACAATCGTAAATGGGACTATGTTTTGGTGTATAAACTGGATCGCTTTGCCCGTAACAAATACGAAGCAGCAATCCACAGAAAACACTTAAAAGACAATGGTATCAAGTTACTATCCGCTATGGAGAACATTCCCGAAACACCAGAAGGAGTATTGCTTGAATCACTCTTAGAAGGAATGAACCAATACTTCAGTGAAGAACTTGCACAAAAAGTCAGTCGTGGTTTACACGAATCAAGAATGAAAGGACATTGCATTGGCTCTGTACCTTTCGGCTATACAAAGGAGAATAATAAAATGTTAACAATCAATGAAAACGAACAAAAAATTTTACAACGCATTTTTGAAGATTATGCCAGTGGCAAAACCATCTTACAAATTTCACGAGATTTTGAAAAAGAAGGAATTACAAACAAAGGACGCAAATTCATTCCAGAAACTATTAGAGATATTTTAAAAAGAGAAATTTACACAGGTATTTGTAAAATCAATGGAAAAGTATATGACAAAATCTATCCGCCAATTATCAGTAAAGAACTATACGACAAAGTTCAAAAACGTATGGCTTTAACCAGATATGGTTGCCGTAAAGATAATCATGAAATCTTTAAGTTAAAAGACAAAATCTATTGTGGCGATTGTAATCGCAAAATGTATCCAGTAACAGCAAAATCAGGCAACGGAACAACATTAAGATATTACAACTGTATCAGCACTAAAAAAGAAAACTGTCATGTAACAAGAATACACAAAGACTTTATTGAAAATATTGTTTATAAATTCTTTCAGACACAATTCAACATACCAGAAAATTTAGAAAAAGTATCTACTGCAATTTATGAAGAATATCAAAAACGAACCAAAAATAATAATTCACTAACTAGCATTAATTCCGACTTACAGCGAGTGAATAATGCCATTGTCAACATTATGTCTGCTATCGAAAAAGGCATCTTAACTGAAACTACAAAATCAAGGTTAGAAGAATTAGAAACACAAAGAAAAGTACTTGGCGAAAAATTAGTTATAGAAGAATCTAAAGCAAACATTGAATTAACCAAAGAAGATATCCAAAATAAATTCAAAACAGTAATGGACAAATGTCCTGAACGAGTGATTGAATTATTTGTAAAGTCAGTAAAAGTATATGAAGATAAAATTGAGATTGAATTAAACTGTACACTCAATACAAATGAAGAACATCAGCCAATTAAAAATTATGTCTTTACAGAAACTAAAGAAGCGACAAGAAATTATAAAACAGGAACAAAGAGAAAGAAGATTATAAGCTATGCCGTATATTCAGTAATCTAGACAAAGAAAAAGAGCATACAGCAAATATGCTCTTTTCTTTTTTCCTAGTTATTTAACTAGTTTCAAAACGGTCAGCCCGCGGGTCATTTTTTAATTTTCTTTTTTCTTGTGGTGTTTGCGGTGTTTCTTTTTTTGTTTGTTAAAAACATGGCGGTTGGGTACCATCCAAATTGCGGTCGCAATACAGGCGATTAAGGTTGCCGCAATCACAATCCAAAAGGCGTTCAAACCAGGTAATTGGTCAAATGGTAAATGTACATTCATGCCGTAAATACCGGCAATCAAAGTCGGAATAGCCAAGATAATTGTCACGATGGTTAATAAACGCATACGTTCAGCTAATTGATAGTTGACAATGTTTGAATAGGTGTCCATGGTTTCGTTCATCAATTCGCGTTGAATGTTGCAGGTGGCAAACGCTTGTTTAATTTCAACCACGATGTTTTCCAGGGTTTCAACGTCATCTTCGGTCAAGCCTTTTTGGTTCATTAACTTTTCCGCCACCAAATTGTTTTGACGTAAGGATGAAGAGAAATAAATCAAAGCATTTTTCAAACGCATCAATTCACGCAAACTGGTATCGGCATCTTTAGATTCCATCAATTTACTTTCCAGGCGAGTGCTGGTTTTGTCAATTGCACGCAGGTAAACTTCGTACAAACTGTGGAAAGCCAACAAGAATTGGTAAGTAATCCTCGGGCTGTCCAATAAGATATTACGGCGTAAAGTACCGTTTTTAATTTCGTGGAACTTGAAGTTGTCTTGCAAACAAACGGTAACGGTCAGATTGCCCTTTTGGATAATCGACAAGGGGATGGTGGTGTAGGGCGCATCGCTGTCGGATTCGCGTTGGGTAACTGGAATGTCAAAAACAGTCAAAGTGTAATGCGTGTCATCGTCTTCGTCGAAACGCGGTCCCTCTTCATCGTCCAAAGCTGAACGGATGTAATCTTCGGGGATTTTTAACTCCTCAATCACGCGGTGAACTTCAATTTCGTTCGGGTTAATCATGTATACCCAAACGCGTTCGTTCGCTGGCAAATCTTTCAAACTGATACCATCCAGTTTGACATACTTTCCGTCTTTGTTCAGCAAGATGTTTGTCATGCGGTATTGTATGCCACCCACGTTAATAAAGTCAAGAATTGTTGCAAATAATATCTTGCCAATCTTTGGGTTTGGCTTTATAATTATCAACATGGACAAATTGAAAAAAGGTTTAAAAAAGTTATTAGCCCCAGCCATTGTTTTGATGTTAGTGGCTGTTATGGGAATTTTTAGCCCGGTAATTTCGGTCGCAGCGGCTTTGAATTTACGCTCGGCCGCGGCTGGCGTAACCAATAAATATAGCAATGATATTACGATTACCAACTTGCCAACCAAGACCGTTAAGGTTGGCGACACTATTCAGGTACCAACCGTTACCGGTGGTCGGGCGGAATTGATGCACGCTAACAAAACGCTTTATGATTCTGCCAATCCGAGTTTGTATACCTTGGGTGAATACACTGAAGTTGGTCAATATGTTTGGCGTTTCTATGTAACAGATGGTTCGGATGAAGTTTTATTTGATTCTTACACCGTCAACGCAACCAAAGTCGACTATGCCATGACCATGCCTAACGGTGTTGTGACGGTTGCTCCGAAGAACATGGCTTCGTTAGTTTTGCCTTTGCCGGAAACCTATACTGTTGATGGCGAAAGCCGTAAAATCGACAGTGTAGTTGGAAACGACGGACATTATGCTGTCGTAACCTTAAAACATAAAGATGCTAACAAAAACGAAGTTACCGAAACCTATCGTTTGTACGCGACTGTTTCTTTGGAAAATAACTATTTGGCAAATACCAACTTCACTTTTGATAGCCAGAACTTGACCATTAATCTGTCTGCCTATCAAAATTTGACCGGTAATTTGAAAGTTACCTACACTTTGAAAGAAGATGCTAATGACGGCAAAATTTTGGTGGTTTTGCCATTGGATACCATTACCATTAAAAATGTTACCAAAGATAAAGTAACCTTTGCGAATATTCCAACCGCACCTAGCGTTTCCGGTTTATCTTATTATTCCAAAGTTGCTTTAACCGCACCGACCGCCGGTAGTGCTACCGTTGGTAAAGATTCTTTCGCGGTTGAAGCCCAAACCTCGATTGTGAAAGTGCAAGCGCACTTGTTTGCCGATGAACCGAGTTCTTGGTCTGTTAATAACAACACCAGCGATGTTACCAAAACTTTAACCTTTACGGTTGAAAATGGTAAATTAAGTAACGACTATATCGAAATTGATGGCTTGAATGTCAAAGTTAAGGCCTTGGGTTGGTACCGTTTCCAATTCCAAACCAGCACCTTGTTTGGTTATAAAATGAATGACAGTTTCAGTAATGATACCGTTACCCAAAACGGCGATAATGTTCAATACTGGAGCGATAGCGTTAAAATTTATCGCGACGAAATTTCTCCGGACATTACCTGGGTTGATGAATATGATGATGCCAAAGTCGCCAGCATGAATGAAGCATACGAAAATAGCGAATTGGAAAACTACAACGCATATTTACCGATGACCACTCAACCAGACTCGACCGCTACGAAAAAAGTTACTGTTAAGGATTGCTTGGTCTTGCCGGCGGTTTTCCCACACGATAATTCGACCAGTTATACCAATTTAAAAGATGTTTACAAATTAACCATTGAACAAATTAAAGATGTGAACGGTAAAGATGTCGTAACCAGCAATACCGCGTCTAAGGGTACCACGGTTGGTGTGACAACTTTCAAATATAATCCGCAAAAAGCGTTGCGTATTGATTTTACGGGTAGCACTATTAATGAGCAACCAAGCGACGAGAACAAAGTATTGTTGAAAAACACCGCTGGTTTGTACAAAGTTACCATCGCGGTACGTGATGTTGAACCAGTTTTCTTAGGTAATAACAAAACATACAGCACCTACAACAACGCTCACACAACTTATAAATACTTGTATTTCTATGTTGACAGCGCTTTTAACTGTGGGGCTGCAACGGATGCAAACGCAGATGTTAACTCGCCGAAAATTGACGAAAGCAAAAAATTCCAAGTTAGCGACGTTTACCAATGGGAAGGCAACACGCTTGAATTCCCGGTACCAACCTTCGACGACGAACACACCTCAAAAGATGATTTGAAAATTGATTACTACTTGGTCAAAGATTCCGATCGTACCCAATATAAAAAATTGGATTATGTTTCTGGTGGTTCACGCGTTACTGTTGAATTGACTGATGCAGAAATGACTCTGTTCAAAGGCGACTGCTATATTTACGCGGTGGCACGAAACTTCAATGGTATGCAAGCCGATTTGAAACATCAATTGGGAACTGACTTTACCTTGGATACACATGGTTATTTTGATGCTGCATTGTTTAACAGTCCTGACATTTATCGTAACACTAAATCATACAAGGACAGTGCCGAAGTTGCACAATATGGTTATGCTTGGAAGCGCGCGCCCTTTACAATTCACAATATCGGAGCCGCACATAGTGCGACCATCGCAATTGATGTAAAAGAAACCACCGACGGTGATGGTTGGACAAATACTTTCAAGGCTGGCGACAAAGTTAAAATCAGCAGTATTACCGCCAACTGGGGTGAAAATATTGATGGTCAAATGAGCGTGGCCGTTTATTCGGAAAAAACCAATAAAATGTATAATGTTTACAACGGCAACAGTGTGAACTCCGAAATCGTCAGTTCAATCTTGACCCAAAACAAAGATAAGTACAAATTGACAAACCTGTATTTCACTCCAGATGTTAGTGGTAAATACTTGGTGGTTGTAACCGCGAAAGAATTTGCTAGTAAACAAGTTTCGGTCAAAGTTGCCGAAATTGAAATTGGTAACAGCGGTGAATACCATGGTGGTTTCAATATCAATGGTAAAGGCGTGAATGACGACTCCGTTAATGACACCGCGCTTTTGGGCGAAAGCAAAACCTTGCCGGATGTTGAAGTGTACAACGATTCTAACGAATTAGTTTATGTTTCCCGTAACCGTAAATTATACCGTGTTAGCGATATGTCTCCGGTTGGCGATTGCGTAATTACCGCTATGGGTGTTAGCGATCCGAACTGCATCAGTGGTAACAAATTTACCCCAAACAAAGAAGGTAAACACAAGTTCAAATACGAATGCTATTTGGACGGCAACGTGATTTACACCGACAGTTACGTCATCAATGTGACTGTGCCGACCGTGACCGCCAACATTTTAATGGACGAAGCGTACAACGACAAAAAAGTATTGTCGAGTGCGGAGGAAAAAACCGAAATCGACCACGACGTTTATAAAGTAGGTACGGAAGGTAACTACAAATACTATCAATATGACAGCACCTATACCGAAACTAAACCGGCTTATGCAATTACTTTGGAACAATTCCAAAAAGCCAACTACGGCGACGCAAATAACTTTGTTGTTGACAGCGCGGATTTGTACAACTACTTGGAACCAAAATATGTTGGTGGTGATGTAACCGGCTATATGTACCCAGCCATCGCCATTCCGATGCCGAATATTACCGGCGACACCCGTTACACCTCGGAAGATGTGGAAATTACCGTTCAAAAGAGTGGTAGTAGCGCGTACTTGATATCCAACAAAAAAGCCAATATTGATGGCAGCAAAGAAAGTAAAATTGAAAAAATCGGTGGTTACTATGTTTTCCGTCCTGAAGGAAGTTTCCGTGCGGACACTAAAGACACAACCAAATACAATGATAAAAACTATTTGGCATTAGCCGCCGAAAACCCCAGTATGGTTTCGGGCGTTTACACCGTAACTTACAAGGTTGGTGAAACTTCGCTTAGTTACAACATGACCATTGGTAACCGTGAAGATGGTCAAGCAACTTTGCAAGATGGCTTCTTAACCTATTACAATGGTAAAACCACTGCGAACATTACGGATTCTTCCGACACGGTTGTCATCGATAAAGACGATAACGGTCACCGTTATGTCACCATCGATTTGTCAAAATTCGAATTCAGTGGTAACGAAACCATGCTTGATTTGATTAACAAAGATGGCGACGCTGTAAAATACTACTTCGATAAAGTTACCATCACAGTAACTTGCGAAGATGGTACGATTATTGACAATGTTGGTGGCAGCACTACATTGGCTTGGTCAACCGCTAACAATGAAACCAATGCCATCAAGGACGAAAATAAACGTATTTACAAATTTGATTTGGAACATTGGGGCAGTGGTACTTATAAAGTTACGGCTGAATTGTACAACACCTACACTGGCACAACCGTTTCTGATTCAATCGAATTTACATTGGATACTGAAAGCACGAACAAGAATATTAATTTGAATAACGTTTGGGGTGTTATCTTAATCGTCTTGTCTGTTGGCTTGTTGGCTGGCGTCATCTTCTACTTTGTAAAGACCGCCCGTGCAACCCGCTTCGTTGATGCTCCGCGTGCTTTGAAAGCTAAAGGACCGAAAGCTGAAAAGACCGAAAAAGAAAACAAAGAAACTAAAGCAACCGCTAAACCAGCAGCAAAGGCTGAGGAGGCTCCCAAAAAAGATGCTGAATAAGACTGAAACTCGTGTCATGTCATACATCTTTGAAAAGTGCAAGGGTGAAAACAAAGGAATTTTCACCCCCAAGGAGTTGCTGACCGCGTTGATGCCTAAATATGAAATCACCGCCAAACAATTGGATGTGATTATGAGCAACTTGGCTTTGGACGATTACATCGAATGCGAAAAGAAAGAAAAAAGTGGCAAGATTTATTTCTTGGTTTCGTTGACGATGCGTGGTGCGGCCTTCAACCGTGAACGCCAATCACAAAAACGCCAAATGATGCGTTCCTTAATGTGGAAATTGGGCTTGACAGTGGGTGGTGCCATCTTGGCATTTGTCTTAGGTATTATTTTAAACCGTCTTTTCGGTAAATAATCGAGCTATGGATTTTAAATTAGTTTCAAAATATCAACCAACAGGGGACCAACCGCAAGCGATTGCGGCTTTGTCACAAGGTGTGAAAGATGGCTTGCGTCACCAAGTTTTATTGGGTGTTACCGGCAGTGGCAAAACCTTTACCATGGCCAATGTGATTAAAAATATCAATAAACCCACTTTGGTCATCGCGCACAACAAAACTTTGGCGGCTCAGTTATGTAACGAGTTCCGCGAATTTTTCCCCGAAAACCGCGTGGAATATTTTGTTTCGTATTATGACTACTACCAGCCCGAGGCTTATTTGCCCGCGACCGATACCTACATTGAAAAGGACATGGCGATTAACGACGAAATCGATAAACTGCGCCACGCGGCAACCACTTCGTTATGTGAGCGTAACGATACCATTGTGGTGGCTTCGGTGTCCTGTATTTATGGTTTGGGCGAGCCGCAAGAATATTTCAAAATGGGCATTTCTTTACGCCCCGGCATGGAAATGAACCGTCGCGATTTGGTCACGCGCTTGGTCAATAACCAATACAAACGCGCGGATGTGGATTTCGTGCGGGGCAGTTTCCGCGCTCATGGTGACGTGGTGGATATCATCCCGTCGTACGCTTCCAATGTCGCGGTGCGTGTCCAGTTTTGGGGCGACGAAATCGAGGGCATTTTTGAGGTCGACGCTTTAACCGGCAATAAGATTTCTTCGTTATCGCACATTGCAATTTTCCCGGCTTCACACTTTGCGGTGGGTTCGGAACGCTTGCACGAAGCCATCGAAAAAATCCGTGCCGACTTAGCCGTGCAAAAAAAGTTCTTCGACGACAATAACATGGTGGTGGAAAGTCACCGCATCACGCAACGCACCAACTATGATTTGGAAATGTTGGAGGAGTTGGGCTTCGTCAAGGGCATTGAAAACTATTCGCGCTACTTCGATGGCCGTCAGCCTGGTGAACCGCCGTATACCTTGCTTTCGTATTTTCCCAAGGATTATTTGGTTTTTATTGATGAGTCACACATTACCGTTCCGCAAATACGCGGAATGTATAACGGCGACCGCGCTCGTAAAAAAGTTTTGGTCGACTTTGGTTTCCGTTTGCCGTCGGCTTACGATAACCGCCCCCTGAATTTCCGCGAGTTTAACCAACGTTTGGGACAGTGTATTTATGTTTCAGCCACCCCCGAAAAGTACGAACTGGAAATGGCGGGACCTCATGTGGTAGAACAAATTATCCGTCCTACCGGTTTGCTTGATCCCGTGGTTATCGTCCGCAACAAAGATCACCAAGTTAGCGATGTTCTGAACGAAATCCGCACTGTGGCGGCGGGTAAGGGTAAAATCTTGGTCACAACCTTAACCAAAAAGATGGCGGAGGACTTGACCGCGTTCTTAACCGAAAACCACGTGCGCGTGCGTTACTTGCACAGCGAGATTGACACTTTGGAGCGTACCGAAATTTTAACTGCCTTTCGTCAAGACCAATTTGATGTCATCGTGGGTATTAACCTGTTACGTGAAGGTTTGGACTTACCCGAAGTTGAATTGGTTGCCATTTTGGACGCGGATAAGGAGGGCTTGTTCCGTTCCACGCGCGCGTTAATCCAAACCATTGGGCGTGCCGCCCGTAACGCTAAGGCGCGGGTCATTTTGTACGCCAATACAGTAACCCCGAGTATGCAAGCCGCTATGGACGAAACGGCGCGTCGTCGCCAAATCCAAATGCAATATAATGAAGCGCACCACATTACACCACGCACAGTTTACAGTTCCATTAAAAACTCGCTTTACATTACCAAAAAAGAAAAGGGCGCTGCCACCAACGAAGACCTGTCCGTGGAACAATTAACCGAATTGATGAACCGCGCCAGCCAGAACCTGAACTTCGAATTGGCGATTCAGTACCGCGAGCGGATTAACGCTTTGCAACAAAAAACTGGACATAAGACTAAGAAAAAACTATAATATAGTAGTATGACAACAATGATGATTGTAGTTTGGGCTGTCGTAATGGCACTCACGTTATTATTGGAATTTTTTACTGTCGACTTCTTCGCCAGTTGTTTTTCGGTCGGTGCTTTGGTTGCGTTAATCTTGGCGGCATGTCACGTCAACATTTATTGGCAAGTCAGTGTCTTCTTTGTTGTAACCGTGGTGGCGTTGTGTACCGCACGTCCGTTGTTAAAACGTTTAATTAAAAAACCGACCGTACCAACCAATGTTGACCAAAATTTTGGTAAAAAAGTTCGCTTGTTGGCGGATGTTGTGAACGGCGAATCTACCATTAAAATTAACGATGTTATTTGGAAAGTTACCTGTGAAGCCAACTTGAAACAAAATACTGAAGTCATGATTGAACGCGTCGAAGGTAACAAGATGGTGGTTAAACCAGTTGTTACGGAAAATAAAAAAATAAAGGAGAATTAAAATTATGCAACCTTGGTTAATTGCGATTATTGTAATTGGTGCCGCCTTGGCGATTATCTTTGCTTTATCCATCCGGATTGTTAAGCAGGGAACTGCCGTCATTGTGGAGCGCTTGGGTAAGTACTACAAAACTTTGGGTACGGGTTTGCGCTTCATTATGCCGTTTATCGACCGTGCTTTGCCGCCGATTAGTTTGAAAGAGCAAGTAGCGGACTTCAAACCACAACCGGTTATTACCAAAGATAACGTGACTATGCAAATTGACAGCGTGGTGTTCTTCCAAATCGTAGACCCCAAATTATATACTTACGGCATTGAACGCCCAATGTCGGCGATTGAAAATTTGACCGCCACCACCTTACGTAACATTGTTGGCGAATTGGAATTGGATGAAACTTTAAGCAGTCGTGATACCGTCAACACCAAAATGCGTGAAATTATTGATACCGCCACTGACCCGTGGGGGATTAAAGTCAACCGCGTTGAATTGAAAAATATTTTGCCACCGGCTGCCATTCAAGAAAGTATGGAAAAACAAATGCGTGCTGAACGTGAACGTCGCGAAAACATCTTGCTGGCCGAAGGTGAAAAGCGCAGTAAAATCTTGGTTGCCGAAGGTGAAAAAGAAGCCGAAATTTTGAAAGCCGAAGCCCGCAAAGTTGCCTTGTTGACCGAGGCCGAAGGACAAAAGCAAGCCATCGAAAAAATTGTGGCTGCCAAACCCGATGCTGCTTATTTAACCTTACAAGGTTACGAAGCGTTGAAGGCTTTGGCCGCTGGTGAAGCCACCAAAATTATTGTGCCGAACGACTTGGCTAATGTTTCCACTTTGTTTACCACCATCAAAGAAACGGTTGCTTTGAACAACGAAAAGACCAATAGCAAGAACAAATCTAAACAAAAATAACATTGACAAAGCGGGGCATTATCATCATAATAGGTGATTATGTCGAATAATCAAGCACAATTAGACCAGAATATTAAAGAAAATTGGTTTGCCAGTGTCGGTGTGCGTAAACCGTACACCGTTTTTGTTTGCATTATGGCAATTTTAATTTTGGGTGTTTTCGCTTTTTCGAAAATGACGGTGGATTTGTTTCCGTCCATGAATTTGCCGTACGTGGTGGTGGTCTTAAACCCAGACCAAGTCACATTAACGCGTGAATTCAACGAGTTGGCTTTGGAAAAAACTTATGCCCAAGCCAAACAAGATTACCAAGCCGCGGGACAATCTGATGAATCATATGCCGCCGCCAAAAACGCGTTTGATACAATCCTCGCGGAAAAACAAAACGACCAAGCGGGTTTAACCGTAGCGTTGATGACGGCCGCTCAAGGTGGTAACTTGGTCGCTGCCAGTTATTTAACCGTTATGCAAAACAGTCAAAGCGTGTTGGCTGAATTGATGCCGACCGCCGATGATTTGGAAAAATTGACCACCAACGCTACCCAAGCCGTCGCGAATATTTCGGGTATCAAAAACACCAGCAGTACCACTATGTTATCCATGGGTGTCGTGATGATGACTTTGGAATACTATAGTGATGCCACTGTGGATTCGACCGAATTGAATTTGGCTTTGGAAAACATGGGCTTGGGGAGTGTTGGTACTCACGATACAGTTTACAAAAAACAAATTTTGAAAATTGACCCCACCTTGTTACCGGTCATGTTTGTGACCGTGGCGCACCCAGATAAAGCGGGGGACACGGCTTGGTTCAAAACTAATGTTTTGGATAAGATTTCGTCCACTGTTGGGGTCGGCTCAATTTCATCTAACATTGAAGATGTGATTGAAGGTCAAGACCACAACCAAGCCTGGCAAAATGCGGATGGTAAAGGTTTGGTCAATACTTACAGCATTCAAATCCAAAAAACTGGTAATGCGGTAACCGCGGAAACTTGTGCGAATGTCATTGTGACTTTGGATAAAATCAAAGCCGAAAATTCTGGTTTCACTTACGATGTAACTAACGACCAAGGCGAATACATTAACCAAACTGTTGGTTCGGTTGGCGAAAACTTGGTTATTGGTGGCGTATTAGCTTTGTTAATTTTGTTCTTGTTCTTACGTTCGTTCAAAATGACCTTGGCGATTGGTATTTCCATTCCGTTGGCTTTGGTTGGCACCTTTGTGGCGATGTACTTCATGGGCATCAATTTGAATATCATTTCCATGTCTGGTTTAGCGTTGGCGGTTGGTATGTTGGTGGATAACTCGGTCGTCGTCTTGGAAAACATTTTCCGTTTACGCAGTAAAGGTTTCCCGTTGCGTGAAGCCTGTATGAAGGGTGCCTCGCAAATTATGCTTGCGATGTTGGCTTCTTCTTTAACCACGATTTGTGTTTTCTTCCCGATGTTCTTTTTGGAAGGCTTGATTATGCAAATCTTTACCGATTTGGTTTGGGTAGTAATCTTGTCGTTGCTATGTTCGTTCATTGTGGCCGTCATGTTCTTACCAGGGATTGTTGCTACCTTCAAAATTAACCCGAAAACTCCTAAGGTTGTGGCGGAAAATCAAAAACCCAATTTCTGGCAAAAACTTCGTGCGGGTTGGGGTAGGTTTACCGCCGGAGCGAACCGCGTATTTGATCGCGTTTTGCGCTTTGCCATCGATAAAAAATGGCTCACCGTTTTGTTGGCATTAGTTTTGTTTGCTGGTTCTGGTGCGTTAATGATGATTAACGGTTTCATCTTGTTACCGTCGACTGATGAAGGCACCTTAACCGTGTCGGCACCTTTGAACGCCGAAGGACAAAAGTCCACCACGGATAAAGCAGTGTTGGCCAATGATTTATATCAACAGGTGGTTGACGTTTTGGGTAACGATCTGGATAAATGTGTGGTGGCTTATGACACCGGCTCCAGTATCCTGTCGAACGGTGTGGAAATGTCGGTAGAAATTAAATTGAAAGATAAACGCAGTTTAACCACTGACCAGGCCAGTGAAAAACTGTACAACGCTTTCAAAGATTACGATAAAACTTACTACAGTGATATTGATGTTACTGCTTCCAGTATGGCCAGTTCGATGGTTTCCAACAATGTTTCGGTTACTATGACAGTTGACAGTGATAACTATTTGACGGCTTTTGATACCTTGGGTAAATTCAGTCAAGCGGTGGACGCCAAGTTTGCTGACCAAAAAGAAGACTTAAATATTCGCGCGATTGTTTACGAAAATTACGCGGATGGAGTGCATCAAATTCTGAAACAAAATGGCAAATACGCCACCAAGATTTCCGTGAAAGCGAACCCCAGTGCTAACACCAACAAGATTCAATCTTTGATGAACCAATATGTTGACGAATTATTGCATGGCGATTTCAAAGAGGCGGGGGTATCCGTTCTTGATAACGGCATGGAAGGCGAAATGCAGGAAAGTTACCAATCGATGGGTATGGCTTTGTTGGTTGGTTTTGCTCTGATTTATTTAGTCATGGTCGCCATCTTCCAATCCTTCATGATGCCGTTCATTATTTTGATTTGTGTTCCGCTGGGATTTACCGGTGCGTTCCTATTCTTGTTCATGGCGGGAATGCCGTTATCAATTCCAGCTTTGATCGGATTGTTAATTTTGATGGGTGTTGTCATTAACAATGGTATTTTGGCGGTCGATTATACCAACCAAGCTTGGGCCGATGGTTTGTCGGTGAAAGAAGCTTTGGTTACCGCGATGCACACGCGTATGCGCCCCATCTTTATGACCGCATTGACCACAATTTTGGCGATGGTACCCATGGCGTTCGGCTGGTCGTTCTTTAACCCTGGGGGTAGTAGTGATATGATTAAACCATTAGCGGTAGTTTCGATTGGTGGTTTGCTATTTGGTACGATTACTACTTTAATCGTGGTGCCGGCTTTCTACGCAATCTTCTGTCGTGATAAAAAAAATGTCGCAGCCAAGGTGCGCAAAAAGGCTAAAACCGCGGTCGAACCTGTAAAATAAGTTGTCAAGATTGCTATTTCAGGCTACTTTATAAGTATGGAATGGTTATGGTTGATTTTGGGGGTCGCCGGATTAGGACTGTTATGGTTATTGATTATCGGTATGGAAAAATTGACCGAACGTTTGAAAGAACACGATGAAGCGCGTCGTTTAACGCGACAGGATATTGCGGCGAGAACGGCAGCCGCGGAAGAAGAATTTCTGGAAGACCAATACGCTAAGGCTAGTGCCAAAGATTACATTGAAAACGGTGATTTTACCGGTAAAGATGATCCGCGTTTAAAAGAAGCCATCGAAACTTTAAGCTCAGAAGAGTTAGTACAATCGGTTACTCGCCGTATGTTCGGTAATCCCGAAGGTACCGATGGCATTACTGCGACGCGTTCCGCTTTCGACCAAACACCAGTGCGTAAACGTGCCGTTGCCAAGGGCGACGGGGTCAGCCCAGTTAAAGTTCGTCCAACCGTAAAATCCACGTTAAGTAAGTCCGAACAAAAAATGTTGAAAAAAATTAAGCAGGGGGATTGACTTTTCTCCCTTTTTTGTCTATCATTGATACTTGAAAGGGGAATAAATTATGAAAAAAATCAATCTATTATTCAGTACCTTGGTTTTGGCTTTGGCTTTATTGGTCTGCGGTGCTGCAACCGTGACCCCCGTGATGCAAGCGCAAACCCTGTCTTTGCAAACAGCCAGCAATTCCGATGGTAAATTGTCCGGCGAAGTTTTGTTTGACGAACTTGGTCGTTATGCGGTAAGTCGTAACACTTTGGAAAAAGGTTTGACCGTGGAAAACGAAAAGCATACTTACAAGTTCTTTGGTCACGATTGGCGTTTGGTTAAAGTTGACGATAACTACGCAACCTTCTGGATGGCTGATCCTTACACCAAAACTTATTTTAACCAAATTTATAGTTCCAACGTTTTATTACAGAAAGATGGTTCCAATATTTGGACTAATGGATATACTAAAACTGTTTGGAAAAATGAGAGGTATACGGCGGATCAAGAAAATGGACAAATTATTCTAGATAAAGACGGCGGTAGCGATATTCGTAAATTCTTGTACGAAGAAGCGAAAACCATGCTTGACAATAAGGAATACAGCAAATACAAGGATAAAGTTGTTCCTGGTTATGTGGCTGGACATAATGAAGCAAACACTGGTGCAAATCTTAAAGTTACATATATGTCTTTTGCTAAACAATCAGTAAATCAAGTTGAACAAGACAATGATGAAGCTGATAAAAAGCAATTGACTGCCTATTATGATTTGGATACTGATGACCGTTTGTGGTTGCCATCACTTGGTGATTTGCAAATTTGGAATGTATTAAATGACTCTGATTTAGTAACTAAACCGAATACTTTGAAATGGACTGATACAACAGTTAGTAACCATGTTTGGTTGCGCACACCGAATCCTGAAGAAAGTTATTATGCAATGACGGTTTCCGCAACGATGATGAAGGATAATGATGAAGCGGATGAGTCTTATTTCCATTACCGTGCAGTAAAACAAGAAGCGGGCGTCCGTCCGGCCATCCACTTAGATATTTCCAAAATTGATGAAGAATACGAAGACCACATTAACAACCCCAGCGGTAAGAAAAACTGGTGGGATGACGATTGGTTGAAAATCTTGTTCATCACCATCGTTATCTTAGGTACTGTTGGTTTGATTTTGGTTGTGGTCGGTGTGATTGTAAAAGTTCGTCACACTCGTCAAACCCATGAAGCTTAATCATTAGTGACATTCAAAAAGAGCAGTGGCAACACTGCTTTTTTGTTACCAAAATTACGCTTTAATTCGGGCGTGGGGTATGTTATAATGCCAAGTATGATTCAAGTAGTTAATGTTTCTTTACAGTACGGCAAACGGGTTTTGTTCAAGGATGTTAATCTGAAATTTTTGCCCGGCGAATGCTATGGTATTATTGGCGCGAATGGTGCGGGTAAGTCCACCTTCTTAAAAATCTTGGCGGGCGAAATTACCCCCAACAAAGGTGAAGTTATCGTGGGCAAAAACCAACGTATTTCAACCTTGGCGCAAAACCAAAACGCATTTGATGATTTAACCGTTGTAAACACGGTCATCGGCGGTCACCAACGCTTGGCCGAAATTATCGCCTTGAAAGAAAAATATTATGCGTTGCCCGAAATGACGGAAGAGCAAGGTAACGAATTGGGCGCTTTGGAGGCCGAATTTGCTGAGCTGGACGGTTGGGACGCGGATAGTAATGCCCGCATTATGTTGTCCGGTTTAGGTGTCGACGAAGATTTGCACGACCAAGTCATGAAAGATTTGGACGTAAAAATTAAAGTTAAAGTTTTGTTGGCACGCGCTTTGTTTGGCAACCCCGACATTTTGATTTTGGATGAGCCAACCAACAACCTTGATTTGGCGGGGACGCATTGGCTGGAAGAGTTTTTGCTGGATTTCAAAAATACCACCATCATTGTTTCGCACAACCGCCATTTCTTGAACCAAGTTTGTACGCACATTTGCGATGTGGACTTCAACCAAATCAACATGTTTGTGGGTAACTATGATTTCTGGTACGAAACCAGTCAATTGCTGTTGAAACAACAAAAGGAAGCCAACAAAAAAGCTGAAGCTCGTGCGCAAGAGTTGAAAGACTTTATTGCACGTTTCTCGGCGAATGCCAGCAAATCGCGTCAAGCCACCAGCCGTAAAAAGGAATTGGAAAAACTGACCATCGAAGACATTAAGCCGTCTTCCCGTAAGTATCCGTACATTAACTTTGAATGCGCCCGTGAACCGGGTAACGAAATTTTGGCGGTGGAAAATTTAACCGTGGAAGGTTTCTTCCGCAATGTATCGTTCCGCGTCAATAAGGGCGAAAAAATTGCGTTCATGACGGACAAGAGTTTCCGCATGGATAAATTGTTTAACTGCATCATGGGCTTGGAAAAACCCGACAGCGGTACCATTACGATTGGTAAAACCATTACAACATCTTATTTGCCGGTTGATTACCGCAGTTACTTTGAAAAGTGCGATTTGAATTTGTTGGATTGGTTGAAGCAATATTCCACCGACACCAACGAAACCTTTATCCGCAGTTGGTTAGGACGCATGCTGTTTTCGGGTGAAGAAGCTTTGAAAAAAGCTAACGTCTTGTCGGGTGGGGAAAGGGTGCGCTGTATGTTAGCCAAAACCATGTTGGAACAAGGCAACCTGTTGATTTTTAACGAACCAACCAACCATTTGGATTTGGAAAGTATTACCGCGTTGAACCAAGGTATGGAACGCACTAAAGCCGTCATGTTGTTCTACACCAGCGATGAGGAAATTATCAATACGGTTGCGACCCGTGTGATTGAAATTACCGCGGACAAAATGCATGACCGCGTTTTGGTTTAATTCTTTAAGGTCGGTAAATCTTCGGTTTCATGTTGTTGTTCTGAAATTGGTATGTTGGGCAAAGTTTTTCCCCGGCGTGTTTGTTTCGTGGCTTGCGGAGCGATGGCGGCGACACTTTGTGTTTCTAGGGCGTGAATGCGGTGTTTTAACTGTTGGTTATGTAATGCCATAACTCCTAATAGACTGCTGGTCAATGCGACCAAGAAGGCTAAAATTCCTACGGCTAGACCGTGTTTTTTACGCCTCTCGCTAATTCGGTTTTGGAGTATGACATGACCTTGGTAATTGCGTTGGTGTGCTTGTGTGGTGTACGATTGCATTTTACCTCCCACTTTTAGTATTTAACGGTCGCGGGGAAGTTATGCGTATTTAGTAGGATTTACAAGCGCAACTGTTGCAACTACTTGGTCTAACGGGACATGCGTTGGACTGGCTGTTATTTTGGTTGTTGCAACCACAATTGCAACATACGCAGCGGAAAGCCCAGCGGATAAAATCACCGACTGTTGGACATTGACACATCTTTGGTACCTCCTTTATTTCAGCATATGCGGACAGTTTGGGTTTTGTGCCGGGCGGTTAAAACGCCGGCGGTAATGTGATAGGCCAAAATCTGTTGATAGGTCGGTAACTGCAATAATTGGTGTTCGCGCGGGTTAGTTAAAAAACCGCATTCAATTAACACCGCGGGGCACGGCGAATGTTCTACCAAATTAAAATCCGTGGGCTTGACCTGTTTGTCAATCGGCAGTCCGCTAGCGTTAAATTGCTCTTGAATGGCGGTGGCGTAGTCCTTACTGCCTGGGGTTTCATTGGCGTAAAAACATTGCAGACCTTGCACCGTGCGGTCGGGATATGCGTTCAAATGGATGGAAATAACCAAATCCGGATTTAATTGCCGGATTTTTTCGCGACGCTTGTTCATGTCGTCAACCTTCTTGTTTGGGGCTAAGGGGAAGTTTAAACTGTTTGCGTCTACGCGTGTCAACGAAACCGTGCAACCGCGTTGGCGCAAGGTCTGGGCTAAAACATTGACAATTTGTAAATTCAGTTCGGCTTCGTTTACGCCATCCACGCTGGCGCCACCGTCGTGGCCGCCGTGTCCCGCGTCCAAAACCACATGAAATTCTTCCGGAGCGATTACGGGAGCAGCACCCAACTTGGCACCAATTCCCAACCCCAGCACCAAAACAACAAAACACAAACCAATTGCGAAATAACGGATTTTTATGTATATTAAAATAAGATGCGTAAAATGCGGGTCTATCGTTTTCAGCGTGGTGCGGCCAAAGATTTGTTCGTGGCTGTTTTCTTTTTCGGCTTGATGGAAATTCTGAACATTTTGTACCCGATGATTTTGAAAAACTTGGTCACCGAAGAAATTAACAACGACGCGGGAAACTTACCCGAGATTGGTCCCTTTTTATTGAACGCGGGTATTGTTTTGGTTTTGTTGGTGGTCATCTTTTTGGTTTCTTTGTACGCCCGTAATCGTGTTAGCGTTTACGGTATCCACTGTCGTTCTAACGCGCGCAGTATGCTTTATGAAAAAATGACCCGTGTACCGACCAATGTTTTGTATGAATACGGTACCAGTAAATTTTTGTCTTGCATGATTGAAGACAGTTACTGGGTCAAATACCGTCACGAACAATTTTTACAGTCCTACGTTTATTTCTTTGTTACTATTTTAGGTAGTTGTATCCTGATTATGACTTTGTCGCCGGTTTATGTTTTATTCATTGTGGTGGCGGTTTTGGTGGAACTGGGTATCTTAATGATTCACCGTAAAGTCATCAGTAAACGTATGGCGGAAGCGGTGGACGCTTACGATAAATCCCTTGTGACCACCCGCGAAAGCATTGCGGGCGCGCGTGATATCCGAATTTTGGGTAAACAGTCCGAACGCTTGGCGGACGCCCATCAACAAAACCAAAAATTATCCCACGAAGTTTACGACATTGACCAATCCAAGCACGTCTTTGAATGTACCAACAACATCATTTTTGGGATTGTGACCTTTGGTATTATTTTGGCGGGCGCTATGTCGGTGACCACGCAAAACGTGGCGGAACAGTTGGTTGTCATCAACACGATTTTGCAATACATCACTTTGTGTATTTCGGCGACCTTAAATATTTTTAACTTGTTAATTAACCCGATGACCCGCGGTCGCATTGCTTACGAACGCATTGACGAATTTATGCAATTACCGGAAGAAGACATCGACAACGGCATTACCCAATTGGACACCGATTTTGGCAGTTCCTTGGTCATGTATCAGGTCAACCACCGTTTTTGGAATGGTCGTAAAACCATTGAAAACTTATCCGTTGAATTGCCTAAAGGAAAAATACTGGCTTTCTGTGGTGAGGTCGGTGCGGGGCGCTCAACTCTGATTAAAATTTTGTTACGTTACATCGAGCCGACCACTGGGGTGGTTTTAGTTAATGGCGTCAATATTAAAGATTTGAACAAGCAATATTACCGCGCGAAAATTATTTCCTACTGTCCGACCTATCCAGAGTTCATTACGGGTACCGTACGCGAAAACATTCAACTATTTAATCCCGCAGTGACTGACGAACAAATCTTGGCAACCTTTAACGAAATTGGCGCGTCCAATTTGGCGGTTTTGCCATCATTCTTGGATACTCAACTGTCGGTGCGTTCAAAATTGCCGGAACATGTTAAGGCTTTAATTAACATTGTGCGTTGTATTTTGAAACCGGCCGAGTTCTATATCTTCGATGGCAGTTTCATTAACCTACGTAATGCCATTGTGCGTAGCACTTTACAAAAACTCCGTGCCGAAAACAAAACTTGTATTTTTACCACGACCCGTCAATTGATTTGCGAAAACGCGGACGAAGTTTTCTTTGCTAAAACTGACCATAGTTATGTGAAAGGTACGCACGCCAGTTTGTCCGCCAGCAATAAAGAATATGCCGCCTTCTTTTTGAACGAACAAGAGGAGGGTGAACCAGCATGAAAAAACACAAGCAATCCATCTTTATGCGTGTCATGTCGTACTTCAAGCCATTGAAGTGGCGCATTTTGTTGATCATCTTGTTGGGTATCGTGGGTATCGCCATGTATTCGTATATGCCGAATTTGACCGCACAAGCCTTGAATACTTTTGAAGATTGGGGACTGCATCATAACATCGCGGTCGTTTTGAAACCGTTGATTTTGTATTTAGTTTTATGTATCCTGTCCGAAACCTTTGCGTTAGCATGTAAGTGCATTATTATTAACTACGAATACAAAGTTACTTTGGACATTATGTACGACGCACGTCGCAAACTTGACGTTGTGCCATTGTCCTTTATCGATAAATTTGAAATCAGCGAAACCACCCATCAAATGGCGGTGGGACGTGTCTTGTTGCAACAGTGCTTAGCCATGGTTTATTCCATTGCTCGTACGATTTTCTTCTTTGTGTTGAACATTATTATGATGTTGTCTTTGAACGTTACCTTGAGTTTCTTGGTCATTTCGCTGCTGCCCATCACTTTGATTATTGCGAAGATTGTGGTCGCAAAAACGCAAAAATACTATACACGCAAGGAAGAATCCAGCGCCCGCATTTATAACTTCGTGGAACAACACGCGACCTTGCATGGTTTCTTCCAAGAAAACGGCATTAAAGGTAACGACGAATTTGCTTCCATCAATACTGGTAAGACCGTCATTGCGGTCAACACCGTGGTCGGCTTGAACGACAGTTACATCAGTTTCTTGTCCAACTTTATGTACTTAGCGATTACCGTGGTGTTCGGTATTTTGGCGATTAACGGTTCGTTATCCATGGCGGACTTCGCCATCTTGCCGGCGTTCTTGCTGTACAGTTCGCGTTTCTTGTCCAATACCAAAATTATTACGACCGCGTCCAATGTTATTCAACCGACCGAAAGTTACGCCAAAGTATTCTTCGGTATTATTGATTGCCCCGACGACGTCACCGCGGATGAAGATGTAAAGATTAAAAAGATTGACGGCAGTATCGTATTTGATCATGTCTCAACCGAAAAGGTCAAGGACATCAATTTTGAAATCCCGTTCGGCAGCACGGTGGCTTTTTTGGAGGAACAGAGCGGTACCGCTTCGGCCATTATGGATTTGATGACCAAATTCGAATTACCCAAAACGGGCGAAATTAAAATCAATGATATCAACTTGGCGCGTATCCGCAGTAAGAAGTTCTACGAACGCGTGGGCATGTGTTCCGACCGTCCGTTCTTAATTGACGGCACCATTGCGGAAAATATTATGTATGGGGTAGGTAAGACTTTGCCGGAAAATGTGATTCAGGCGGCCAAAATGTTCGGCTTTGACCAATTTATTCGTTTGTTGCCGAATGGTTATCAAACCCATATTACCGAAAATACCGTTATGTTAACCAACGCCGAACAGCAAGCTGTGAACTTGGCACGCACTGTTTTACACGCCCCGGATTTGTTAATTTTGGATAAGGCTTTGAATTGCTTTGATACGGCTGCGGAAAAGAAATGTAACGATGTGATTATCAATAAACTGAAAAACCGTACCCGCATTTTTGTCACGACCAAAATCAAGACCATCCAAAATGTAGACCGCATCTATGTTTGCCAAGGTGGACGCATTGTGGAATCTGGCACGCATGACGAACTGATGGCGTTGAAAGGCGAATACTACCGCCGTTACCAAGCATAAAAAAATGACCGCGCTTGTCGGTCATTTTTCTTTTAATGCTGGATTAGTCTTTAATTTCTTCGAAGCGATATTTCTGTGTAGCATCTGGATATTTTTCATGGTCGACTTCGGATAAGAACATGGCTAACGGGCGGGCGTAAATGCCGTCTTTATGGTTGGTTTTGCCATTGTTATCCATACAACGGTAAACAACTAAATCTTCGCCTGTTTCACTATGTTTTGCGGTTGTGATGACAAAAGAGCGTGCCCCTTTGAAATGTCGCCACATGGTGAATGGTTTTACTTCGCGTTCCATTTTTTCCTCCTTTGTTTTATTCAATTCTTCCGCAACAGTTTTTGTACTTTTTACCGCTACCGCAGGGGCAGGGGTCGTTGCGACCGACTTTTTTCAAGTTTACATTTTTAGGCATTACAGGTGCCGCAGCCGGCTTGGGCGCTTCTTTACGTTCAATCCGTACTTTGAACAAGAAAGTCGCACTTTCGGTGTTGATGGCTTCCACCATTTGGTTAAACATGCCGATGGCTTCACGACGGTATTCAACCAAAGGATCCTTACCGCCGTAACCACGCAAGCCAATGCCGTTGCGTAAGTTCACCATTGCGTCAATGTGGTCCACCCATTTACGGTCAACCACAGACAACAAAACATCACGTTCAAAGGCATCAAAGTTGAAGCCGTCTGCTTTTAATTTAGCAATCTTGGACTCGTATTGTTCGTTCACCGCATCCAAAACCATTTCGTAAACGTCGTTGAAGTTGGCGCGGTCAGTGTTTTCGGCATCCAAATATTCGGTATGCGTACCAAATAAACGGTCGGACAAAATTTGGTTGGCCTTGGTCAAATCCCATTCGGAGTAGTGGCTCATCGGGTCGATGGCTTGACTGACCACATTGTAAACGATGTCGGGGAAGCATTTTAAGATTTGTTCGTGGACGTTTTCTCCGTCCAAAATTTTGTCACGTTCGCGGTAAATCGTCATACGTTGGTCGTTTAACACGTTGTCGTATTCAAAAGTGACGCGACGACTGTCGAAATAGTAACCTTCCACGCGTTTTTGTACGCGCTCGAAAAGTTTGGTAATCATCTTACTTTGAACGTCGTCCAAGTTTAAGAAACGCATGGTACCGCTAATCACATCTTTACCAAAACGCTTCATGATTTCGTCGTCGCAGGAAATGTAGAAAATCGAACTGCCGGGGTCACCTTGACGGCCAGCACGACCGCGCAACTGGTTATCAATACGACGGCTGTCGTGGCGTTCGGTACCAATGATGTGCAAGCCACCCAGCGCAACCACCTTTTCACGTTCCGCGTCGGTTTCCTTTTTGAATTGTTCCAAGTAATCTTTGAACAATTTACGGTGACCTAAGATTTTTTCGTCATTGGTTTCAAAGTACGCCGTCGCGTCGTAAATTTCTTGGTCGGTTAAACCGTCTTTTTTCAATTGGGTCATCGCCATGTGTTCGGGGTTACCACCCAGATGAATATCCGTACCACGACCTGCCATGTTGGTCGCGATGGTCACGCTACCTAAACGACCCGCACCGGCGACGATGTCCGCTTCTTTTTCGTGGTTCTTGGCGTTCAAAACCACATGGGGGACCTTCTTTGATTTTAAGTATTTGGAAATTTCTTCACTGTGTTCAATCGTGGTAGTACCAATCAAAACGGGTTGCTTGCGTTCGTAACGGTAAAGCACATCTTCGTAAATCGCACCCAGTTTGTTTTCCATGTTTTGGAAAATGACGTCAGGTGCATCTTCACGAATGACCGGTTTGTTGGTCGGAATCGCGACAACGTCGATACCATAGATTTTTTTGAATTCGTCTTCTTCGGTTTTGGCGGTACCCGTCATACCCGATAATTTACGGTACAACTTGAATAAGTTTTGTATTGTGATGGTGGCGACAGTTTTATCCTCGTTCTTAATTGGCACACCTTCTTTGGCTTCAATTGCTTGGTGCAGTCCATCACTGTAACGGCGACCCACCATTGCACGACCTGTGTTTTGGTCAATGATGATGATTTCTTTGTTCCCGTTAATGATGTAATCCACATCGCGGGTGAACAAGTGGTGTGCTTTCATGGCGTTGTTGATAAAGTGGTTCAACTCCATGTTGTTGGCATCACTGATATTTTCAATGTTAAAAGCGCGTTCAGCTTTGGTAAAGCCCGATTCGGTTAAACGTACTGCGCGTTCTTTCAAATCGATTTCGTAATCGTCCGCTGTTAAAGTACGGGCAAACTTATCCGCCACCTTGTAAAGTTCGCTGTTGTCTTTGGTGGGTGCCGACATAATTAACGGCGTACGGCTTTCATCAATTAAGATACTATCGATTTCATCGATGATGGCGTAATTCATACCACGCAAGACGCGTTCTTCTTTGTGGTGTGCCACATTGTCACGCAAGTAATCAAAACCAACCTCACTACTGGTAACATAGGTGATGTCTTGACTGTAAGCTTGTTTTTTTACGTCCGGAGTAGTGCGGGACAAACTTAAACCCACGGTCAAGCCCAAGAAGCGGTGAACTTTGCCCATCCATTCGCTGTTACGTTTGGCCAAGTATTCGTTGACTTCGACGATGTGAACTCCTTTGCCCGCCAAGGCATTCAAATAAGCCGGCATGGTGGAAACCAAAGTTTTACCTTCACCCGTTTTCATTTCCGCGATACGACCTTGGTGTAAGGCAATCGCACCGAGAATTTGGACATAGTATGCTTTTTGTCCCAGTACACGGTAAGCAGCTTCACGTACGGTAGCGAAAGCTTCGGGTAAGATATCATCCATGGTTTCGCCATTTTGTAAACGTTGTTTAAATTCCGCAGTTTTAGCAACTAAGGCATGGTCGTCCAGTGCGGCGTAATCATCTTCTAACGCGACAACTAAATCGGCAATGCGTTGTAACTTACGCACGGAACGCGTATTATCACTTGCAAATAAACCCATAACAACAGTATATACAAAATTTACCCATGCCACAATCATAATCTTGTTGGTGTTTGACAAGCTTAGCCCAAATTTGACACAAAATGACAGTGCAAAAAGTCGGGTAGTTGTCATAATTTGGCAATGAAAAAATTTTTATTGTCGGTGCTGGCGATTATTTTAATTAGTGTTTTGGCTTACGCCGCCGTAGCGGGAATAATTCGTCCGTTCGCGGTAGCATTTATTTTTGTCTTGGCGGTAACGCCGGTCCCGAAAATTGTTCCAGTTTTAACTTTAATTTTGGTGGAACTTTGGCGTTGTCCTGCGCAACTAAATATGCTCAGCGTTTTGTACGCCTGTGGCATCTTTTTGTTGACTGCTTTTATCATCCGTTTTCTTAAAGGGAAGAAGCGTTGGTATTTTCCGGTCCTGTTGGCGGGCTTTGTGGTTTCCCAAGGTGTTAATTTGTATCTCGCCGTCATGGACCACAGTCTGATTGCGCCAACTTTAATTGTGGTTTTAGTCGGTGGCATTTTCCTGTTGGCGGCCTATATTTGCGTGAAAGCCATTGCCCAAAAGAAATTTGTCTTCCCGTGGACGATTGACCAAATTGTCAGTTTGTTGTCCATGGTGACCATTTTAGCGTTGGGGCTGTGCGGTTTCGCCAACCCTTATTTTGATGTACATAAATTTTGCAGTTTGTTGCTAATTATGTGGGGCGTATTTTATGTGAACCCCAAATCCACGGTCATGCTAGCAGCGGCGTTAGGGCTGGGCAAAGCTTTTGCCACGACGGATTTAACTTATGTTGCCATCATGGTGTTATTGGCTATCATCTGCGTGATTTTCAAAAGTAAATATCGGGTTTACAGCATTGTCGCGTTGTTCTTTGGCGATTTGGTCATTGGTTTGTATTTCGACGGTTACGGCGGTTACGACTGGTGGAGCTTGTTACCGTTGGTAACGGCAATGTTGGTCTTTCTGTGCGTACCACGCTCGACCGCCCGTTATTTCACTTTCGGTGCGGATGGATTGGGCGGGTTTTTGGTTTCAAAAAATACCATCAACCGTAACACGGCGGGAATTTCAATGCGGATGCGTTCTTTATCCGCGGTCTTTAACGAAATGCAAAATACCTACCGTAATTTAACCCGCGCCGCGTTACCACCGCAGGAAACTGCAACCTTACTGTGTGCTGAAATTACGGGCAGCGTCTGCGCCAGCTGTCCGCACCGTGGCGTTTGTCGCAAAACTACGACGGCGACCGGTGAGGTCGAAACTGGCATCACCATGTTGGCTAAAAACGGACTTAAACACGGCACAGTTACTTTGCTTGATGTGCCTAATACCTTGTCGGTTAAATGTACACGCATTAACACTTTAATTACCGCCATGAACAAATTGTTGGTGGTCAACCAAAACAAGGAACAAATCATTGCGGGGTTGGATAGTGGTAAAATCCTGATGGCAAATTTATTAGCGGGGATTTCCCAGTTGTGTAGCAATTTCGCTAACGATGTTTGTCGCAGTGTGGTCTTTGATAATGAACGCGGGGAAATGGTTAAAGAGGAACTCCTGTTTCGAAACATTTACGCCGAAGATTGCTTAATTACCAAAAACACCCAAAACGAATACGTAGTTTCGGTCTTGGTTCCGCGTGGTGACGCCAAAAACCAGCGCATCGAAAAAGTGGTCAGTCGGGTTTGCGGTCACAAAATGATTGTGGATGAAATCGTCGATGCGGACACCAAAGGTTATGCGATTGTCTCCGTGCGTTCTGCGCCGCGTTACTGTGTAATGTTTGGTATGGCGGGCGTGACCAAAGGTGTCAACCAAACCAGCGGGGATAACTTTTCTTTTTTGCGCGTGACCAACGAAAAAACTTTGATGGCGTTGTGTGATGGTATGGGAGCGGGCGAACGTGCCTCACGCGCCAGCACGTTGGCGTTGTCTTTGGTGGAAAATTTTTACAAAGCGGGTTTCCCTGATGAAATTATTATGTACTCGGTCAACCAGTTATTGACGTTCACCGGACAAGATGTGTTTTCGGCTTTGGACATGTGCGTATTTGATTTGGCCACGGGTGATGTCGATTTCATCAAGGTTGGCGCGGCAGACGGCTACATTAAACGAGCGCGCGAAGTCGAGGTGGTGGAGGCTGGTTCTTTACCGCTCGGAATTTTGGACGACATTGAACCCAAAATTACTAAAGCTGTTTTAACTGCCGGTGACATGGTGGTTTTGGTCAGCGACGGCATCTTGGATGTTTTCGGTGGCGAGCGGGTCGCGCTGGCGGGTTTTATTAACAACTTAGACGTGACCACACCACAACAGTTGGCTGACCAGTTAATTGCTAAGGTTACTGCGTTGTCGGGCAGTTATCCTGCCGATGATTGTACCGTGACGGTTGCACAACTGGTAAAAATGTAATTTGCGCTTTGGGCGGAAAATGTTATATTAAAGTATGGCAAACTTATCGTGCGTTGATGCATTGATTAACTGTTTTACCAAGTTGCCCGGGGTCGGTTACAAGACCGCGGAACGCTACGCTTATCGAGTGATTGAAATGTCACGCGAAGACGCCGATCAGTTTACTAAAGCCATCATGGCAGTGAAAAATCAAGTTAAATTTTGTCAGGTTTGTGGTAACTTCGCAACGGATGAAAAATGCGAAATTTGTGCCAGCCGTACCAGTGATACTGTTTGCGTGGTGGCACAACCCAAGGATATTGGGGTGATTGAACGTTGCCACGCTTATCACGGTACCTATCATGTTTTGCACGGTGTTTTGTCGCCACTGAATAAAAAAGGTCCGGATCAATTAAACATTAAATCTTTGTTGCAACGCTTGCAGAGTGGTGCCATTAAAGAAGTGATTATTGCTTTATCGGCCGATGTGGAAGGTGAAGCTACCGCAAACTATTTGGCGGCGTTAATTAAACCCAGCGGGGTTAAGGTTTCGCGCTTGGCCACCGGCATTGCGATGGGTGTGGCGATTGAATACGCAGATGAAATGACGATTGGTATGGCGTTACGCAATCGCACCGAGGTGTTGTGATGGTCATTACCGCGAAGTTTTTACCACAGTTGTACGCTTACGAAGACGAAGAGGCCAAACGTATTTTGCGTAATTTGAAAAAAGTGGAAATCAAGCGTGAATACCAATTAACCAACTTGGGCGTGCGCGAATTTGTCAGCATTCCCCAGTTGGACGGCAAGGCATTCCGTTACATTGAAAAACGCGGTCAGTTATTTTTACGAGAAAGCGTAAGTTCGGTCGGCGGGTTAGTACAAGACAGTGTACTGATTAACTTGGGCGACTTTACTTTGGGCGATGATGAAACCGGCGCAGAGTTGGAATACTTGGTGCGGGTTAAAGATGCAAAAGCAAAACAACGCGCGCGCCAGTTACAAGAATGTGAACGCATCGCGCATGCCACTTTACAAAAAATTCAAAAGCAATTAAAGAACGACGAAATTTTGAAAAAATGGCAACAAGAATTACAAGAAGATAAACGCTTCGTTCGTTTGGGCAAAGAAGATTACTACCAGGCACAGGTTGCGATTATCGCCAAATACGGCAAAAACGACGAAACCTTGGCTAAACTGTTGGTGGAATATGACCAAAAGATTAACGAAAAAAACGAAAAGTGGTTGAGCCAACCTTTGAAGTTAGCTAAGCCGAACCAGAAAAAAGACCCACAACGCATTGGAACTAAACCACACGAAGGCATTGGCGAACTGGATCCCAAACGCCGTCAAGAGTTTGAGCAATATTACGCAATGCGCGCGCCACAGATGACCCCATACCTAACCAGCGAAGAGGAAGTGGCGAAAGACTTGCCGGCAGCTCCCGTGATTGTTGATGACAAACAAACGGTGGTCAGCGCGGAAAAAACCGCCGATACCATGACCGAACAAAAGAAAAAAGTGTATACGGTTAATTCCGGCTTGAAACAAATTAAACAAGCATTCCGTGTCCGTCGTACGGAAAATACCACGGAAAAACCAACTGTCGAAGTTCCAGTCGCAAGCAAGACTGAAATGTCGCGCTGATATGAAAATTTGTAACTTTCGCCCGTTGGTTTGTTTAGCGCTGATTGTCATCGTGGCGCTTGGTTCCGTCATGTTATCTGTTTGGTTAGCCGTGGTCGTGGCGTTGGCTTTGTTTTTAGTCTTGTGGTTCGCCAAGTTACCAGCTCAATTCAAAATTACCGCCATGGTGGTTTACGCTGCGGCAATTTACAGTTACATTTTTACGACTTGTTTGGTGCCGCATCCTGAACATCGCACCTATGACCCCGATGCTGGATTGCGCGGAGTAGTACTTGGTTATGTGCGTTGGTATCTGCCCATGTTCTTGTCGCAAAAGAATGCTGATGTTTTGTACGCGATGATGTTCGGCGACAAAAGTGTTTTGGGCTGGGGGCTTATTATCGATTTCAATGTTTCCGGTCTGGCGCATATGCTGGTGGTTTCCGGTTTACACGTGGACTTGTTGTACTTTGTTACCTGTTCCGTTTTGAAATGGTGTCGGGTACCTAAGCGCGCCCACTTGTGGATTGTTGCGCCGTTATTATTGTTTTATGGTTATTTATCGGGTTGGAAGTACGCCGTGTTGCGGGCAGTAATCATGTGTCTGACTTACGCGGTTGCCAAACGGCATTTACGGGTGGCGGACCCGTTGTCAGTGTTATCCTTAGCTGCCGTCATCGTTTTAATTTTGTTTCCGTACGCGTTAGTTTCGGCTTCATTCCTGTTGTCCTTTTCGTGCGTACTGGGAATTTATTTGTGGTACAATACCATTTACCGCAAAATTCCGGTTAAGTCCATCGCCATGTATTTGTCGGTCATGCTCGGCAGTTTTCCGTTCTTCGTCTATTTCTTTGGTGGCGAGCCCTTGTTTGGGATAGTTTCCGAAGTAGTTTTGGTACCGTTGTTGGTGGTCAGTTTTTATCTCGGGGTGTTTGCGGTGAGCACATTTGTTTGTGGGGCGGTGCTGTATCTCGCCGAACCATTGCTGAGTTTGGTGCGTTGGGTGGCGGACGGTATCAGCCGAATTTCTTGGGCGGTCTTACCGATGCACCACAGTTTGCCCGCCATTTTTGTGTATTTGGTTTTGGCTTTGTTGTTGTCACGCTTTGTGTTCTTGAAGCCCAAAACCAAGTATTCACTGGCTGGTGTGTTGTTTACTTGTTATTTGGTGCTACTTGTGGTTTAATAATGTAGATGGAATTTGCCCAGCTGAAAGCCAGTTTGAAAAACGGGATTGCGCCCGCGTACCTTTTATACGGTACGGATTATTTTTTAATTAACAAAGCCGTGTCTTTAATTCAAGCCGCCATGTCCGATGCCGAACTGACCAAGTACGGGGAAGAGGCGACCAACGATGAAATTGTGACAGCGTTAGCCACAACTTCTTTTTTTACTACCGCGCGTTTGGTGGTGGCAACCTTGGGCGATAAACCGAGTTTTGCCGGCATTAACCAGTACCTTAAAAATCCGGTTGCGGGCAATACCTTAGTTTTAATTACTTACCAAGAAAAACCGCTGAACATTAAGGACGCCACGCCGGTCAACTGTAATCCGATGTCGGCTGAAATTTTGGTACCTTTGATTGCCAAACAAATTGCACCGCACCAAATCACCCGCGACGCTGCCAATTACTTGGTGGAAGCCACGGGCGGTTATTACACTTTGATTGATAACGAACTGAATAAGTTTTTGGCGTTTTATCAAGATTTGCCCGTTTGGGGTGTGGAACATTTGCAACCCTATTTAACGAAAACTTTAGATTTTCAAATTTACGAATTGGGTGCAGCAATTTTAGCCCACCAAGTTACTGCCGCCGCCAAAATTCTTGCTTGGCTGTACAGTACGAATACGAATGAGTACGCCATCTTCGGTGGAGTGGTGTCCCAAATGCGTCGTGCTTATTATGCGACCGCCAGTACGGCCGACATCAATGTGGTGGGAAAAATGCTGGGGTGTTCGCCATATGCCATTAAGTACAGTCGCCGCGATTATGGTGCTAACGCCGCCGCGGTGAAAGCGTGTTACGCGCGCATCTTAGAATTGGAGTACCAAATTAAAGCGGGACAAACTACGGTTACTGCTGCTTTGGACGCCTTAATATATCGTTAATTTGTAACGGGTAAGGGCAACCAACAATCGCCACGGTGGTTTCGGGTTGGTTTTGCATTGTGCCTTGCCAAGTAAAAGTTTTGCCGTCCGCTTGTGGGTTGGGCGATAAAATTTCCAAAGTGTCACCAGGATTGACTTTGTTCTTTAGCACCATGGTATCTGCGCCGGTAACCAGACCAATAAACTCATAAGATTGTTCTTCGCGTGAAGCCGGATAATGTTGCCCAGGTTCGCGGGCAAAAGTGAAACCTAAGGTGTAGGGGCGGTGCGAAATTTTGTCTAATTCGGTCATATAGTCGCGCTTGATACCGTCCAACGCTTGGCGGTAAGCATGCACAACACCCGCGACATAGTAAACACTTTTCATGCGTCCTTCGATTTTCAAACTGGCTACGCCCGCGGCTTTAAGTTCGTCCAAATGTTCAATTAAGCACAAATCGCGACTGTTCAAAATGTAAGTGCCGTGTTCGTCTTCTTCAATCGGCCAATACTCGTTTGGGCGCTTGGCTTCTTGCAGGGCGTAACTGTAACGGCAAGCATGCGCACATTCGCCGCGGTTACTCGGACGGTTGGTCATATAGTTGGACAACAGGCAGCGTCCGCTGTACGAAACGCACATTGCGCCGTGGACGAAAACTTCGATTTCGGCTTGACCCTTGACCGCGTCGCAAATAGTTTTGATTTCGCCAATGCTTAATTCGCGCGCCAACACTAAGCGGGTTGCTCCCATGCGGACATATTCCAAAGCCGTATATTGGTTCGTGATGTTGGCTTGGGTGGAAACGTGTACCGGAATGGTGGTGTAGTCGCGGAAAACTTTTATTACGCCAATATCCGCCACAATCACCGCGTCAACCTGTAACTTTTGTAAGCGTTTGGCGTAGTCGATAATTTGCGGGAAATCATCATTGCGCGGAATAATGTTCACGGTGACATAAACTTTCTTGCCGCGCTTGTGTGCCATCGTGACAATTTGGTGCATTTCGTCGTCGGTAAAGTTAATCGCGTGGGCGCGTAAGCTAAAATCCTTGCCACCTAAATAAATGGCATCGGCGCCGTAATCCAAAGCAATTTGCGCACGGGTTAAATCGCCCGCTGGCGCCAACAGTTCAATTTCGTTTTTCATCACTTCTATTTTAATGGTTAGCAGGGGACGGGGCAAACAATTTCTGCATGGTTGCGGATTGAGCGTGGAAATGTTATATTAAAAGCAGTGAAAGTAACCGTTTACCGTGGAGAAAATTTTGTCGCGACCAACGAATTTGTTTTGCACAAAGCGGCGGGACAACCGTTGTTGCAACCAACTTTGGTTTTGGTGCCGGACCGTTTTACTTTGCAAGCCGAACGCCTGTTATTGAAAGACCAACCGCATTTGTTAAACACGCGCGTGGTCACCTTTTCCATGCTGTACCGTTTGGTAGCGGACGAAATCAACTTTAATCAACCCGCGGTTGAAGTTTTGGATAAAACCAGCGCGGTGTTAAATTTGTGGACCGCCATTCATAAAATCCAGGGTCAATTAACTTGGTTTAAAACCAGTGCGGGGCATTATGACTTCGCGGAAAAAATGTTTAATACCATTAACCAAATGCGCAGTTCCTGTGTCGATTTCGCCAGTTTGGAAAACCAAGCCCAATCCGCGGTCGCCAAGAAAAAATATCACGATATCAATTTAATTTACCAAGCGTACTGCCAAATTATCGCACCACGCACCGATTCGTCGGGAATGCTGGATTATTTAACCGCACACGCCGCCCAAAGTAAAGTGGTGCAAGACGCGGACATTTTTGTTTGCGGGTTTACCAGTTTGTCGCCCGCGCGTTTACAAGTTTTGGGCGAACTGTGCCAAGCCGCTAAGTCCGTGACGATTGCCGCAAGTGAAGATGAACTTTGCGCGCAGTTGTCTAAATACAAACCGTACCGCATTGAGGTGGATGCTTTTGCGCCCAAAACTATTACCATGCGTAACGAAACCGAACGCGGGGAAGCCAACCTCGTCATTGAAAAAATCGTGCAGTTGATTGCGGACGGGGTGCCACCGGAAGACATTGTGGTGCTACTGACCGAGTTCGATACTTTGGCGCCCGTGTGGCAGGTTGTTGCCGATAAATACCGTTTACCCGTCAATTTGGATGTTGGCACCAAATTAAGCACTTTGCCCGAAGCCAAGTATTTGCGCGACCTGTTGGAAACTTTAGCCAACGACGACGCGGAAAATACGGTGGCGGTGCTGTTTAACCGTTGCAGTGGAATTGATGATGACACGGTTTACGCTTTGGATAATAAGATTGTGGCGTCCGATTTACGTGCGCGCATGGTTCCTGAAATTAAACAATTAACCGCCACAAAAAATGTGGTCGCCCTGTGTGAACAGTTACAGTCCTTGACCACCAACGAAAAATTGCAAAACATTTTGGAGCAAATTGCGACCGAATGTCGGGAACAACCATTCAACTTGCGCGAATTTATTACCTTGTTTTGGACACTGTGCAGTGCGACCAAGGTTTCCAATATTCCACAGTATGTCGACCGCGTGTTAATTGCACCCGTAAACGACTGGGTGCCAAGCCGAGTTCAATATTTGTTCATCGCGAACTGCACCGCGGATAATTTCCCGCAACCGCAGGCCGACGACGACATTTTACAAGAGGTCGATTTGGTGGGTACCCAAATTACGCCGACCCCATCTTTGCAACGCGCTCGCAATTACCGTCGCGCCGAACTTTTGCAAACGGTAGCCACCCAACAAGTGATTCTTTCCGGCACACACGAAGATTTTACCGCCGTGCCATACACCCCAGTGGTCAATTTCCAATGGCAAAAAACCGATACCAAACCAATTACGGTGGGGCGCGCTTTATTCTTTCCGGAAAATCGGGTCAAACCCACGATGCTGGAAAGTTATTACAACTGCCCGTATTTGAACTTTGTACAAAATGGTTTGCAACTGCGTCCACGCGCTTTACACTCTTTGGACCCGAACACCGTGGGTTCCGCCATCCATGCCGCCTTACAAGATTACTTTGTTCATTTCAATGTGGAACAAGCCATTGCGATTGGTAAAGCGGCATTGGACTTTGATTATCCGCCGTTGACCAAAAACATTGAAAAGGAAATGCGCTTCATCATTAACCGTTTGGCTAAAACCTTCCAAGCCGGCAAGTTTACCTTGCCCACGCAGGTGGAAACTACGGTACAGTGTCAATTACCGCACGATTTAGTTTTAAGCGGGCGGGTCGACCGCATTGATTGGGCGGATTTGGGTAACGGTGCCCGCGCGTTCTTAGTGTTGGATTATAAGACCGGACGCGTTGACCATGTCGCGCGCAGTATCTATCTGGGCGACAAATTACAGTTACCGATTTACAGCAGTGCTTTACTGAACGATAACAGCCATTTGGCCGGCGCAGGGTATTTACCGTTGAAAAGTGGTTTTGCTACCGACCAAAAAACTTATTCCTTAAATGGATTTGTGAATGAAACATATCAAGAGCTTTTCCCCGCGGATTTGTTGGGCGATGATACCGCCGTATTATCACCGGACGTCATTCACAGACTTTGCGCTCATGCGCGTCAGCTGGTTGACCAAGCCGTAGCCAGAATTTTGGCGGGCGATGTGACCCCGCAAGTCGTTACCAAAAACCACTGTGAATATTGCCCGCTAAAAGGTTTGTGTTCGCAAGCCCAAACTAATTGCCGTGACGAAAAAATCAAGGGTAAAAAAATTACTTACAAAATTTTCGAGGAGGGCAGCCATGAATAAACCAACCCGTGAGCAACAAAAAGTCATTGATTCGCAAGCCCGTGAAATTAAAGTTTCTGCCAACGCTGGTAGCGGTAAAACCTTTACCATCATGCAACAAATTGCCCAAATCGTGAAAACGGGTAACAGTCGGGTTGACCAGTTGTTGGTTTTAACCTTTACCGAAGCGTCCGCTAAAGATATGCGCAAGAAACTGAAAGAGCAGTTGGGTGACATCGTTAAGCCCGCCGAATTGCAAGCGGCTTCGATTGGTACATTCCACAGCTTCTGTTCCAGCATTGTCCGTGCTTGGTTTACCGTCGCCGAAGTTAGCCCCAGTTTTGCGGTCATGGATGCAGTCGAAAGTACCAAAATTAAGGCGGCAATTTTTGAACATGTGGTGTTGGAACATTACGCTAAAATCGCCAAAGTGGTGGACTTGTTTACCGCTAGCAGTCGTAAGTTGGACCAACTGCGTAAAGTTGTGTTTGAAATTCAAGACTTTTTGGACACGCGCGAAGACCGTGCCGACTGGTTAAAGCGACAGGCTTTGACCGCGTACGAACCCGATATTAACCAAAACCAAGCCATCCAAGCGTTAATTAACTATTATCATCACACGGCGGAAAAGTACCGCGCCTACTTTTTGGAAACCGGTACGCCGTCGCCCATGCTGGATAGTATGGTAGATTTATGTAACCGAATTTTGGGCGCCCAAACTTATGCCGATTTCGGCGGTTTGGATTTAACGTTCCCTGCGGCAAAGAGTGGTGAATTAAAAACTCAAAGTGATGCTTTCCGCAAATTGCGTGAGGATTTCCGCGATAAACTTTGTCGTACCATTCCTGAAACGTGTCAGTATCCGGTCGCGCAAATTACCGCAGACATCAATACGGAGCGCGTCATCGTTGAACAACTGTTACTTTTGGTGCAAGTATTCGACCAAGCCTACCAAGCCAAAAAAGCCGAAGCCAAAAAGCTGGATTTCAGCGACCTTGAAAAGTACGCGCTGAAAGTTTTGGGCAACCCCGAAGCATTAACTTCAATTCGTGCGCAGTTTAAATACATTTTCGTGGACGAAGGGCAGGATACTAACCCCGTGCAGTTTAAGATTATTAACCTATTGCGCGGTACGGATAAGTTCTTCTGTATCGTGGGCGATGTGAAGCAAAGTATTTATGGCTTCCGCGCTTGCGAACCCGAAATTTTTGAAAGTTTAACCGATGAAGATGGCAACTTGGTACCGGTTTTATTGCTGGGGAAAAACTTCCGCAGTACCGACCCGATTTTACATTTCGTCAATATGGTCATGAAACCATTGATTCCGCACTACATGGAAGACCATAAATTTACCGAGATTGGGGAACCAAATCCGGAAGCAATGCAACAAGCTGTTGTGTTGGAAGCTGCCAAAACTTTGCCGGAGCAAATGGAATTGGTTTATCGCCACATTGTGGCGGAAAAAAACCTAGCATGGCAAGACATTGTGGTGCTTAGTGAAACCAGTGGGCATCTGCTTGAATTACAAAAGTATTTAAGCGAACGCGGTATCAGTGCGGTGATTGACCGTAAAACCAACGCTTTATTGGAACCCGAGATTACCTTGCTGAACGACTTTTTGTTCGCCGCGATGAACCCAACCAACGAACTAAAACGTTATCTGGTTTTGCAATACTTGTTCCATTTTAGCAACGATGATTTGGCGCGTTTGCGTTTGGGACAAATGGATGACCAGTTGACCGTGCGTTTGAACCAGTGTGACGCAATTTGGCAACAGTATCGCCAGTTGGGCCGCAGTGCCAGCGCTTACGAAGTTTTAACCCAAGCCGCAACCGAATTTGGTATGTTGGAAATGCCCGTGGTCAGCGCGTTCTTGGCGGCCATCCGTGGCGTGCGTGATTTTGATACTGTGGCGCGCTACTTGTATTTGATTGAACATGATTTGGTCAAAATCGAAGTCAATGTGGGGGCTTACGCTCAAAACGCGGTTAAGTTAATGACAATTCACAATTCCAAAGGCTTGGAATTCCCGATGGTCATTTTGTTCAATATGAGTAATCCTTGGTCGGCGCAAAGTAACGAACGCAGTAACGTTAAAGTCGTTTATGATAAACGGTTGGGCGTTTGTGTGTCTTCGGTCGATACGGAAAACTATGTGTTGAAAAGTCCAGTGTTGCATTTGGGGATTAAAAAGTATCAACAGGAAATTGAAGTCAAAGAAAAAATTCGTTTGTTGTATGTGGCTTTGACCCGTGCTAAAAAGAAAATGGTAATTATCGGCAGTGATCAAGGTAACCGTTACGCGGTACAGCCCAACTGCATGATGCATTTGATTAACCCGCTAACAATGCATGTCTACGAAGACGGGGTTGAGCTTTCGCCTAAACTAACTACCACTACGGTAAAATCAAAGACCAAAATTACGACTTGTCCGGTGGTTGGACATCCGGACGCTTTGGTCAAGCAAAGTGTTACTGCGTTAGCCACCAGTGCAGAACCGTTTCAAGATTATGTGGCGCCCCAACTTTTTGCGGATGTGGGCGGTAAAGAGTTTGGTACGGCGTTCCACCGTCAAGTGCAGTACGGCGATTTACCTGAGCCGGTTGCGGAACTGGTGACGGGGTATACCGTCTACCGTGAAATTCCGTTTTTGTACCCGCAAGGTCAAACCATCGTGCAAGGTATCATGGACTTGCTGGCGGTCAAGGACAACGAAGCCATTATCGTGGACTACAAAACCACGCGCTTGCCCAAAGACCAGTTGGTGGCGAAGTACCGCGAACAATTAAGGTTGTACGCCCAAGCCGTACCTAATTATCAAGTGCGGGCTTATCTTTATTCTACTGTACACAAAGCGTTAATTGAGGTAAAATTTTAATATGGCTAAGCGTCGCATTTCCAATAAAGCGATTGTAATTATGAAAATCATTTCCGCGTTAGGTTTGATTTTTTCCATCTGCCTGTATTTGTTCATGAACTTTGGTTCTTTCAAAAACGATTTGGGCTTTGGTCCCGAAGGTGTCACTTATCGTTTGGTTTTCCCCATTTTGTTAATGTTGGGTTTCAGCTTCGTCGTCTATTATGTCGGTAACATGATTATCCGCGTGGAAACTAAACAAATTTGGAAAGCCGATAACATGTTCATTTTGTATCAAATTGTGTTCAATGGTTTGTTGTTGGTTACCATTTGGCGTTGGTTCTTGCTGAATTTGTCCAATGCCATGATTCCCAGTATGATTATGATTCTCAGCGGAATTTTGAATTTATGCACGCCGAAAATTGTGGATAATAACAACCAAGACTTTTAATGTGCTTGGTTATCGTAAGTTTTTAACAGTTCGTTGATGGTACTGTTGCCGTTGACTTTGGTGTTACCGCGCAAATCACGGTAGTGGTACAGCGTGTGCAAAATTGCCAAGTCCGGTTCGCTCTTGAATTGCAGGTTGGTGCAGTGGGCTAACGAAGTGTCGGCCAGCATTTGGCGGATGTCCGTGCCGGTTATGGTGATGGTTTCGTAACTGACACTGTCTGCACCCGCGGTCGGTTTGAATTTTTCGGCGGTAATTTGAATTTCGTCACCCGTCCGTTCAATCGTCATTTGCGTGATAACCGTGGTGGACAAAACCTGCATTTCGTGACCAATTGTGTTGGGCAACAAAATTAACACTAACGCTAAAATTAAGATGAAAAATTTTTTCCCCCACAAATAATGCAAAGTACGTTTAATCATCGTTGATTTAACCCCCTTTTAGCCAGCGTAACCAGCGCGACCAATTGGACACCAAAGCGTAAAACCAAGGCCGCTAAAATTGCAATCGCAATCAGCCAATCCATACTGCCACCGCTGGTAATGAATTGTGCCGCCGTGGTCATATCAATCATGCCCATGCTTTGGTGTCGTCCCAAGGGTCCAAACAACAACACAAACAAAACCATGAAAGCCAAATAACCTAATCCGCACAGTCCGGCGATTAAGTTCATACGTACCAGTTCGCGGTTGGTTTTCTTAGTTTCGGAACCGAAAGCCAAAACAAAAATTGCGGTTTCAAAAAATCCCAGATTAACTAGCGCCGTGGGAAAAGCCCGTCCAGCGTCACCGCTAATTAAATCGACAGGATTGACTTTGATGTTGTACAAAGTTGGAACGACTGCCAAAATTAAACCAAAAGCAAAAAACAGCCAAATGATTTCGCCGACGCGCAACACTGCACGTGGTTGACGGGTTAAAAAGAACAAAACCAAGCCCACCAAGGTAATCACAAAAACCGTAATCCCGAGGTTGGTAAACAGGTCGGTGTAGGCAAGGTGGAAAATTTGGATGGCGGTTAAAACGATTTCGTAAACCATCACGGGCATCAACAGCCAACACAGAATACGAAAAACACGGTTTTGTTGGTTAGTAAATTTCAAAATGATGCTGGCTACTATGACTAAGCCCAGCTCAAAAATTATTCCGAAAATGGCGGCTAACCATGCCCAGTTACCGGCGCCATTAGCCAGTGCGGACGGCAAGGTTAGGGTTTTGATACTGATACTGTACAAAAAGTAGCCAATGCACAGTTGGCGCAAGTTAATGTTTTGATGTTGCTTAGTTTTGTCCATGGTCGTCCTCCAAAGGTTTTTGACGAATTGGGTTACAGTTGGGAATACTGCGTGGGCGTTTAATCATTTCGGGGAAAGGTACCTTTTCCAAAGCATCTTTTTGGTCATCAGCAATGTAAGGAGCAAACGGAGCCAAGAACGGCGCGCCATAACTGTCTAAACTGGCGGTGTAGACCAGCAAAAAAATGAAGCCCGCCACTAAACCGTAAAGCCCCAAAAAGCCACCCACCAAACAGAACACAAACCGGAGCACACTGATTTGCGCAATCATGTTGGGCATAATGTAAGAAGTGATTCCCGAAATCGCCACCACCAAGACGGTCGGCGCGGATAACAAGCCTACCGAGGCCGCCACTTCACCCACCACGAAAACCGCAATGATACTGGTTGCCGAACCTAAGTGTTTGGGCATGACCAAGGTGGCTTCGTAAATAATTTCAAACAGCAGAATGACAATCAGCATTTCCACGATGGGTGGGAATAAATCGTTGTCGGTGGCGTTAGCAATGGTCGCCAAAGTGTTCAAAGGTATAATTGACAGGTGGTACAAACTGACCGCCAAGAAAAAGCCCGGTAGTAGAATGGCAATCAAAGCCCCCAACAGTCGGACGGTGCGCTTCAAATTAACACCCGCGTTGCCGCCATAGTAGTCATTGCTGTTTTGTACGTTTTCCAAAAAGATATGGGGAATGGTCAGTGCAACGGGGCTGCCGTCCACCAAAATTGCCACCCGACCTTCCAATAAGCGTGCCACCACGATGTCGGGTTTTTCTTCCGATGCGGCGGCCGCATACAAAGCTACGGGGTCGGGGTTTAGGCATTCGCTGAGATAGGAACTGTCAATAATGCCATCGCAATCAATTTGTTGCAGACGGTGCAAAACGGCTTTGACTACGGACGGGTCCGCAATCGAACTGATGTAACCAATTTTCACTTTGGTTTGCGTATAGCGTCCAATGGTCAGTTCTACCCATTTTAGGTCCTTGCTTTTGATGCGCTTAGTAATTAGCGCCACATTAGTTTCAATACTTTCAACAAAACCTTCGCGCGGGCCTAACAAAACCTGACCGGTGGGTGGTTCGGTTAAACTGCGCTCGGGCGTGGATTTAGTTTGCGCGGAAGCCATGCTGATAATATTTGCATTTTGTCGAAAAAAATTATATATTGTCTTCATGCATTGGAGTTTTGAATTAGCACAAGAAATTTTGAAAAAATATCCGGACCGCAAGGAATATGTGGTCGCCAGCGGTATCTCGCCGTCGGGTAGTGTGCACATTGGTAACTATCGTGAATTTGTCACGCAATATTATGTCGCGAAAGCATTAAAATCCATGGGTAAAAAAGTCCGTGAAATCTTTTCTTGGGATGAATTTGACCGTTTCCGTAAGGTACCCAAAAACTTTCCGGCGGATTATGCGCAATACATTGGTAAACCTTATGTGGAAATTCCCTCACCGTACAGTCAAGGTGAAAGTAGCGCCAAGTACTTTGAGCGCGAATTTGAAAGTGCTTTACAGAAATTGGGCATGAACGAAATTCCGGTTCAAATGATTTACCAAGCGGACGAATACCGCAGTGGTCGTTATGGTAAAGCCATTGCCGAAGCAATTAAAAAGCGTAAACAAATTTATGACATTATCATGTCTTTCAAAACCCAAGACGGTGACGAAGGCGAACGCGAAAATTATTACCCGGTCAATGTTTACTGTCCAGACTGCGGTAAAGACGAAACCACTATTCTCGGTTTTGACGAAAAAACCGATGTGTTGACTTACAAGTGCCGTTGCGGACACGAACACAGCACGGACGTAAAAACCGCCAACAACATTAAATTGGTTTGGAAAGTGGACTGGCCGATGCGTTGGCGCGAAGAAAACATTTGCTTTGAAGCGGCGGGAATTGACCACCACAGTGAGGGCGGTAGTTACGACGTCAGTTCGCGTATCGCGCGCGAAATTTTCGGTATCGAACCGCCGGTTTCTACGTGTTACGCTTGGGTGGGTATCCGTGGCGTCGGTAATATGCACAGCAGCACGGGTATCAACATTACGCCGAACCAACTGATGCAAGTTTACGAACCCGAAATTTTGCGTTACCTGTACGCGAAGTATCCGGTTGGCGATGCTTTTGATTTTGGTTATGACGATACCATCATTCGTCACTACATGGAATTTGACCGCAATTTAGAAAAGTATTTGGCGCACGATGAAAGTTTGCCCGAATATGACCGCACGGTTTACGATTTGTGCTTGATGCCCAAAAGCCAAGGTTCGCGCGTTAATTTCAGCACTTTGGCAACTGTTGCGCCGTTGACCGGCTTTAACCAAGCGTTGACCTTGAAAATGTTAAAGCAAGCCGGTGTTACCGCGCTCGGCAATTTTGAAGAACGTTTTGCCAAAGTTAAATTCTGGCTGGAAAACTATCAACCCGAACGCATCTATAAATTATTACCGGAATTTAACCGCGCCTATTATGCAACCTTGACCGACGAACAAAAGGGCGTCTTAAAACAATTAGCGGAGTTCTTAAAAACTAACCACACCGAAAACGAAATTCAAACTTTCTTGTATCAAATTATTAACGACCAAAACTTAACCAAGAAAGAAAACCAACAACGCCAACAAACTTACTTTAAGATTTTCTATAACATGTTGTTTGGTCGCGATGCGGGTCCGCGTTTGTATTTGTACTTGGCGGTGGCTAATCGCGCAGATTACTTGAAACTCTTGCAAGAAATTTAATTTTTGTTTATACTAGTGCATTATGAACAATAAAGACATTCGCAAATACGATTTAATGGTGCAAATTGGCAACCAAGGTGGGGCAGCCGCAATTAAGGAATTGGCTGGTCTAGATTTCAATCTGGCGGTTGATTTATGGGAATATAAAATGATTAAAAATATCAACACCTTCGCGGGCGAAGATATTTTCCAAGCTTTGGAAAGCGTTTCCGAAAGTAAATTGCGTGCCGCTGTTTTGGCGAACTCGGCTTTGCAAAAATTGATTTATGGTACCAGCGAAGAGAGTTGTAGCGGTGCCAACTTGAAATTTTTGGCCAGTTTGATTGTAACTTCCAAAATTACCGAAGCCGAAGACATTTTGAAAATGGTAAAAAATAATCCGACCGGTGACTTTGCCGCTCGTATGCACGCGGTGGTGGATGCGGTCTTTGCATTGTCCATGGGTAAAACTGGCACCAAGAAAGCAACCTTGAACCACAAACAAACCATTTTGTTGTTCGACTTTGTTTCTAAAATGAAAGCCGGTACGACCAAAAATTTATTAACCCAACGCCTGAAAGAACTTTAATGTTGACATTAAAATTATTTGTGGTAATATAGCCATAGGCTCTTGCGGCCTAACAAAAGCAAGATTGTAATTAGGTGTTGCACGACCTTTAACGGAGCAGTGAATATAGGGCAATCCCGCAAGGGGTTGCTTTTTTGTGGTAGTTGACAAGATATATTGTGATGTGTTATTTTAATACACGACAAGGATAGTCGTTAAAACCTGTCGGAAGTCTGAAAGAACGGTAGGTAGCCTAACTTCCAAGGCGTTAGCCCTGCCAGTGTGAGGGCAGAAGTGAGATCACACACATCAGGTTCTGCCGCGGTGCACCAGTAGAGTTGGGTAAAGCGCAAATCCGCTCTACCAAAAACGTTTGGAGAGGTCCTGCCTTAGTGGACGATTACGAAGAAGTGGAGAGGTCCTGCCGCAGTGGACCAATAAACAATTACCGCATGTGGCGGTTAAAATACCACAGGTTAACGATTAGCCCTCCCTCCATGTGTGACGGGGGGCTTATTTCTTTTTCTAGTGTTGACTTTGAAATTGTATGTGGTATAATACTAGCACGACAAGGAAAAGTCGTAAAAACCGGCGATGCACAGCCATATTGAGCACTTAAATAATTAGGTAACGCATAGCCTCATAAGTATGCGCTTGAAAAGCACGGGGCAACTCGTGTTTTTTTATTTAGAAATCATAACGGTAACATTCCACGACACGACATTGCACCAGTTTTCTTAATTCAATCGCAATCGTTGTTGCCGCTTTATCGTGTTTGTCATAATAAAGTTCGTTAATCAAACCACTAACGGTTAATAAAGTGTTCAATGGGTCAGCTAATAAAAACTCGCGATGTTTTTTTGGTTCCATGTACGGTTTGAGGGCGGTCTTTAGTTCATGCATTTTTTGATAAACTGCATCGTTATAACTGTCGTAAGTGCCTAAATAATCTTCCGCCAAAACTTTACTTTCGCATTCGTCAAATGGTAAATCATGCATGGCAAAATCATCGACAATGGTCTGTGCGTAAGCATGTAATTTAGCCATTGGTACCACGCAATCGGTTTTTCCACATAACAAAAGGCGCGTACCTAATTCCTGTAACAGGAACTGGATATCAAAAGGACTGTTGGTGGCTAATAATTTTTTATAGCCTGCTGTGGTCAAGTATGGCTTGATATCTGCTTTCAATCGGTTGACTTCGTCTTGAATCGCTTGACGGCGTTCTTCCCAGTCTGTTGGTAATTGCTTGCTTTCGCGTTGGAATTGTTTACAGAACTTTTGGTAAGTTTTTTCTTCCACATCTTGATATGGCTCATAATCTTCAAAATCGAAAAGTTCGCCAGCAGAAGTGTAGTCCTTAACATAACTGTCATATAGTGCTTGTTCCTTAGCATAATTTTCGCGGTTGGCAATCTTTTCTTCGTCCATTTCAATTTCATCGTCTGAATCTTCGGTATGACAACAATCGCATTTGTGTTGACAGCAATCTTCGTTAATAAATAAATCTTCAATATCGCTTTCTTCGACTTTGTCGATTTCTTCTCTAATTTTATCAACCAGCCTGTAGTATAAACAGTCAATGACCGTGCGCAACTCAATCGCGGTGTTGAAAGCAGTGGTTTTGTTATCTGCGTATAATTCGGGAATTACGCAACCCAAAATTTCCATGGCTCCTTCCGGACTTGCTTTGGCTAAGTCGGTATAAACTCGATTGGGCAGAGCGGGTTTTAAGGCTGTTTTTAATTCGTCAATCTTTTGGTTAATGGCAACTTCTTCGTTGTGTAAGGTTTGTTCTGGGGTAGTGCCTTTGGTAATTTTTAGGTAGTTCTTCGCTTGGACTTCGGCGGTGCATTTTTGGGTGGCTTCTTTTAAAATCGGGTTTTTCAACGCGTGCAGAGTGTAACTGAAATCTTCCAATTCCCAAGCGCCACAAAAGTCTGGCACCACGATTTCGTCCAAGAAAATATACAATTCCAATGCTTTGCGACCGGCTTCGGAATTCTCACGATAAAGTTTGGGTACGATTTTTTCAATCTTAACACAAAGTTCGGTAGGAATACTTTCTTCGCGCATCAAATCAATAAATTGAGTGGCAGAAAGATATGGCTTTAATTCCATTAACAAGCTTTCCATTTTTTGTAAAAGTGCTGCCATCTTTTTCCAGGTGGAGTGGTAGTCCAACTTAATATAATCAGCAGAATGAATTTTTTCCGTAATGATTTGTTTGTCTTTTTGTATTGCTTTCATGTTTTTCTCCTTGTTTGGCTCAGTCTAGCACAGATTAAAGCATGAAGCAAATTGACTGTTACTTTTCTTGCTGTTTGCGCAAATGAATTAACAGCACGGTAATGTCGGCGGGGGTGACACCCGAAATGCGGGCGGCTTGACCGATGCTTAACGGCTTAATTTGATTGAGTTTAATTTGCGATTCACGGCGTAAACCCTTGACGTCATCATAGTTCATGTCGGGCGACAGAGCGGTGGCTTCTTGGCGACAGATTTCGGCAATTGCAGATTGTTCACGGGCGATGTAGCCGGCGTATTTGATTTCGGTGGTGATTTGGTCGAGCAAATCCGCGGGTTCGTCCTTGATAAAGTCCGCCAAGGTGTGTTCCTGTTTGGCAACTTCTTGACGGATTTTCGGGGTAACCATGTCGCGGATTTTTTGTAAGTGTGCTTGCTTCTTCGTGAATGCGGCAAAGCGAGTATCATCGACCAAGCCAACCTCGCGACCAATGGGGGTCAAGCGTTCGTCCGCGTTATCTTGACGTAATGATAAACGGTATTCGGCACGGGCGGTAAACATACGGTACGGTTCCAAGGTGCCTTCCGTGGTCAAGTCATCAATCAAAACCCCAATATAAGCGTTGGTACGCGACAACACCATGGGTGGTAACTGGTCAATTTCGCGCGATGCGTTGATACCAGCAACCAAACCTTGCGCCGCAGCTTCCTCGTAACCGCTGGTACCGTTAATTTGACCCGCGCAATATAAACCTTGGTATTTTTTGTGGCGTAAAGATGCCAACAGTTCTAACGGGTTAATGCAGGTATACTCGATGGCGTAACCCGAACGAATGATTTGGCAATTTTCCAAACCTTTAATACTGTGAATGAATTGGCTTTGTACTTCGGCCGGTAAGGACGACGACAAACCTTGCAGGTAAATTTCGCGACTGGACATACTTTCGCGTTCCAAGAAAGTTTGGTGGCGGGTACGGTCCGCAAAACGGGTAATCTTATCTTCAATGCTGGGGCAGTAGCGCGGTCCCACGCCGTGAATTAAGCCACTGTACATGGCGGATTCTTTAATGTGTTCCCGAATGATTTGGTGCGTGGTTTCGTTGGTGTAAGCTAAATAGCACGGGCAAATGTTTTTAATCGGGTGCGTGGCTAAGAAGGAAAAGGCACGGATGTTATCGTCGCCGTTTTGAATTTCAGTCTGGCTGTAATCAATCGAATCAATATCCACACGTGCGGGCGTACCAGTTTTGAAACGGCGGATTTCGATGCCCATGTCGATGAATGATTGTTCCAAAGTGGTTGAATTTGGTAAGCCGGTGGGACCTTCAAATTTAACCACCGAACCCACGAAAGTTTTACTTTGCAAATAAGTTCCGGTTGCAACCACCACGGCACGGCAGTTGATTTTCTCGCCGTTAAAAACCACACCGGTAATTTTTTGGTCTTGCCAAATTAAGCCGTTGACTTCGCCAATCGCCAAAGTCAAATTGGGTGTGTGTTTTAACAAATCTACCATGGCTTCGTGGTAGCGGGCTTTATCAATTTGGGCGCGTAAACTGCGGACGGCGGGACCCTTGGCAGCGTTCAGCATTTTGATTTGGATGGCGGCTTTGTCCGCCAAAATGCCCATGATACCACCTAAGGCATCAATTTCGCAAACCAAATGACCTTTGGCGGTACCACCAATGGACGGGTTGCAGGGTAACATCCCAATGCTGCGTTCGTGTAATGTGGTTAGCAAAACTTTTTTTCCTAAACGGGCGGCGGCCACCGCGGCTTCGCAACCTGCGTGACCAGCACCCACTACAACTACATCAAAATCTTTTGTCATTTTTGCTCCTCTTATTTTCCCAAACAGAACTTGGAAAAGATCTCATCCAAAGTTCGTTTGTCAACATCGGTACCGGTAATTTTGCCAATGTAACTCAGTGCCAAAGTGATGTTCGCCGAAATTTTGTCCAGTGGTTCTTGCGGGTTAATTTCATTTAACAAGGTTTGGGCTTGGCGTAACAAGTTGGCTTGGCGTTCGTTAGTTAAATTTACCGTGTTACCTGCGGGTGCGGTTTTGGTCACCATATCAATTAAGGTCGACAAAACTAAGTTGATGTTTTTGCCCGTCTTCGCGGAAGCCGCAATGCCGTCGGCCGGAGTATCGGGGCAAAGGTCGCATTTGTTGTAAATGATTAAATGCTTTTTGTTATGCGGGAAGTCTAACATTTGGCGGGTAGTGGCGTCGACAACCACCAATAAAATATCCGCGTTTTGTAATGTGGATTTGGCACGGGCAATCCCTTGGACTTCAATCGCAGTTGCCGCGTTATCCCGAATGCCTGCGGTATCAATCAAATTGATTTTAATACCTTGGTAAGTAATTTTTTCGGTAATTACATCGGTTGTGGTACCCGCGATGTCAGTGACAATACTGCGGTTATCGCCAACCAGCGCGTTAAACAAACTGCTTTTGCCGGCGTTCGGACAACCAATAATGCAGACGTTAATGCCGTTTTTAATGATTTGACCGTGTTGTGCCGTGGACAGCAAATTAGCGATGGTATGCTTTGCTTGATTGATTTGGTTCAAAGGTAAGTCGGGCGATTCCAAATCTTCGGGGTAGTCTAAGTACGCATCAATTTGGGCGCGCGCCGCCACCAGGTCAGATTCGACTTGACTAAGTAGATTTTGCAGTTCGCCCGCCATTAAACGCGCGGCATTTTGTAATTCGGCGTCGGATTCGGCGTTAATTAAATCCAAAGTGCTTTCGGCTTGGCTGAGTGTCATTTTGTTATTCATGACCGCCAGGCGGGTAAACTCGCCGGGTTCGGCGGGTACGGCACCGTATTGGATGGTCGTTTGCATGATGCGGTTGACCAAGTGCCAACCACCGTGGGCTTGAATTTCCACCACATCTTCGCCGGTAAAACTGTGCGGGGCGGGGAAATAAATTACAATCGCGTTGTCGGTAAAGTTATCGCCATGAATGTTACCTAAGGTCGCGTGGCGGGGCTGTAAAGGTTTATCAAACATTTTTTTGACAATGGCTAACGCTTGTGCGCCCGAAAGACGTACAATGCCAATACCACCAAAACCGACAGGAGTTCCAATTCCGACAATCGTTTTCATTTCTCAATCATAGCATTAAATTCCAAAATATCAAAGGGGATACTTTCGATAAAGTCGCGCTGTTTTAGTTTCAGGAGGTTAAACTCCCAAAAGTGGTCAATTTGGGTTTGCGTAATGACGGGCGTTGGAATTTTTAATGCGGCCGCGATTTGTGTCACTCCGTCGTAAAAATTATCGGGGTCGACCGGCAAAACCACACTTTGTTTAACTTTGTGGTCGATGACAATTTTTGCCCAAACATTGATCATTGTGCCCAGTATAATACTTTCGTTTTAGTTCGGCAAGGCATTACTAAGTGAAAAATTATTTGCCTTAAAATGGTCTTATGGGTATCATATAAGCATGGGGAAAATTTCGTTAGTGCTACCAGTTTACAATGAGCAAGTTGTTTTGAAAGAAGTTTTGGCACAGTACATTGCCGACTTGGAAAACATCCGTTTGAAAAAGCAGTACCAATGGGAAATTATCGCGGTCGATGATTGTAGCACGGACGAATCACGCTTGATGATGTTGGAGTTCGCGCGTAAACACCAAAATTTCCGTATCGTAACTTTGGCGGAACGCTCAGGTAAACATACAGCGGTTACCGCGGGGTTGAGTGTGGCCAATGGTGACATCGTCATGATTGCGGAAATTGATATTCAGAACCCGATGGGTTTCTTAGAAAGTTTGTTGAACGAACATTTACAAAGCGGGGTACCAATTATTTATGGTTACCGTCAATTTACCGGTTGGCGCCGTCGTAATGCCTTAATCACCGACCGTTTGACCCGCTTGGCGTGCAAATTATTTGTCTTGGATGGGTACTTCAATGGTATCGTGAACGCAGAATTGTATACCGCAGATGTGGTTGCTGTTTTGCGCGACAATCCGTCCAAAACTAAATATATGCGTACGATGAATAACTGGGTTGGTTGGGAAACCAAGGAATTTTGGTATGCCAGCGAATATACCGACACCGAAGCCAAAGCCAAACTGGAACAACTACGCCGTCGCGGTCGTGGTAATACCAGTTACCACAAAACTGGTCATGTCAGTTCGGTTTCAACTTGGTGGGGCTTGTTATTTTTGATGTTATCAGCTGTGGCCTTTGGGATTGGAATTGGCACCGTTGCTACCGCACATCCAGTAGTTTTATGGATTTTATTTACTTTGGGCTTCGCCGGCATAGTGTTGGCCGTAATGTCCTTTATGCGTACGCTGTTGCTGGCACATATCGGTAAGGTTAAATATCACGACGGGGAAATTGTTTACGAGATTAAATCAATCTTAAATCGTTAATCATTAAAAAGGAGAAAAAAATATGAGAATTGGTATCAATGGATTTGGTCGTATTGGTCGCTTAATTTTACGCAACACATTACAGCGTAAGGACGCTACCGTAGTGGCGATTAACAATCCGGGCATGACTTTGGATTACGCCGCGTATCTTTTGACCTATGATACGGTACACGGTAAATTAAACGCGGACATTAAAGTCGATAACGAAAACAGCGCGTTAATCATTAACGGTCAAACGATTAAGTTCTACACCGAAAAGGAACCGATTAACATTCCGTGGGGTAAAAACCGTGTGGATGTAGTTTGTGAAGCCAGTGGCGTCTTTACCACAACTGAAAAGTGCCAAGCCCACTTGGATGCGGGGGCAGGCAAGGTTGTGATTACCGCGCCAGCCAAAGACAAGGAAACTCCGACCTATGTGATGGGGGTTAATGAAGACCAATATCAACCAAGTCAACGCATTGTGTCCAACGCTTCTTGTACCACCAACTGTTTGGCACCATTGTGTAAAGTCATCAACGACCAATTTGGAATTGAGAATGGCTTAATGTTGACCGTCCACGCGGTCACTGCGACGCAAAACACTGTGGATGGTAGCAGTGTGAAAAATTGGCGTTTGGGTCGTGCGGCCTATGATAACATGATTCCTTCGACCACGGGTGCCGCCAAAGCGGTAGGATTGGTCATTCCAGAATTACAAGGCAAATTAACGGGCTCCAGTTTACGCGTGCCGGTAGCCAATGTTTCGGTCGTATCTTTGGATTGTAATTTACGCAAGCCAGCCACGAAAGAAGCAATTTGCGCGGCAATTAAAAATGCCAGTGAACACGAAATGAAAGGGATTTTGGCCTATACCGATGTTCCGGTGGTTTCTAGTGATATTAAAGGCGACCCACACACTTGTGTTTTTGATGCGGAAGCCAGTATTTTCTTAACCGATAAATTTGTCAAATTAATGGCTTGGTATGATAACGAATGGGGTTACAGTGTAAAAACCGTTGACCTGGCGGTTCACATTTGCAAATAATGTAAAGTAAAAAACCTAGCCGAGTGGCTAGGTTTTTTTCTTAATTGCGTGATAATTCGTTTTCGGTTGTGGTGGCTTTTTCGTCCATGATTTCGTGTCTTAATTCACTCAAAGCGGCATTCAATGCTTTGCTGTTGATTGTGTATGTGTTACCGTCAACCTCAAAATTGCTGGTTAATACGGTGTCTATGTCGCGGTAAGTTAAAACCGATTTGTGCTTTAATGCTTCGATGGCAACGGTACGGGCAGCATTGGCTTCAATTTGTTCAAATTTCGCGTGAACTGCGTGGTATTTTTCGGTTTGGTTTTGTAAGTAGTCATTTTTCAATGCGTCTTTCCTTTGCCAATAAGCATACAGGTTGGCTTCGTTTTCAATATTTTGGAATTTTTGTTTTAATTGTTCAATGCGGAACTTACGACACAAAGCAAAACGCTTTTGATTTAACGCGTTGATTTTTTCGTTGGTTTGGCGACGGTATTTGTCCAAATTTTCGTGGCTGTCAATGTATTCATTTTTGATGTTTGCGTTAAAAACTTTCAATTTGTATTCGCTATCGCCCAAGGTAATTTCGAAATGGGAATCCATGTCAAAATTAACAACATCTTTATAGTTTTGCATGAACAAATAAGCATTGCGCCATTCTGCGTTATTTTGGCAACGTTCAACAAACGCCTGAAAAGCTTTGCCATAAGCTTGACCCAATTTTTCTTCAATCCCGGGAACCCAAGTGATACCTAAGTGGTGATAAGTTTGGTTGACTTTTTTAATTCGCGCGTAATCTTTTTTGTTTAGTTCTTGCATGATTTCCTCTGAAAATAATCACCCAGTATACCAAATTAACGCCAAAAAGTCAAGATAGGCGGGAAGTGGTGTCCAAACTTTGTTAATTGTTGTCGTCTTTCAAACCGTAAAGGTATTTCAATGGGTTACGGGACAATTCCAAAATGGCGTCAAAGTCGTCATCTGGCGCGGCTTTGTTGTTATGGTAAGCCCCGCAAGTGTCACAGTGATAATTGATGATGGTGCCTTTTTTGCTGTTCATGGTAATGCCAATCGGTACCAACAAACCGTGACAAGTGTTGGCGCGGTCGCCGGGGTTGACATCAACGTGTAACGAATACAAACATTTGGTGCAGTGGTCGCGCGAAGACGAAAACAGCGGGGGAACTTGTTTGCCGCAGTGCGCACAAACAAAGCCTGCGTCATTTTTCGTGAAACGCTTACTGACCGTCTCCGTTTCCATCTTTGGTTTCCTTTGTTGTCTTTTTAGTTGTGGTGGTTTTCTTGGCGGTTGTAGTTTTCTTAGCCGCAGTCTTTTTGACCGGAGCCGTGGTTTTTTCCGCTACTTTGGTTTCAACCTTGGGTTCGTCCTTGATGGCAACCAAACTGGGGTAGTTGTCCAAAGATTCAAAATCGATGGTGGGAATCGGTGGTACCTTGCCGGTACGGCGGATGTAATCGCGCGCTAATTCGCAGTTTTGGCGCAATTTGGTCATGTGTTCTTCGGTGACCAAGCCTTCGGCTAAGTGTAATTCCGCAATTTCCACTGAGCGTTTTAACAATGGTTCAATTTGGTTAATCATGTCGTTAATGCGTTCGTCATTCGCGCTTTGTTTTTGTTGTTCACGGCGTGTGACCATGGCTTGGTTAATTTCCTTGGCAGATTTGCCTTCCATGACCATGTTAATATCTTCCAAATAGATGGTTTCGTTATCAAGCAACAATTCCGCCATCACTTTAACTTTGGCAGCGTTGTCGTGCAAAACTTTTTGGCAACGGGTTTGCGCTTCCATGATTAAGTCTTTGATTTCGTTATCAATGGTGGCTTGTACGGATTCGCTCAAATTCTTTTGGTTATAAAGGCGTAATGCAACTTCGCTTTCTTTGCCGTAGTAGAGTGGTCCCAACTTGCTGCTCATACCCCATTTGGTCACCATGTTTTCGGCTAACTCGGTTGCTACTTTGATGTCGTTGGAGGCACCCGTGCAAATGTCGCCGATGAAAATCTGTTCGGCGGAGCGACCACCCAACAACATGGCCAAACGGTTTTTTAACATGGTCAGACTTTGGTGGTTGTGTTCGTCGTTTTGGTTATTGGTGAGGGTGTAACCAGCCGCCATGCCTCTGGGAATGATCGAAACTTCCTGTACAGTTTGTTCCGGCATCAAGACTTTGGAAATAATCGCATGACCAGATTCGTGGTAAGCCGTAATGCGTTTATCTTCTTCGGTAATGATGCGTGATTTCTTTTGGGGTCCAATCAAAACTTTGTTGATACCTTCGGTGATGTCTTGCATGGAGATTTTTTTGCGGTTATCTTTGGCGGCGATAATCGCACTTTCGTTCAATAGGTTTTCCAAGTCCGCACCAGTGAAACCGCTGGTAATTTGGGCTACACGTTTCAAATCAACATCGCCCAATGGTTTGTTACGAGCATGAACTTTCAAGATTTTTTCACGACCATCAACGTCAGGAACTTGCACAATGATTTGACGGTCGAAACGACCCGGACGCAAAATTGCCGGATCCAAAACGTCGGGGCGGTTGGTAGCTGCCAACACAATGACACCTTCGGATTTGGAGAAACCGTCCATTTGAACCAATAATTGGTTCAAAGTTTGTTCGTTTTCTTCCGCGACACCCGAAGCACCAACTCCGCGCATGCGGGCAATCGAATCTAATTCGTCAAGGAAGATAATCGCCGGTGCATGGGCTTTGGCTTGTTCGAACAAGTCGCGCATACGGGCGGGACCTACGCCGACCAACATTTCGGAAAAATCACTGCCCGAAAGCGAGAAGAACGGTACGCCCGCTTCGCCCGCAATGGCTTTGGCTAATAGGGTTTTACCCGTACCTGGTTGACCGACCAGTAAAACACCCTTGGGAATACGTGCGCCCATTTCCACATATTTGCGTGGGTTACGTAAGAAGTCCACGATTTCGGCAACTTGCTCTTTTTCTTCGTCGATACCTGCGACATCGCTGAAACGGGTTGGTCCGTTGAAAACTACGGTAGCGCGGTTTTGGGTCATGGAAGCTAAACCACTACGACCTGCCATGCTGCGCCACAAAATGAAAATCACACCCAAGAACATTAAAATGTAGATGACCGGTAAAATCCAATCCGTCCAACTGCCTGGGGTTGCCCCAGAGTCAACTACGATGTCGGGGTTGGTCATTAAGATGCGCATTGCGGTACCCGTGCTGTCGTAAACCACCGCGTCCGCATAATATTTAATGTTGGCCGGGTTATTAGTAATATTGTTAATGTCGTCGGCTTTCAAAAGGTGTTGTTGGTTGGTGCCATTTATCGTGGATAAATAAATAATGTAGTAATTGTTGTCCATTTTATAGGCGCCATAGATTTTATTTTCTGCGTCGGTTCTTTTAACATATTCGCCGTCTTTGTATTCGACCGCTGCGTCGTTACGCAACTGAGTCAAACTGATGGATTTCAGTTTGGACGATGGAGTAGTTAAAGTGACTAATAAAAAGATGGCGATGATACCAATGACCAGCCACCACCAATTAAATTTCTTTTTTTTAGGTTGTTGGTTATTCATAAATAATAGGATATACTATTTATAGCCAAATGACAATGATAAATATTAAGCAAAAGTTAAAAACATTGCCGAAAGACCCCGGTGTTTACGTTATGAAAGATTCCGCTGGCACAATAATTTATATTGGAAAAGCCAAGAATTTGAAAAACCGGGTGTCGTCATATTTCATTGGTGCGCACGATGCCAAAGCTACCGCGATGGTGGCACACATTGCTGATTTAGAGTGGTTTGTGGTGAATACGGAAAACGACGCATTGTTTTTGGAAGCCAACTTAATTCACAAACACCAACCCAAATATAATATTCTTTTGAAAGACGATAAAAAGTTCCCCTATATCCAAATTACGCCGGACGGTAAAATCGGGGTTATCCGCACTAACAGCGGGGCAGGTCAAATCTTTGGTCCCTATTTTAACGGCATTTACGTGAAGTATTTGATGGACATTATCCGCAGCATTTACCATGACGACCCCGTACAAGCGGCCGAGTTTTTATCCGGCAAACGCTACGACGAGGTCGAGGCGGTCATGACCAAGCGCATGCAGGAAGCCAGTTCCATGCAACAATTTGAATTGGCGATTGCTTACCGCAATGTTTTGCAAATGGTCAACCGGCTGAAAACCCGCGCCCGCGTGCAAACCACCGCCGAAGATGCGAACGCGTTTACTTTGGGTGCCTGCCGTGAATTGGGCGAAGTGTTAAACTTGCCGAAGACCCCGCGCCGGATTGAATGTTATGATATTTCGCACACCGCGGGCGAGTATGTGGTGGCGTCCATGGTGGTTTTTGTGGACGGGGTGGCGGACAAAAGCCAGTATCGGCGCTTCCGCATGAAACACGGTTTAGGCAATAACGACTTTTTGTCGATGCAGGAAACTTTGACCCGCCGTTTGAAACATAAGGAATGGGCGTATCCAGATATTATCGTAATTGATGGCGGTAAGGGACAACTGGGCGCGGTACCAAAGGCGGACGGCATTACCTATATCTCACTAGCCAAACGGTTTGAATTAGTGTTTACCACCACGCAAGATGAACCTATTGTCTTGTCGCATCATAGTTATGCTTTGCGCTTGTTACAACGTATTCGCGATGAAGCACACCGGTTTGCGATTACTTACCACAAAAGTTTGCGCGACAAAATTCGTTTGTGAGTATAAAATCCGGCAAACCACACACGCTATGTTCAGGGGTGAAAATATGAACAAAGTAATGAAAATTGTGGACGTGGTTGCATTTATGATTTTGCTACTGGGCGGATTGAACTTTTTTATCTACGGCGTGTTTGGCGTAGATGTGATGGAGTTAATCTTTGGTGCCAAACTCAGTATGGTGGGGCGCATTATTTATGCCATCATCGGTTCGGCGGCGTTGCTTTTGTTGGCGACCGTCATTGCCCGCGTCATTATGAAAACCAAAAAAGTTAAAGCGGCGTAAAGCGCGTTTCGACAAAAATTGTCACAGGGAAAGCCTTGCCAAGTGCGGGCTTTTTTTGTTATGCTAGCAATGGTTCATGCGTCGTTAGCTCAACTGGATAGAGTATTTGGCTTCGAACCAAACGGTTGGGGGTTCGACTCCCTCACGACGCACCAATTTAATCTTTACATAGAGGAAAAAATTTGCTATTTTTAATTAAATGTTTAAGGATGTGCAAAAATTAATGTTGGCAGAGGCCGAAGCCAAATTGCAAGCGCTGAAGGCTGAAAAAGAATCAATGCGTGCTGATGTTGTTGTGTTGCGCGATAAAATATGGGATTATGAAAGAAAATTAGAAACTTTGCAATTAAATGAGAAACATAAAACTGGAGAATTTCGTAATCAAAATATTTCGGTATTGAAGCGTATCTTTAGTGCTAAAACGCGTAAAGCTTATAAAAAATATCAGGCTGCATTAGCTGAACTAAAAACTTTACCTGATAGAATTTCTAAATTAACCAGTGAGATGGAAATTGCAGAAAAACAAGTTGATTTACAAATTAATGCTAGTGGAATCTTACAAAAAATTGAAGCAGCTGAATACGACTATTATCACAAAGATATGGCGCAATGTTTGGGCGAATTAAATCTTAGTCCTGCCGAGGCCATCAAGTTACTAGAGAATCATGACATTACACCAGTTTTGGACGAAAGTGACTATGCTACTTTTGAACGACCGCGCGAATACGCAACCAAAGGTAAAGCGGCTTTATGCGCGGTGCATAAAATGGACATTATGCCGGAAAACAATCGGATTAGCACCATTAAAGAAGCTGGGGTAATACAAAACGAAAAAATCCAAATTGACGGCAAGGAGTACGAATACAGTTATTTATTGGAACGCGACACCGTACATTTATCCATGAACGATGAAGTATCTTCGCATAATTGGGGCAACTGGGATCATTGCCATTATTGTATTTTGCAACCCATGGCCGAAATTCCCAGCGACAAGATTGGTTCGTTGGAACCGAACGATACTTACACCCGTGGGGGCGTGGATTTAACCCAAAATGCTTGGATTTTGTGTCCTGCTGCCGAAGTGGAAACCGTCAAGGAACTTAACCCCGGTGTGAATGTTATGGGCTACAAAAGTGAAAATGCCAAAGGTTTGGCGGCACCATTTTTGTCGCAGTTGGGCTATCGCGCGGAAAAAGTTGGTATGTGGGGGTGGGATGACCACGAAAGCGAACAACAATTTTATCAAATTGCCGAACGCGAAAAACTTGATGTTGTGCAACATACCGATTCGACCGACTATGAAGATGAAGATTTTAACATTGGTATCAACAAAGCCATTGCCATTGTGAAAATGCTGGTTGACAATCATTTAATTCAATCCGCATCTGATTTGGAGCGTTTGGCTCCGCAATTAAAGACCGTCGATTTTAATGACATGGTCGGCAAAATTTTTGCACAAACAAGTTTCAGTTCAAAGAGTCGTCCGATTGCGCCGTGTGCTATTGTCGGAAACCGACGTAATCTTGAAGTTTTGGCAGCAAAGATGCAACGCGCCGGTATTCCGTTATCCAATACTAACCAAGCCAATTTACAACACATAATTGACCATTACGGGGAATCTAAAGCTGCGGATGTGCTTGGTGTATCTCCCTGTGAATATGCGGCACAAGTGCTTGCCAATAGTGTCTTGCGCGCCCGCACCATGGAAGCCGACCGTACGTTGTAATTTTAAATATTTACACGGCAACCGGGTTGTTGATAATGCCCGCATTATGTTATCACTTCCTTAAATGTGCGTGAAGTACGCGAGAACTTAAACATGAATGATTATGTGCGTAAAGTTATGATTGATTGTGCTTTACAAACCCAAAATAAGGAGCAAGGATACACGCGATAATTCGCCCTGTTTACAAAGCGAAATAAGTGTGTTATAGTGGTCACTATTATGGTTGAAGAGCTCCGGTGCTTAAAAATTGCTGAATTAAAACGAGAATTAGAACAATTAGAAATGGAATATGCCAGCATGTTTGACGAAGTTAATGCCATTACTGGCCAATTAAATGTCTTGCGTTATGCTCGCAAGGATGTGGAAAATTACCGTAGTACCAAACATTCGTTTTGGGAACGCTTTACTAAACGTAAGGAGTATTTAGCCTACCGGGCTAACTTGGCAACCCTGCAAGACGGGGCTAAAAAAGAAGCGGAATTGAATAACCGCTTGGTTGTTGCGGAAGTTAAATCCGAACAGATGATTAACGACAGCCACATTAAACAAAAAATCACGGACAAAAAACACGAAATTGCCCAAGCGAAAAAAGCAACATCATTGGCAGAGTTGGGTGTCACGAAATTAGACGCGGTAAAGATTTTGGAGTCCCACGGAATTACGCCGACTTGGGGTAATGGTGATTACCAAATTTATAATCAGATGCATGATTCAGAAAATAAACAAGAGGCCTTGGTCGCACAAGTCATTGACCATACGCCACGCGTGGAACATGATCAACGCGTGCGCAAATGTACGGTTGAGCGTATTTCCATCAAGGAAAACCTTGGCGGTCGCGATAACCTTTAACAGTGCGTTAAAATGTACTTGGTAATGTTTGCGGCAGTAAAACCATTTTGACGTAAGAAACTTGCAGGTTCAAAGTCTTGGGTTAATCCTTGGCTGAAACCGAAGTTATGTACTTTGACATTTTTGTCGCCGTAGTAAGCGGCGACTTTTTGACCAAAACCACCTGCCAAAGCGCCTTCCTCCAGTGTTACGACTAATTCGTGGTTCTTGGTTAAACTGTCCAAGATTTTTTCATCTAATGTGGAAACACAAACGGGGTCAATCAAGGTCGGGTTCAGGCCTTTGGCTTGTAAATTATGCATGACTTTAGTTGCCAACGGGAAAGCGGAACCCACGGCGATGATGGCAACCTTTTCGCCTTTGTTGATGGTGCGGGCTTGAAGTGTGAACTTTTTTACCTTTAACGGGTCGTCAATTACTGCGTCGGGAACGCGGATGGCAACACTGTGTGTCGTTTGTTCGAGCGCCCAATCCAACATTTGTAAATAACTTTGTTTGCTGATGGGTGCCAAATATAACAAGTTAGGAATGTTGCCTAATTGAATAATGTCGTAAAAACCGTTGTGGGTTGAACCGCCCATGCCGTGAATGTGGTCGCCGAAAACTAACAGTGTGGCGGGGTTGTTATCCAGGGCTAAATCTTGGTGCAGTTGGTCGAAACTGCGTTGCAAGAACGAACCTTGTACTTCGTAAACGGGATGCGCGCCACCTTTTGCCAAGCCTGCCGCGTAAGCCACCGCGTGTTCTTCAGCGATGCCCACATCGACAAACTGTTGTCCCGCTTGTTTACGGCGTTCCGCGTTAAAACCAGTCGGGTTCGGGGTCGCCGAAGTAATGGTCACTAGTTTGCGGTCGGATTGCATGCGTTCGGCAAGGTATTGATAAGTAATGTCAGTGTAGTTGTCATTGTCGCCCGTAGTTGAGTGTTTACCGGTGTTTATGTCAAATGGTGCGGTATAGTGAAACATTTCCGGATTGTTTTCTGCCGGTTGGTAACCACAGCCTTTAAGGGTATGGACATGAACCACGGTGGGCGCGGTGCAATCTTTCACTTGGTTAAGGGTTTTAATTAAACTTGCCACATCATTGCCGTTCGGCTCGTAAACATAATCCAAGCCCAAAGCGCGGAAGAAGTTGTTTTCACTCTGACCGTTGGTTGTGCGCAACAGTTCCAAATTGCGGTAATAGCCACCATGATTTTCCGCAATTGACATTTCGTTGTCGTTGACAATGATGATGTTGTTGCCACCTTGTTCGGCAATGTTGTTCAACGCTTCGTAAGCTTGACCGCCGGAAAGTGAACCATCGCCGATGATAGTTATCACATGGTGTTTTTGCTTTTGCAAGTCGCGGGCTTTGGCTAAACCACACGCGAGCGATAACGCGGTCGAAGTGTGACCCAAAGTAAACAAGTCGTACGGACTTTCGGCGGGGTTGGCAAAACCGTTCACATCTTGGTAATGTTTCGGGTCAGTAAAAGCTGTAGCGCGTCCGGTTAACATTTTATGGACATAAGTTTGGTGTGAAACATCGAAAACAATTTGGTCGACCGGTGCGTTGAAAACATAGTGTAGTGCGGTGGTCAATTCAACTACGCCTAAATTGGGGGCTAAGTGCCCGCCGTTAGTACTGATTTTTTGAATCAAAGCTTGGCGGATTTCCGCACAAAGCGCGGGTAATTCAGCTACGGAAATTTTTTTCAAATCCTTAGGATTTTTGATTTTATTTAACATAATTCAGTATGCGATTTTTGTGCCAAAAAAGTCAAATTGATATTGCTAAAATTATGTGTGCTTGATATAATTGAAATATGGAAAACTTAACCTTTCAATCGGTAAATGTAAAAGAATATTTTGTTCATGCATTGAAGAGTCTCGGGGTGCGTCACGAACAGAGAGTTATTGCTGGCAACCAAGCGAGTTTCACCGAAATGAAAGAGGAAGAAATTGAACAATTGCTTAATAATTCGCAGTTATCAGCAAGTAAATTGCGCGACTTGATTAAAGCCGCTATTGTATATCAGTATTCTTATGATGCAAGTATGCAGCCTCATAATCCAGACGAGTCGCCAGAAGCTGATCATTATATCCAACGCCACACGGCATTAGACCGTCAAACGGTAAAACAACTTTTGTTAAACTTGGGCGTTGATGAGAGGCGTAGTGACGCGGCGTTGCGTGCTTTAACCGCTGCCGGCGTCGATACGAATGGAAACCTTCCTTTGCTGAACTCCGGTAATAACGCCAAGATTGACACGGGATTTTTGTTGGATAACGTTGTTGATGAAGTCATCACTGCGGTTATGAAAGGTGTGCCGGAACAAAAAATCAGTGTGGCTGATAAAACCGTTGCCAATGAGATGTGGGGCGAAGTTTTGTATGCCAATTTTAAGCAATTCTTACAACGTGAACTGGGTAATCAATATGATGAAGCAGAGTTTGACGCTTGGAAGAAAGATAAAAAACAAGCCTATGGTATGTACTATGAAGATTTCCGTTTATACCGCTTACAAGAGCAAATTCGTGCTTGGGCACAACAATATGGTCTTGCTAACCATTTAAACGATGGCGTGAAACAAAACACCAACTTGTGGCAACAAATTCGCGCGAATGATGGTTTATTAAAAGACAGTTTAGCATTCTGCAAAAAACGTTGCGAAATCGCGAGGATACCAGTTGCTAATCATGAGGATTTGGAAACCAAATTAACCTTGGGTGATATTTTGTCCGTTGCGGGTAATGAAAAAACGCAAATTGTAACTTTCTTTCAAACGCGTTCAGCCGAACAGCAAATTCAAGAAGATAGGAACCCTGATTTTTTCGAATCCAAAAAAGAAAATAAAATTGGCAGCGTGCTTGGTGAACAAGGTCGTAAGCACATTAAAGAAAAAACTGGCACCGGTGCTGTAATTGAACATGATATAATTAAAGGTTTAAAGAGTGGTAAAAAAGGTCCGTGGCGTGGTTACAAGGCTTTGTACGATCGTATCGTTAATTTCTTAGATTCGGGCAAGGGTAGTATCTTTGGTGATATTCAGGCAGTGGGTTTAACCCAAAGTATTATTGAAAAGGAAACGGGTTATTCGTTTACTCCGGAAGATGTAAAGCAAACTACGGAAGAAGAATCCACCATTGCAAATCCGGTGCAAATCGATTTTAACGAAGAAGAAATTCCGGACCTGCATACGGTGCAAGCGGAAAATGTGGCGCGTGATTTTTATGCTAAAACCAAAGCGCGTATTTTAAGCGATAAGGTTACCGTGACGACGCTTCCCGAACAACAAGTGCAAGATGGCGAAGAGGAAACTGAACGACAAAAATATTTCCGTGAATATAAGGCCTACCTCCAAAAGCGTATCATGCGTGGCGAAAATGTCTTAGCGACCAAAATGCCGGATCCGCAATCACCGCAATATAATGACCCAGCATATTTCGCGCGCTTGGAAGAATATATCTTGGCGGAACAAGACAACCAAAGCAATAAATTGATTATCGGCAACATTCGCGCTGACAAAACTAAACAAGCGAATGACTATATGGCGGATTCAATCTTCATTTTCAATGAAGCAGCAAAAGAGGGTGTCGTGGGAGAAAAAGAAGCAGTGAAACATGCTGTAGCCACCCAATTCTTTAACCTGGATAGTTTGGTTCAAACGGGTAAAATTTCAGGTCGTGATCTAGATGGTATGACCGACCGTTTCTTTAATCAACAATCTGTGGGTCGCATGGATCATGACTTGTCGAACCCCAATGGGCGTGATGTCAATGAAATGGCTTTAACCGCCATGCATTTGGTAGAGCAATTTGTCGTAAACGATTTACAGCAAAATGCAATGAGGTCGCAATATCAACAATTCTTGCAAGAACAAGCTGCCCAGGCGGATCGTGAAACTGTAAAACAAAACGCCGAAGCCCAACGCCAAGCTGCCGCCCAAGATATAGGAAGGACTTCTAGTAATTAAAAATTAGATTGTAACTTTTGTCAGATATGGTTTATAATTATAAATACTTATGCGTAGAATTGGAACGAGATTAGTAGCAATTGCATTTATATTAGTGGTAGCGGTCAGTTTTTCGGCTTGCTCTTTGTTTACCCTTGATTTAGATAAGAAATATAGTGCGGATACCAAAGTTTTGACCACGGCAAATTCGGATTTGTCGGTTTCACGGTCTGAACTATATCACGCTTACGCCCAATGGGGTTATCAATACGCCAGTTCATTTGAAGACAGTGGTAAGTTGTTGGAATTTATTTCCGAAGCATTATTGAACGATAAAATTATGGAACAGCGCTCCATCGAACAGTTTGGTGCTTTGGATGACATTGAAGAAGCATTGGCTTTGAAACAGGCATATGCTTCCATGGATAAAACCATTCGTGCTTACATTTTTGAAGCTTTGGGCATGGAAGATAATGCCGAAACCGAGACCGAAGAAGCCAGTGACGAAGATAAAGTTGACCAACCTTACACTCCCAATGTTTTGGTTACCACGGAAGGGGATGAACGCGTTTATACTTTGAATTTGACCAGTTACGAAGATAGTGACAATAACTATGCTTTACGCATTCAGGATTACAGTTATTATAGTCCGAAAAATATTCCGGGTGTCGCTTCGCCCAAAAATGTGCGTCAAGCCATTTCCAAAATTATCCGCAACTTACAAGCCATTGAAAGCGGCTTTACCAAACTAAAGACACCTGCGCGCGACTATTTACAAGATGGCGAAAAACAGAGTGATTATTTCAAATTTTTGTCGTCATCCGAACGTGCGGTTTTGAACCGTGAAATTGACCGTATGGTGAAAGCCAACCGCACTTCAATTTTGGTTAATCGTTTGAATGTGGCTTATAACTTGGGCTTCTTTACTTTGGGTATCAGTGACCCTGACACTTTGGCACAAGCTTATCAACAAGCGTGGAAAGATTATTTACGACGTGGCGAAAATTTTGACGCTTGGTGTGAAAAGATTAACGGCATTAACCAGGCGGAACACGCCGATTGCCAATACTTTGGTTGTGGTCGTGATATCGCCACCAATATGGCTAAAAAGGCGATTGAAAATTACAAGTCTTTGGTGAAAGAAGCGATTAAGCAGTATGATTTATTCCCGAACAGCAACCTGGAATCCAGCCTAATTAGTTCGGGTTTGGCGGATGCTTACTACATTCCACAAAACGTCGCCAATAACTTGTTTACGGTCAGTCACATTTTGGTTGGCTTTACCGAAGAGCAGAAAACCCAGTATCAAAAGATTCAAAAACGTGCGGAAAAGGATCCATCCTATAACGCCGAAAACGAATTGAACAAACTTTATGCCGAAGTTAGCAGCAACGGGGTATCCGCCGCCAATATTTACGGTGAGGTAAAAACTGCGTTGGATCATGCGAATACTGTGGAAGAAAAATATCAAATTTTCCGTCAATACATTAACAAGTATAACACTGACCCGGGTATGCAGAACTTGGATCAATTGAACTCTTCGACCAGCAAACCGCAATTCGAATATTTAATGAGCACGACCGAAAGCAATAACACCATGGTGGAGTCATTTACCAAAACCAGTTTGAAATTAAAAAACAATGGTGTGAACGGCAAAGGTGCGATTGATAAAACTTGGTCGGAATATGGCTTGCACATTATCATGTATACCCGTGATGTCAGCGATTTCATCTTTACCGCAGCATCCGGTGTCGACCAAAACTATGACAAAACCTTGTTTGCAACCTTGACATCGTACGGTAAACGTACTAGGTTTAATACTATTGTTGATAATGTTTGCGCGCGTGACTATTCAGAGTACCGTGAACTTAAATTGAAAGAATACAAAGCCGGCCACCAAGTTAGCATTATTAAAAGCGAATTCAAAGATTTCTTGAAAAAATAATTACATTTTTTCGACCGTATCAATCGCCAAAGTATGCAGCCCGATTTCCAGGGCTGTTTTGGTTAATTGGGCGACCGACAAATACAATTCCTTTTTGTCGGGATTGGTTTCGTGGATAATGTTGGTTTCGGTATAAAAAGCGGTGAAGGCGTTGGCTAAATTGTAAATTGCGTCTGTGATTGCGTTCAAAGACAAAGTGTTTAATGCCACGTTGTACGCTTCGGCTAATTTAACCACACTGACAATGACCTTGCGGATATTGTCCGTCATGTATTGGGACAAATTGGCAAAGTTGCAGTGGAAAGTGCCGGCTTTCGCGAAAATCGCGTTGATACGCACAATGGTGTATAAAATGTACGGTCCGGTTTTACCTTCAAAGGAAACGCATTTTTGTAAATCGAAAATGTAGTCTTTGTGAACTTGGTTGATTAGGTCGGCGAATTTTAACGCGGACAAACCTACGGCAAATTCGGTTGTCGCGGCCGCCACCGTGTCCATAATGTCTTCCAACTTGATGGTACCACCATCACGAGTTTTGAATGGTTTACCGTCCTTGCCGTTAATGGTACCGTAACCGACATGGGTCAGCTCCGTACTGTCGGAAACCAAGCCTGCCATATGGGCTACGCGGAAAATTTGCTCAAAGTGTAATTTTTGGCGCGCGTCCGTAAAGTAAATAAATTGGTCGGGGTGGTATTTTTGATAACGGGTATAGATTGCAGCAATATCCGAGGTTGCGTATAAATCGCCACCATTTTGTTTTTTGACAATTACGGGTGGCATGGGTTTTTGGTCTTCAGGTTTGGCCACATTCACAATTAACGCACCTTGTGATGCTTCCACCAGTTTTTTGTCCTGCAAAATTTTCAGTATCTTGTCGACATTCGGTTGGTAAGAACTTTCGCCATCGTAAATATCAAAGGTGCAATTCAATTTGTCATAATTCTTTTTGATTTGGTTGACCGATAAGTTGCGCAAAACTTGCCACATGCCGTAATAGGGCTCTTCCATGTTTTGTAATTTAGCGGTAATGGTGGCGGCGCGGTTATAAAATTCTTGGTCAACATTTTTACGTTTGGAAGCCGCGGGGTAAATTTCGCCGAGCATAGCTAAGGTTACGTCATGTACATCAATGCCTTGTTCAATAATGGAGGCGATAACCAAACCCATTTGTAAACCCCAGTCGCCTAAGTACGCGCCGGAAATTGTGCTGTGTCCAAAGGCCTGAAAAACACGTTTTAACGCTTCGCCGATAATGGGGGAGCGTAAATGTCCAATGTGCAATTCCTTGGCAACATTCGCACCGCCGTAGTCGAAAAATACGGTACGCGGTTTTTGTGTTGCCAGCGGTAGCAAGTTTTTACTGGTCACGTATTCCGCCACAGTTTGTAACTGTTGATCGGTTAAATTAAAGTTAATAAAGCCATTCACTGCGGTCGCGGTGGCCAAGTTACCCGCTTGTTGGTTCCATTGTTCGACAATTTGGTTTGCCAACGCAATCGGATTTTGGTGTTGCTGTTTGGCTAAGGTAAAAGCCGTATTGCACTGAAAATCCGCTTTTTCGCTGACCGATAAATTTGCGGTTGGCTCAATCTTTTGGAGTTGTTGTTCTAAGACTTGTTTTAAGTTCATCACCTTATTGTACCTCATCTTCAATAAAAATTAAAGTGCAATTGTTATATTTAAATAATAAGTCGCCTTCGAATTGGTGGACAATTTTACCCGCTGTGGTAGCAGGCTTGTAAGTTAAATTATTGTTAGCGTTGTTTTCGTCGTTGTCGTCGGTAAATGACAGATAATAAGCGGTATTCGTGCCGTAACGAATCGTTAAGGTATAACTGCCTTTATATATGGATAGTTTTTGGGAAACTTTACCATTTTCGTATCTGAAACTGGTATAGGTACCGGTGTAGATAGCTTGTTGATCGTTTTGGGAAGTTAGTGTAAAACCTACAAACTTAATGGCGCACTTTCCGACTGCCCAATAAGTGTCGTCCAAATTTTCCAAAGGCGAAACCGGCGTTGCGGGTTCATCCATTGTCAGTTCGTCGATCGTTGGGTCATCCGTCGTGGGTTCGTCGTCATCGTTATGACCTAATGGGGCGGAGTCTTCTTCGGATAAAATTTCACGGCAACGTTGACAAATTGTCGTTAATTTACCACCCTCGGTGGCAGTTGCGGTGTTGAATGTTACGGGGTCATGGTTTAAGGCCTTTTCGCCATTCGGTACTTGGTAAGTTTCACCACAATCATGACAACGGTAAACATTATAGCCATCTTGGGTGCATTTGGCAGGTTCGCTTTCAATTAACTCGTCCAATTCGTGGTGGTCGTGTGTGCAAACGGTTGTGTCCGGTCGGGTATCTTCCGTCGGTGTATCGATGACAGGAGTTTCCGGCGTTTCAACCTCATCAATTTGTTGTGGTGGGATGGTGTTCTCCAAGGTTGCAGCGTTTAATTGCTTACCGCAAGCCGCAAAAATTGTTGCACTTAAACCGCAAACCAAAGCGGTGACCAAAGTTTTCCACCAGTGTTTCATTCGTGATTTTCCCCCAAGTCAAAATTGAAATTATTTCCAGTTTTTCATAAAGTTATTGCTTCGTCAATCGATTTGTGGTAAGGTATAGTTACCGGGGTGTAGCGAATCGGTATCGCGCTTGTTTCGGGTGCAAGAGGCAGTGGGTTCAATTCCCGCCACCCCGACCATTAAGGGTTGATTTCAAATCCCGAATTAAAAGGATTGATCACAAATGATTGAAAAAGTTAATCCGGCTCATCCGGACAAAGTTGCTGATTGTATTGCGGGGGCGTTGGTCGATTTAGCGTACCAACAGCAAGCTGACCCGCGCATTGCGGTCGAAGTTTTAGCGGGACACGGACTGTGTACCATTATTGCGGAAACCAGTGTAAAATTCCGCCGTAAAGATGTGGTAAAAATCGTGCGTCGCATTGCGGGCGATTTGAAAGTCAAATTGAATGTTGTGCCACAGGACACTTACTTGGCACAAAACCAAAGTGAAGGTTTACGTTGTGGCGATAACGGTATTTTCAAAGGCGTACCTTTGACCAAGGAAGAAAAAACCTTGTCCAAGATTGCGCGCGAAATTTATGCGGAATATCCTTATGACGGTAAATATGTTTTAGACGGCAAGAAATTGGTAATTTGCCAAAGCAATGCCGACAGTGCGAAATTGCGCGCCACTTATGAAAAAGCGGGCTACCAAGTCGTGGTCAATCCCTTGGGTGATTGGACGGGCGGTACCGATGTGGATACCGGCGCTACCAATCGTAAGTTGGGTAGTGATATGGGACACAGTGTGACAGGGGGTGGCTTACAGGGCAAGGACCTTTCCAAAGCTGACGTCAGTATCAATATTTATGCTTTCTTGCAAGCACAAAAAACCGGTAAGCCGGTGGAATTGTCTTGCGCGATTGGTGATGCCACGGTCGACGGCAAACCTTACGCGGAAATCGTGGAAGTCGCCCGCGCTTACATCCAAAAGATTGGCGGTTTTGAAAAATTAGCCGAATGGGGCTTGTACTAAAAAAAATTAGCAAAAAAGGGTTGACAATGCTAATTTTTGCATATAATATTAGCAGTACAAGGAGGTAAGTGCTAGCAATATGGCGAAATTGTCGGAAAGGTTAGAAAACTTGCTGATGATTAGTGTGGAAGAATATATCCGCAACGCAACTCCGATTGCGTCGGGTACTTTGGCCAGCCGTGGCGACTTCGCGAAATCATCCGCAACCATTCGTAACGACTTGAAGACTTTGGAACAAATGGGCTACTTGCGTCAGGTACATACCAGTGGGGGACGCGTGCCAACGACCATGGGTTATCGCGCCTACGTCAACCGGATTTTGGGCGAGATGAACATTAAGGCGGGCGAGTTGTCTTTCGCAGCCAATAATGTTTCCGAACGTGTGCAAAGTTTGCCGAAGATTGTGGAAGACTTGACCGCTAAGATTTCGGAAACATTTAACTTTCCGGTTGTGGTCAAGACCAAGTTTGCGGGTTTGCACATTGTCAATGTCACCTTGGTTCCGTTGCTTGAAGGCGATACCATGATTTTGATTAAAACCAGTGCAGGCAGCTTGAACGGTACTTTACATACCAGTCAACCATTATCGGATAAACAAGCCGAAGATGCCAGTGCGGCGTTGAACACCAAAGTGCGTGGTATGACTTTGCGCGAAATGTTGGAAAACTTAACCAGCATTGCCAAAAACATCAGCCAAGAATTGGCGTTCTTTGATGAACTGTGCCAAGGTATCAGTAAACAACTGGAAAAATTTATTGATACCAACATTGACCGCAACTTGAACACGATTAAATTGTTGGAGATTCCTGAATACAACAACATTGACCGTGTCCGTCAAATCAGTAAGGCGGTCAGCGACGACGCCACCATGAGCAAAGCTTTGGACGCCGACGATACCGTAGTGATTGGTGCAGAAATTGACGACAAAATGTTGGCGGACAGTTCCATCATCAAGTTCAACTACAATATCTGTGGCGAAAACGTTGCTAGCATCGGCTTGGTTGGTCCGGACCGCATTGATTACAAACAACTAATCATTGCCTTGTATGCGTTGTTGTCGCAAACCAAAGAACAACGATTGTTGATAGGAGGTAAGCAAGATGAAGGAAAAAAATAATGCTAAGGCGCAAACAACTGCCGCAGAGCAAACGACCAAAGCAGAAGATCAATTATCCACAACCGAAAAATTGATTGCTGATTTGGAAGCCAAGGCCAAAGCCAACTTGGACTTAGCTAAATACCAGAAGGCCGAATTTGAAAACTACAAACGTCGTAATCAAAATGCGGTTGCTGCTTCGTTCCAAGATGGTCAAACTTATGTCGTCAATTTGTTGTTACCAATTTACGACGGCGTGGTGGAGGCCGGTAAGAAGATTGCCGATCCCGCCGACTTGGCAGGGTTTGAAATCATTCGCAAGAAACTGGACGACCTGTTTGAAAAATTAGGTATCGAGCCGATTCAAACCAAAGACCAACCTTTTGACCCCAAATTGCATAACGCAGTCGCGGTGGAAAAGGTGGACGGTGTGCCAGCCGACCAAATCTTGGAAGAATGGCAAAAAGGTTTCACTTTCCACGGTCATGTTTTGCGACCCGCTATGGTCAAAGTATCCGGAGCATAGCCGCTAAGCAAAATTTGATTATCAATTACTAACAAAACATAAACATAAAAAGGAGTAAAAAAATGCAAACAACAAACAAAATTATCGGTATTGACTTGGGAACAACCAACAGTTGTGTCTCGGTCATTGAGGGCAGTGAACCAGTGGTCATTGCCAACAGCGAAGGCGGACGTACCACTCCATCAGTGGTCGGTGTGACCAAAGCCGGCGAACGTATTGTCGGTCAAGTGGCAAAACGTCAAGCCGTTTCTAACGCGGAAGATACGATTATCTCCATTAAACGTAAAATGGGTACCGCGGAAAAAGTTACCATGGGTGGTAAAAAATACACACCACAAGAAATTTCCGCAATGATTTTAACCAAATTGAAAACTGATGCCGAAGCGTACTTAGGCGCGAAGGTTACCAAAGCCGTTATTACGGTTCCAGCATACTTTAACGACAGCCAACGTCAAGCTACCAAGGATGCGGGTAAAATTGCTGGTTTGGAAGTTATGCGTATTATTAACGAACCAACCGCTGCGGCCTTGGCTTATGGTTTGGATAAAGACGGCTCCAAGAGTGAAAAAATCTTGGTTTACGATTTGGGTGGTGGTACCTTTGATGTCTCCATCTTGGATTTGGCCGACGGTGTCTTTGAAGTTTTAGCAACCAACGGTGATACCCACTTGGGTGGTGATGACTTCGATCAACGCATTATCGACTTGTTGGTAGAAGATTTCAAAGCCAAGAACGGCATTGATTTGAGTAAAGACAAAATGGCAATGCAACGTTTGAAACAAGCCGCGGAAAAAGCCAAAATCGATTTGAGTGGTATGACCAAAACGACCATCAGCGAAGCGTACATTACCGCGGATGCGAATGGCCCGAAACATTTGGAATTTGATTTGAGCCGTGCCAAATTTGATGACATGACCAAAGATTTGATTGACCGTTCAATGAAATGTGTTGATGCTTGTATGAAAGATGCGAAGTTGACCTTTAACGATATCGCGAAAGTCATCTTGGTTGGTGGTTCAACCCGTATCCCAGCCGTGGTTGCTGCTTTGAAACAAAAGACTGGTAAAGAACCGTTTAAGGGCGTTAACCCCGATGAATGCGTGGCGATTGGTGCCGCAATTCAGGGTGGTGTCTTGACCGGTAATGTCAAAGACGTCTTGTTGTTGGATGTTACACCATTGTCCTTGGGTATTGAAACCTTGGGTGGTGTCTGCACCAAATTGATTGAACGTAATACAACGATTCCAACCAAAAAGAGCCAAATCTTCTCGACCGCTGCGGATAACCAACCGGGCGTTGACATTCATGTCTTGCAAGGTGAACGTGAATTTGCCGCGGATAACAAAACTTTGGGACGCTTTATGTTGACCGATATTCCACCGGCACCACGTGGCGTACCACAAATTGAAGTTACCTTTGATATTGATGCGAACGGTATTGTTTCGGTTTCTGCGAAAGATTTAGGTACGAACAAATCACAATCAATTACGATTACCAGCAGCACGAACATGAGCAAGGAAGATATTGACAAGGCGATTAAAGAAGCCGAAGCCAACGCTGCGGAAGACCAAAAACGTAAGGAAGTTGTGGATGCGAAGAACATGGCGGACGGTGCGATTTTGGGTATTGAAAAATTGGTGCGTGAAAACGGCGAAAAATTGTCCGAAGACGACAAGAAGGTTTTGACCGACGCAACCGAAAAATTCAAGAAAGACATCGCCGACGATAACGATGCCGACAGCATTAAAAAGAAAATGGGTGAGTTTACCCAAGCAACTCAGGCAGTTGTAATGAAATTGTACCAACAAAATCAAGGTGCAAACACAGAAGGAGCAGCAAACGCAGATTCTGGCGCAGCGCAAGATAACAAATAATGACTAATCCATACGAATCATTAGGTGTCAGCAAGAACGCGAGTGCCGACGAAATTAAGTCGGCATATCGTCGTTTGGCGAAAAAATATCACCCTGACGCAAACCCGAACAACAAGGAAGCGGAAGAAAAGTTTAAGGAAATTAATGCGGCTTACGAAATTTTAAGTGACCCGCAAAAGAAAGCGAACTTCGACCGCTTCGGTTCGGCAGATGGTCCCAGCTTTGGTGGTGGGGCTGGTGGTGCCGGTTTTGGTGGCTTTGATTTCAGTGGCTTTGGTGGCTTCGGCGACATCTTTGAAAATATTTTTGACCAAGGTGGACTGGACGGTATCTTTGGACGTCGTTCCCGTTCGCGTGCCAGCCGTGGCAGTGACATTGTCATTGATTGCGACATCACTTTTGAAGAGAGTTGCAACGGTACCACCAAAAACATCGTTTTCAACCGTAGCGAACGCTGCCCAGACTGTCACGGTACGGGTGCCAAAGACGACAGTAGTTTACAAACTTGCAGTTACTGTCACGGCGCTGGTCAGGTTAAACAAGCGCAACGCTTGGGCGGAATCGTGATTGAAAATACGGCGACTTGTCCGGTTTGTCACGGTACTGGTAAAATCATTACGGATAAATGCCGTACCTGTGGTGGCAAAGGCAGTTTCAAAAAACAAGTTTCGTCGACCATCAATATTCCGGCTGGCATTGACGATGGTCAAACATTAACCATCAGCGGGGAAGGTAACATGGCAGAAGGTGCCGCCGGTATCTCCGGTGATTTGCAAATTCGTATCCATGTCGCGAAACACCCAATTTTAATGCGTGAAGACTTCGATTTGTACATGGAGTTGCCGATTACCTTCACCCAAGCCATTTTGGGAACTAAGGTTAAAATTCCGGTGGTTGGTGGCTACATGGATTTGGAAATCCCCCCGAACACGCAAAGCGGCACATTACGTCGCATCCGTGGTAAGGGTGTCAAACGCTTACGCGCTTTGGGTACAGGTGATTTGATCGTCAAGATTTTCGTCGAAATGCCCAAAACCGTGGACAAACGCACCGCACAGTTGTTGGCAGCTTTGGATACCGATATTCGTGCGGATAGTTACAAAAAAGTTGCGTCATATCGTAGCAAGGTATACAATTAAGGCATTAAGGGGGGCTTGGGTCAATGATAAATGGGGATATGATTGATCCAGGCACGCTTAATTTCCAGCACATTCCCGTCTTGCTTAACGAATGTTTGACGGCTTTAAATCTCAAAAAAAATATGGTTGTGGTCGATGCCACTTTGGGTGGTGCGGGTCACAGTCGTGAAATTGCAAAACGCATTAGCGGTGGTACCTTGGTCGGTTTAGATCGGGATACTACCGCTTTGCAGTTTAGTGCCAAAGTTTTAGCGGACGCACCGGTCGAGGTACGTTTGGTTAAATGTAATTTCCGTGACATTGCGGACGTCTTACCCAGTTTGGGCATTGAACATGTGGATGCCATCTTAGCCGACTTCGGAGTTTCTTCGTACCAGATTGATACGCCGGAACGTGGCTTTTCGTACACCCAAGATGCGCCATTGGATATGCGCATGGATACCGATGCGACCAAAACTGCGGACACCGTAGTCAATGGTTATCCCGAAGGCAAGTTGGCAGACATCATTTGGCAGTATGGGGAAGAGCGTTACGCGCGTAAAATTGCGTCGGCGATTGTGGCGGCGCGTCCAATTCGCAGTACCGGACATTTGGTCGATGTGATTAAAAAGGCCGTACCTGCGGGTTATGGTAAAACTGGAGGTCATCCTGCTAAACGTACTTTCCAAGCCATCCGCATTGAGGTCAACCAAGAACTGGAAAGTATCGAAAAGTTTTTGAACGGTGCAATTCAAATGTTGAAGCCCAACGGTCGTTTGGCGGTCATCAGTTTTCACAGTTTGGAAGACCGGATTGTGAAGCAAACCTTCAAACGCGAAGCCACGGATTGTCTGTGTCCACCCAAAATTCCGCAGTGTATTTGTGGGCACCGTGCCAGTGTAAAATTGTTGACAAAGAAACCGATTTGTCCGACAATAGAAGAGACAGAGTCTAACCCACGCAGCGCCTCCGCTAAGTTGCGTGTGGTTTCCAAATTATAGGAGGAAAATGGCAACAGCAGTTGAGAGTCCGGGAATCGTTTCTGCCAAAGAAGAGGCAGCAGCGATTTTGTTTGCCCGTGAACCACAAGCAGTTCCAACCATGACTGCGCCAGCCCCCGAACAAGTGATTGAAAAGCACGAACCGTTGCGTCCGTCTTTTGCTCATTATCATGAACCAGCAACTATGCCCACCCGTCCTAAGGTTGTTGATACCACGGCTTTGCGTCCGTACGAAACCTACGAAGAAGTGGCGGCCGAAGCCCAACCCCAAGTTGTGCGTCCGTACATTGACAGTACCGAATACCTGACTTCGCCGGTTGCTCCCGCGACGGTTGAGGTTCAAGCACCGGCTGCGACCGCGGTTGCAGCTCCGCAAACGGTCACTGTGGTGGAAAGTCCTTTGGATCGCGAGTTAGAAGAAGGCACCCAGTATGTGGTTAAGTTTCAGAAATCAACGATTGCAGCCATTTCGGTGGCGGCTTCAATTTTCCTTTTGATGGCGGTGTTGTTCATTGTGAACATCGTCAGTTTGGTGACCATGTCGGCCGAAGTTAACGCTTTGGTGCAAGAATCGACCGCCTTGGAAAAATCTTTAACTGAAAGTCAAGCCAGTCTGGAAGAAGCACGCAAAACGGCAAGTGCGAACGGCGGTGCGGCACAAAATGTTCAGTATGTCGTCAAAACCGAAAGCGGTGCGGCGGAATCTGCCAGTGTTGGTGTCGACAGCTCGTTCTTTGATTGGCTGTGCCATTCATTAAGTCGTCTATTTAATTGAGCGTTGTCATAGAGATAGGTATGCGACTTTACACAGTGACCAGTGAAAAGCGGCGTTTGACCGCTTTTTTTGCTGTGGCGTTGACCATTGTTGTGGTGTTAAGTGGGCGTTTAATTTGGTTGCAAATGCTGACTGGGCAAGCGTTAAAAGTGCGGGCAGCCGACCAATGGTACCGTGACCTACCTTTGATGGCGGAGCGTGGCACGATTTATGACACCAATGGTTTGGTCTTAGCAACTTCGGGTTTGACTTATAGCGTTTATTTGCGTCCGGTCGCCGTAAAAAATCAGGAAGCCACCGCACGAACCTTGTCCGAAATTTTGGGCATGTCGTACGAACGGGTGCTACAAAAAGTCAGCAGTAAGACGGTCAGTGAATGGCTGATTAAAATGCAGGTGGACAAAGCGACCGCGATGCGCTTGGTGGCGGCTAACTTGGACGGTGTTTATCTCAGCCAAACTTACCAGCGCAATTATCCTTTGGGCAGTGTGGGAGCACAGGTGCTGGGCATTGTCAGTGTCGATAACCACGGACAGGAGGGGTTGGAGGCCTATTACGATGAAGCGTTACGCGGTTTGGATGGACGCATTGCCACGCAAAGTGATTTACGCGGAATTAAAGTTAAAGACGGCTTGGAATACTATGTGCCATCCGTAGCGGGACAAGACTTGCAATTAAACTTGGACGCCGGTATTCAAAATATTGTGCAAAATGTCATTAACCAAGCGTATCACGAACACCAAGCCAAATCCGTGGCTGCCATCGTTTATGATATTCAAACCGGTGGGGTCGTGGCTTCGGGCAGTGCGCCATATTATGACTTGAACGAACAACCGCGCGATGATGTCGCAAAGTTACTAGCGCAGATTAAAAACTCGCCGATGATTAACGTTTTGGAACCAGGTTCAACTTTCAAGACCATCACTTTGGCGGCGGCCTTGGAAGCGGGCGTAGTTAGTTTGGACAACAAATTTACTTGTTCCGGCAGTCGAACCATCGCGGGCGAACGCATTAAGTGTTGGAAAACCAAAGGTCACGGCACACAAACTTTGGCGGAAGGGGTGAACAATTCCTGTAACTGCGTGTTCATGGATTTAGCTTTACGGCTGGGGGTGGAACGCTATTATCAATATTTAGAAAAGTTCGGCATTGGACAAAAGTCCGGGGTAGATTTTTATGGCGAACCGTCGGGCTTACTTTTGAACAAAGACCGTGTACGCGATGTAGACTTGGCGCGTATCGGATTTGGGCAAGCGATTGCGGTTTCACCCATTCAATTCATTGCCACGGTCAGCGCCTTGGTTGGTGATGGCATTTTACGCACGCCACATTTTGTGAAACAGGTGGGGGATTATCCGTTAGATTCCAATGTCAAAGGTCGCATTGTTTCCGCACAAACCAGTACTACCTTGCGCCAGTTACTGTGCGGAGTCGTCAGTCAAGGCAGTGGTAAAAAGGCCGCGGTGCCAGGATACCAAGTTGGTGGTAAAACTGGTACGGCGCAAAAATATGTGGACGGTCACATTGCAGCGGGCAAATATGTTTCTTCATTCTGGGGCTTTTTGTCGGTACAAGGAACACCGCGCTATGCGTGCTATTTGTACGTCGACGAACCCAGCACTGGCGTTTATTACGGCAGTTTGGTGGCTGCGCCCTGTGTCGGGGAAATCTTTCGACAAATTACCGCTTACAAAAAGTTTCCGTTTGATACTGAATTTGAAAACGGCACGGGTAGTGCTTTGGTGGCGGTTCCCAAAGTTAAAGATTTGAATGTGATGGACGCGGTAAAAACGCTGGAAAGTGCGGGGCTGTTTGTTGAGGTTGACGGCGAAGGCGAACAAGTTACTGGCTCTTTCCCCGTGCAGGAAACTATGGTTAAAAAAGGCGAACCGGTCGTATTGTTTACTTAAATTAGGCAATAATTGGGACATGGACAAAGCGGAATATGCGGCGTATATCAAAAAGATTACGCCCAAAAGTAAAGTCTGGTGTTCGTTACTGCGCGCCTTTATTGTGGGTGGTTTAATTTGTTTATTGGGTGAGGGGTTGAACGCGTTGTATAAAATGTGGCTACCGAACTATGACCAAACCCAGATTGGCGCCTTGGTATCTTCGACCTTAATCTTTTTGGCATCGGTCCTAACCGGCTTAGGTGTTTACGATAAGATTGGCTACTTCGCCGGCGGTGGTTCCATTGTGCCGATTACTGGCTTTTCCAACAGTATTACCAGTGCGGCGATGGAGTTTCGTAAAGAGGGAATTATCTTTGGTACTTGTGCCAATATGTTCAAAATCGCGGGGCCGGTAATTGTAGTTGGTACTGCCATCGCGATGCTGTGTGGCTTAGGATACTTTATTGTGGGGTTGTTTTTATGAGTACAATTATTTTCAAAAACCAACCGCGCATTATTGGTTGGTATTCGGTTGCGGGAAAAAAGGAAAGCGAGGGACCGTTGGGTGCCACCTTTTCCCAAGTCGAAAAGGACGAATATTTCGGCGAAAAAACCCACGAAGGTGCCGAGCGTAAATTCTTCATTACCGCCATTCAAGGCGCTATGCAAAAAGCCAAAATTCAGCCCGACATTGTTTTTGCGGGGGACTTGTTAAACCAAATTGTTTCGTCTTCCTTTGCGATGCGGGAAATCGGGTTGCCTTATGTGGGCGTGTATGGTGCGTGTTCCACGATGGCATTATCCTTGTTGGTCGCGGCAACCTTTGTTGATGCCGGTGTCATTAACCACGCGGTAGCGGCCGCGGGTTCGCACTTTGCCACTGCGGAACGCCAGTATCGTACGCCGTTGGAATTTGGTAACCAACGCCCACCCACGGCGCAATGGACAGTAACAGGAGCGGGAGCGACCTTTTTGTCGAACAAGAAAAAGTCACGGATTGCCGTGACTTGTGGCACGATTGGACGGGTAGTGGACTACGGTGTCAAAGACGTCAACAACATGGGTGCAGCCATGGCGCCAGCCGCCGCCGATACTTTGGTGCGCCATTTCCAAAATACCAAGACCAAACCGTCAGACTACGATGCCATCTTTTCGGGCGACTTGGGACAAATTGGCGAAGAGGCCTTGCGCGACCTGTTAAAAGACCAAGGGTATGATTTAGGCGAAAACTACTATGATTGTGGTAAGTTGATTTATTCCGCCAAACAAAAAGTTGACATGGGCGGTTCGGGTTGTGGTTGTAGCGCGGTAACCTTGAATGGCTTTATTTTGGATAAGTTCCAAAAAGGCGAATTTCATAAAGTCTTGTTTATGGCAACCGGAGCTTTGTTGTCGCCAACCACCACCTTTCAGGGGGAAAGTACCCCCGGCATTGCCAACGCAGTCGTAATTGAGGAGGTCGCGGAATGATATTTTTGTGGGCGTTTTTAATTGGCGGTTTAATTTGTGCGCTGGGACAGTTGTTAATTTTAAAAACTAATTGGACCCCCGCACGCATTTTGGTTTCCTTCGTTGTGCTGGGTGCCATCTTGCAAGTTTGCACGGTGTTTGAACCGTTGAAAAAATTTGCCGGAGCCGGAGTGACCACACCAATTACTGGTTTTGGCGCCGGCTTAGTGAAAGGTACTTTTGAAAACATTGACAAGTATGGTTTCATTGGTATTTTTACGGGTGGTTTGACCGCCATGTCGGCGGGCATTGCGGTCGCCATTGTTTCGGGTTTAATGATTGGAATGTTGTTTAAATCGCGTTCGAAATAATGGCGCCGGTGGTAATCAAAATAGCGGCTGCCGAAGTGGCATTTTGAATTACGCTTTTGATTACAGTAGCAGCGTCAATCGCGGTGCAGGTCTGGGCGTCGAAGTGATAATTGCGGTTAATCTGACGGTAAATCGCGGGTAGGGCGTGGCGTAAAATTCGTTCGCCGATATCGTGTGGGTTTAAATGTTGCGCAATTTTTAAGTACGTCAACCCGCCACCGGTAACCACACCATCGCGCATGGCATTAGTGGTAGCTGCCACCGCATCTTCAATGCGCAAACGTTTTTCCATGGTTTCGGCTTCGGTGGGACAACCCACACTGATTAGACCCGCGGTCGCGGTTAAATTGGCTAAGCGTTCTTTCAAGCGTGTGCGGTGATAATCGTCGGTTGCTGCGTTTAATTCGTCCTTGATTAGGTCGATGTGCTGTGCAAACGTCGGGCTTTTTTCGTCACTTAAAATTACGATTTGTCCGTTTTCAAATACCACTTGGTTGGCGTGACCCAGATGTTTAGCCGTAGCGCGTGCCAAGGTTAAATCGTTTTCGGGCGCAATTAAAGTCGCATTTGTCACAACTGCACAGTCGGTCAATGCGCTGGATGTTACCGCCACTACTTGCAGTCCAGCTTTGGCACGGTTTAAAACCAAAGCGTTAATCACCGCGGGGGCGTAATCTTCCGCTACCAAAAGCAGTGGCGTTTTGTTTTGTACCGCGTCTTCCAAAATTGGTAAAATTTCCTGCATGGTGTTGATACTGCCGGTCGTGACTAAAACTTTGGCGTTGTGCATAGTATTGACTTTTAAGTATGGTGAGGCGATTTGGGCTGCCAACTTTACGCCGTTGGTAAAGGATAACTGGGTGGTGCCTAACTGATTCATTTCTAACGAAATCAACCCCTCGACTCCAACTTTGGACAAGGCCTTGGCAACCATGGCACCGTCTTCCGCATTGGCACAGCTGTTGGTGGCAACGTGTAACAAATCTTCATATTTATGAATTTGGCGGACATATTGCGGTAATAATTCCAGCGCCTTGCGTGCGGCGGCTAATAACGCTTCTTTTAACTGCATGGGTTGGTAACCTCTCCGCAAAGCTCGTTTGGCTTGGTTCATGATGGCGGTCGCCAAAACGATCGCCGAAGTGGTACCGTCGCCAGCTTCTGTATTGGTTTTTAGACTGGCTTGTTTGATGACATCCGCACCTAAGTTTTCCTGCTGATTGGTTAATTTGAATTGTTTGGCGATGGTTACGCCATCGTTAGTGATGAGGGGACTGCCGTTGGCGCGGTCGATAATCACGTTGCGTCCGTTGGGACCAATGGTAATTTTGACTAAATCGTTTAGACGGTTGACCCCGCGGAACAGGGCTTTTTGGGCTTTATTCATAAATCACCCCGATGATGTCAAAGTTTTGCACCAAGTATAATTTTTCGTTGTTTGCGGCGACTTCCGCGCCGGCGTATTTGTTGATGATGATTTTGTCGCCGATGGCTACGGGCGCACCCGCACCAACCTCGACCACCGTCATAATTTGGTGGCGTTCCGCATTGGTGGTGGGAATATAAATTCCGCCCGCACTGGTTTGTTCGGTGACCGGCTTGCAAAGAATCCGGTCAAATAGTGGTTTGATTTTCATTTTTCCTCCTTGGCGTCACCATAACACGGAAAGTTGCGAAACAATCGTTTTACTGCCACCCAGTTTTTGGTTATACTGAGATTGATGGATTATATGCAGATGGCAGAAGAGCTGGCGCAAACCTCGCGTTGTGGACGTAACCATGTCGGTTGTGTCATCGTTCGTGATGGCAAGGTTTTGGTTTCCGGCGTTAATGGGCAAGTGGAGGGCGCTCCAAATTGCGCTGCCATTGGGGGGTGCTTACGTGAAATTAACCATATCCCCAGCGGTACACGAGCGGGATTTTGTAATGCAGTTTGTGCGGAAACGCGTTGTGTTTGTGAAGCTGCTCGCGATGGTATTGCTTTGAAAGGTGCTACTGTGTACTGTACGCACAAACCGTGCTTAATTTGTATGAAGAATTTAGCCGTAGTCGGCATTGATACTGTTTATTACAAAAAGGGCTATCCTGACAAATATAGCGAAGCCATCGCCAAGTATGCGGGCTTAAAGGTGGTGCAAATTGGCTAAGGTTCCGGTAGTTGCTTTGGTGGGACGCCCCAATGTTGGCAAGTCCACTTTGTTTAATACGATTTCCGAAAATGGACAAAGTATTGTTGATGACCAACCTGGGGTAACCCGTGACCGCATTTATGCTGATTGTGAATGGTGCGGAAACAATTTTTCTTTGGTTGATACTGGCGGTGTCTCTTTTGAAGAAGGTGTTTTCAACGCGCACATCAAAGAGCAGGTTGAAATCGCCGTTGGCATTGCGGATGTTGTCGTCTTTGTGGTTGATGGTATGGTCGGGGTGACCGGTGATGACATGAAAGTGGTTAAGCTGTTACGCGCTTTTAACAAACCCATTGTTTTGTGTGTCAATAAATTGGATAACCAAACTTTACGTGATAATACCTTAGCCGAATTTTACAAGTTGGGCATTGGTGACCCGTTGCCAGTTTCTTGTGCACAAAAAACTGGTTTGGGTGATTTGTTAGACTCCGTAGTGCAAAAACTGCGCGCCAAAAATTTGTTACGCGCTCAACCACCGGAAAACGTCAAACGCATTGCCATCATTGGTCGTCCGAATGCGGGCAAAAGTTCGTTGGTCAATGCCTTGCTCGGGGAAAAACGTGTTATGGTTAGCGACATTGCGGGGACTACGCGTGACGCGATTGACAGTCCGTTTAACTATTGTGGCAAACCTTACATTTTAACCGATACTGCGGGAATTCGTCGCAAGCGCAGTGTCGAAGTGGAAACTGTGGAATATTACAGTGTCTTGCGTGCAATTCACAGTATTAAAAATAGTGATGTGGTTTTGTTGGTGGTGGATGCAACCCAAGGTTTAACCGAACAAGACGTCCGTTTGACAGGTTACATTCACGAAGCGGGCAAACCTTCCGTGATTGTCATTAACAAATGGGATATCGTGGAAAAAGACAGTTACACCCAATTAGAGTTTAACAAAAAGTTGGCGGTGGATTTGGCTTTCATGCCGTATTTCCAAGCGATCTACATTTCGGCTTTGACGGGGCAACGCATTGGCGAAGTCATGACCACAGTTGAAAAAGTTTTGGCTAATACCGAACGCCGCATTACCACTGGTCAATTAAACGATTTAATTTTGGATGCTGTGGCGATGACGCCACCTCCGTTCAAGGCGGCTGGTCGTCCCAAGTTTTTGTACGCAACCCAAGTTACGGTAGCGCCACCGACTTTTGCTTTGTTTGTTAACAACAAAAATTTGGTTGGTCGAACTTATTTGCGTTACTTGGAAAATACCTTGCGTAAATCGGTGGACTTTTCCGGTACGCCGATTAAATTACTTTTAAGAAATCGGGAGAAAGAATAATGTTTTGGTGGTTATTTTTATTATGTCCGTTAGCTTATTTAATTGGTGGCTTTAATGTCGCAAAAACAGTGACCAAAATTCGCCACGTGGATTTATCGCGTGTCGGTTCGGGAAACGCGGGTGCAACCAACGTTGGTCGCGCGATGGGGTTCAAATGGTTTTTGTTGGTTACTTTGTTAGAGTGCTTTAAGTGCGCCAGCATTTCCAGTATAGGTTATTTGTTCGTCAGTCTTTACACGGGTAAATTTACTTGGTACACGCAAAGTCACTACATTGTCATGTTGGCCATGGGTATCAGCGCTATCTTCGGTTCAATTTTTCCGGTTTGGTACCGCTTCAAAGGTGGTAAAGGGTTGGCAACTTGGATGGGCTTAGCGTTTGTGTTGAACCCGCTTGTGATGTTGGTTGTGGCCGCCATTTACATTCCGTTGTTAGCCATTACCCACATTATGTCTTTGTCCACGCTATTGGGTGTGATAACTTGGGCCATCTTGTCCTTGTGTATTGAAGCCCCGAAAACTCCCGTGGTAATTGTGCTTTATTTGGTCTGTGTCGGCTTAATTGTTTATTCGCACCGTAAAAATATTGTGCGTCTGTTTACTGGTAAGGAAAACAAATTTATTTTGAAGAAAAAAGAACAACCGGTGAACGCCGTCAACGCGGACGACATTAACGCGGGTAATTCGACTGAAATCGTCAAAAAATAAAACCTAAATTTTAAGTTATAACCTGAAAACGTGTTTCATAATCATGGCTATGAACAATCAGGTTTTTGAAAACATCGCAACGCGTACAAACGGGGATATTTATTTGGGGGTAGTTGGACCGGTCCGCTGTGGTAAGTCGACCTTTATTACCAAATTCATGCAGCAGTTAGCGATTCCACACATTGAGGATAGCTACGAACAACAACGCGTGATTGACGAATTACCGCAGTCGGCTGACGGTACCGCGGTTATGACAACCCAACCGAAATTTGTGCCGAACCGTGCGGTCAGTATTAAAATTGGTGATGCTGCCATGCGGGTGCGCATGATTGATTGCGTCGGCTACATGATTGACGGAGTCAGTGGCTTGGAAGAGGGTGGTCATATTCGTAATGTGAAAACGCCGTGGAGCGATGTGGAAATGCCTTTTGACCAAGCGGCGGAAATTGGTACGCGCAAAGTCATTGTCGACCATAGTACCATCGCCGTGGTGGTTACAACCGATGGTACCATTACCGATTTACCGCGCACCAACTATGTCACTGCGGAAACCAAAGTAATTTTTGAATTGAAACAATACGGCAAGCCCTTTGTCGTCGTGGTCAACAGTAAACGCCCCAATGACCAAACCTGCACCCAAGTTTGTCAAGAACTGCGCGAAAAGTTCAATGTCCAAGTTTTGGGCATGGATTTGGAAAACTTGAATTTGGATAACATCAGTGCAATTTTTGACGGTGTCTTGGCGGAGTTTCCGGTAACCGGTTTCAAGGTCAATATGCCAGCTTGGTTGCAAGTTATGCCTACCAACCATCCGGTAATTGGTGATGCGATTGAACGTTTGCGCCGTTATACCAAAACCGTACGTCGCATTGCGGATAATCATCCCGACCATGTTTGCGCTGACAGCCCTTATTTTAGTGCCATCGAAACCAGCGAGATTGATGTAGCGACCGGCACGATTGTGTATAACTTAGTACCCAAGAACGATTTGTATTTTAATTTGATTTCTGCCGAAAGTGGCTTGAACATTCAAAACGAACAACACCTGATGGCTTACATTCAAAAAGTAGCGGGCAAAGCCAAAGAGTATGACAAGTTGAAAGACGCGATTGATGCGGCCGAAACCAAAGGTTATGGTGTCGTGGTGCCAACCTTAGATAGTTACAAATTAGATACACCGCGCTTGTATAAGCACGGCAAAAACTACGGTTTGAAATTACGCGCGACCGCCCCCAGTTTACACATCATTAAAGTTGATGTCGGCAGTGAAGTGACCCCGACCATTGGTACGCAAGAACAATCCAAAGAAATGTTGGAATTTTTGAAACGTGAATACGAAACCAACAAAGAGGCCGTTTGGCAAACCCCAATTTTCGGTAAGTCTTTGGACGAAATCATGCAGGAAGGGGTGGGCGCTAAAATCGCCAACATGCCTGCGAATGCGATGAAGCAAATGAAACGCACCATCGGTAAAGTGGTTAATAACGGTAAAGGCGGCATTATTTGTATCTTACTTTAATCACACTTTGCGCCGCGCCTGCATATAGAGTGTGATATGATTTTTGAAAATTTCATTACTTTTTTAAGCAAAGTACTGTTCTTTTCCGGATTGGTTAACGATAAAAAATCTTTTCCTAAACCTTTATCCAAAAAAGACGAGTTAGCATATTTTCAAAAATTTTGGCAAGGCGACATGCAAGCCAAAGACATTTTAATCCGCCATAACCTGCGCTTAGTTGCTCATGTGGTCAAAAAATACAACGGAGCCGCCGAAGCCGACGATTTAATTTCGTGCGGTACCATCGGTTTGATTAAAGCCATCAATTCTTTCAAAGCCGACAAAGGCACCCAAATTTCAACTTATGCTTCGCGCTGCATCGAAAATGAAGTCTTAATGTTTTTGCGGGTTTCCAAAAAACACCAGCAGGTCGGCTCTTTGAACGAAAGTTTGGGCGATGACCATGACGGTAACGAAATTTGTTTGGTGGACATAATTACCGATGACCGCGAGCAGAGTGATATTGATGAGGCCATGCACAAACAGCTAATGCAAAAATTGGTTACCGCCATGCGCGCACGCTTGAATGAACGCGAATTTAAAATCATCAGTTTGCGTTACGGTTTGAATGACCATGTGGCCTTACCGCAACGCGAAGTGGCGAAACAGTTAAACATCAGTCGCAGTTACATTTCCCGTATCGAGAAACACGCTTTGGAAATTGTGCAACAAATTGTGCATGAGCCGGACTTCAAAGACTTCCGTTAAATTAGTTTTTAATTGAGTGGCAGTTACCTGTGGTGACTGCCTTTTTCTATGCTATGGTTAAAGGTCCTCGTCATCGTCTTCCCAAGGCGGGTCCCAATAGCCACTGGCAAAATGTTTGGTTGGACTGCGGGCTTTGCGATGATGAACTGCGGGGCGGGGCGGTTTCACTGTTTTGGTAACCAAAGGTAAATCAACCGGAAATATTGCCAGCAGGATTAAACCGACCAACATTCCCACCGAAAACATTAAGCAGATGAAGAAATACAACGGATACATGCTGCCATGATAAATGGTACCAAGGGGAGAATTATGGAAAATGATGTCATTAACCTGCAAAGTTTGTCGGCCGATGCGCCGCTGTTAAAATACAACGACTGGCCACATCTAACGGTTAAACCACGGGTGCGACCAACTGTGGAAGCCAAAGCATTGCGCCCAGACGCGCCACCACGGTTACACAAAAAGCAATTACAATTTCATCAATCGTTAGCCAAAAGTCGATTTGTGTTTGGCGGTAACCGGACGGGGAAAAGCGTTTGCGGTGCTATCGAAACTATTTGGTATGCAACCGGCTTGCACCCGTTTGTTAAAATTGACCATGCGATGGATGGTTGGGTGGTCAGTTTAACACGACAGGTTCAACGCGATGTCGCGCAAGCCAAAATCTTACAATACTTACCACCCGAATGGATTGTCAAAACCGTGATGGTTTCGGGCAGTTCGTTTGCACCGGCGCACGGTGTCATTGACTTTATTTTGGTACGCAATGTTTTTGGTACCGTCAGTAAGATTGGCTTCCGTAACTGTGAACAGGGACGCGAACGGTTTCAGGGCGTATCGTTGGATTATGTTTGGTTCGACGAAGAACCACCCGCAGATATTTACGACGAGTGCTTGTTGCGTTTGTTGGATCGGGGTGGTGTGCATTGGGTAACCATGACGCCTTTGAAAGGGCGCAGTTGGGTTTACGACCGCATTTATTTGCGCCAAGAACAGCAACCAGATTTAGCGTGCTTTTGGATGAGTTGGGACGATAACCCGTATTTATCCCCAGCCGAAAAACAATTTTTAATTGCCAACTTACCACCCGATGTTTTGGAAAGTCGTCAGCATGGACACTTTGTTGCCAGTGAGGGGTTGGTCTTTCCGAACTTTACCGCGGATAACATTTTGGAACCCGTCATGTTACCACAGCCGGACGCGTATTACATCGGCATTGACCCCGGCTATCGCAATCCGACCGCGGTAGTTTGGGCGGTGTCGGTTGGAGAAAATTTGTACGTCATCAGCGACTACGAAGTCGCCGGCTTAACCGTAGCCGACCATTGTCGGGCGATTTTGGAACGCACCAAAAATTTGGGCTGGAACTTGAAACAAGTCAAAATCTTGATTGACAGCGCGGCCAACCAGAAAACTTCGGCGTGTGAAGTTTCCACTGCGACACAGTACCGACAACACGGGGTCGCGGTCGATACCAATGTCAACAAAAATTTGGCGCAAGGATTATTAGCGATGAAAGCGCGCTTCAGCAGTGCGGACGGACGACGTAATTTATTTGTTTTCAAAAACTGCGTGCATTTGCTGGGCGAATTGCGCGGTTATTATTGGGGTGACGGTGAACAACCGCAAAAGGTTAATGACCACACGATTGATGCTTTGCGGTATATCGTAATGGATTGGGAACGCAGTTGTCACACTCCATCGGCACCGTTAAATACTTTGGGGCAAGCCAAAAAACATTTGATTAAATCACTGGCAGGAAAACGCTTCGGTTAAAAAAATCTGTGCTTTAATGCTGGCAGGAGGATACATGCAAACTAAACAAAGTAAAAAGCAACTGGTCGATGCGGTAATCAATGATTACGAAGCCCGTAAAAATGCGCGCATCGGTCTGGAAAACAAATGGAAAAACAATCTGAACTTTTACAATGGCGAACAATATGTCGGTTACAGCAAGCAGTATTACTGGCAAGCAACCGAAAGTTTCAACCACATCGGGCCCTTGGTGGAAAGCCGTTTGGCGATTTTAGCCGAAGTCGAACCTGAGGTGAAAGATGAATTGGTGCGTGCCGTGTTTGATAAATTACGCTTTAAACGTTTGGTAGAGGAGGGTAATTTTTGGCAGGAGGTTACCGGTTCGGTGTTTTACAAAGTCACCAAGAAAGATGGACAACCTGCCATTACCGTTTGTTCGCCCTTTGAAATTTACCCCAATAAACTGGACGTATCCAACATGGACGAAATCTCTTCGATCATTCATGCCAAAAAAGTGGATGACGAATTGGTGATTGAAAAGTGGACGCGGGAACATCTGACCATTATTCGCAATCAAACTTTGGTTTATGATGGCGAATTACCTTATCCGTTTCCGTTCGTACGCGGAACCAGTGAGTTGGTCGCGGGACAGTTCTTTGGTAAGTCCGTGGTCGACCGTGTAATTCCGGTGCAACGCGCTTACAACGCGATTAAAAACCGCCGTGCCGAATTTATGAGTCGTATGGCCTGCGGTGTCGTCGCGGTTGAAGATGGCAGTGTGGACTTGGACAGTTTGGAAGTCGACGGCTTGTGTCCAGGTAAAATCATTGTCTATGGACAAGGTTACCGCGAACCTAAATTCATGGAAGCCGGTAGCATTCCGGACGAATTAACCAAAGAGGAAGACCGCCTGTTGAACGAATTTAACACTATCAGTTATGGCGGCGATTTATTGTCGCTGATGGCGCAACGTGCCACGGTCGGTCAAGGAACTTTGAACATTTATAGCGAACAAGTCAAACGCCAACTGCGTCGTCCGATACAGAGTATTGAAGACGTCTACGAACAGGTCGGTGACAAAATTTTAAATTTATTAGGAGTAGAACATGGAAACTGAATCAAACAAAACTTTGGAACAAGCGGAGATACAACCCACTGTGGACATCGAGGCACTCCAAAAATCTTATAGTGAATTGCAAAGCGCGTTCACGAAAAAGGCGCAAGCTTATAAAGAACTGGAACAGAAAATAAACTCCATGCCCAGCCGGGAGGATATCATTCGGGAGTATTTATTAGCCAACAACAAGACACAGGCGCCCGTCGTGTTGACCAGTTCTTCATCAGCTTTCGATTTCGCCAAAGAAAAGAAGCCAACCAATTTAGCGCAAGCGGATCGTTTGGCTTGTGAATATTTCAAAAAAGGAGTTTCAAAATGATTACAACTGCAACAGCGGAAAATGCGTTAAAGAATATCTATTTGGATACTGTCATTAACGACATTAACAAAAAAACTAACCCATTCTTAACGATGATTGAAGAAAATACTCGTATCGCCAGCGGCAAGAACGCGACCGTCAACATTCGTTGCGGACAAGCGGCGGTTGGTGCTGGTACGGAAACTGGCGACTTACCAGTTGGCAACAGCGAAAAGTCGGTCGAAATTTCGGTACCTTTGAAAAACTTGTACGGTACCTTTCAAATTAGCGACAAAGCTTTGAAAGCGGCGTCTTTGGATCCCAATGCTTTTGCTTCCTTGTTGGGTGGCGAAATGCAAAACTTGGTGGCGGCTGCACAAAATAATTTGACCTCCATGTTATATGGTAATGGTAAAAAATTGTTGGCGGTTTTCGACGCCAGCGCAATTCACGCTAATGACCGTAAAGTCATTGATATTGACACGCGTTATGCGCAAAATTTGGCTGACGGTATGCACATTAGCATTTGCAACGGTGCCGGTGAAGAAATTACTGACCCAGTTGATGACAACTTGGTTACAGACTTTGACCCGATTGGTGGCATCTTGACATTAAGTGATGCGTTGTCGGAAGATAAAGCTGACCGTTATTACATCTATCTTGCAGAAGACGATGGCACCAACATGAACGGTATTGACTCAGTTTTCAACACCAGTCTTTATGGACTTAGTCTTAACCAAAACCGTGAAGTTGTTCCATGCAATTACATTGACCGTGGGGCAGAGTTACGTGTCTTGGACGAAGACGCAGCTTTGGAATTCTTGGAAAAATACGAAGAACATTGCCAAAGCATGCCAGCCGACATTTTGTTGACCCATCCACGTGTTAAAAAAGCCATCTTTGAATCTTTAAGGAATACTCGTTCTAACATTGCTCCAACAGAATTGGCGGGCGGTTTCCACGGTATCACCTTTAATGGCATCCCGATGTATAGTGATGTGAAATGTAAAGCGGGTAACCTGTACGCTTTGAACAGCAAATCCTTTGCGATGCATCAATTATGTGATTGGACTTGGTTGTCAAACGAAGACGGCAGCATCTTAAAACAATTACCGGGTAAAGCCACCTACATGGCAACCTTGGTTAAGTATGCTGATATGATTTGCGATAAACCATTCTTGCAAGGTCGTTGTAGTGGTTTCTCGGCTTTGAAAGCTAAGGCGGAGTAAGGAATATGCAAAGAATTTACCACGACCTGTTTCACATCGCCGAACGTATCTTACAAATTGACCCCGCTTACAAAATTTATTGGCACGGGGAAAAGGAACGGTTCGAAGTGTTCTGGCATGGTAAATTGGCTTTTGTCGTCCCGTTCGAAACTTTGGATGTCCGCACTTTGGTTTATACCCAACGGACCCGCCGCGAAAACGCGGATGAAATCGAACGGGAAATCGATGAAGGTAACGCCGCAATCTTTCAAGCACAAGCAAAAAAAGTCGAAAACCTAAAAGCTCAAATAAAGGATTATGTAAAATATGATTTTGAGAGATTTAATTAGTAATGCCAATGACATTTTGGGGTTACCCATTGATTGGCAAAATACCGCGCATGACGACAATTACAACCAGCTTTTCGCCTGTGCGCGCTTGGTGCTAAATTCATTGGCGGGCAACTGGATTATGTCGGATTCAACACGCTTAAATCCAGAAGACTACGGATTGAATAAAGCGACCTTGGTGTATGGCGTTTTGGCGGAATATGCTTTCGTCGCCGGTATGTTTAACGAATGGAAAGTTTGGCAAGCAAAATACAACGCAGGATTATTTAAGGCGCAGCATGGTAAATCCCGCATTATGCCAGTTCACTAACTACCGCAGCGTCCGTTTTAGTCTCGACAACTTCGCCTTGCCCGTGGTTGTCAAAAAGAAGAAAAACAGTATCTACACCAAATCTTTAGTTGGCTTGAAAGGTACCAAAAATCAATTAACGGTTTTGGGTGAGCCGGAGCCGACTTATGGTTTTACTCATGTTGCTAAGTGGGGACACGAAATTTTTGTGGCGGATGATACCCGTGGTTTGTACCACGCACGGGATAACAACCTTGATTTCCAATCCTTGGAAGCCGCCGTCTATCCCCGCAAAATGGCAGTCGTGGGGGACCGCCTGTTCTTAATTTCCCAAACCCAAGAACGCATTGTGTACTCGGTTGATTTGAAAGGCGAATGGAGCGTGGGACACTTTTTGGAGGGCTTTATTTACTTGCCCGCCAATTATGGTACTTGCTTGGACATTCGCTACTACCAAGGCAAACTATTAGTCGTTTGTGCTAATGGTCTGATGACAATTAACCGCCACCTTGTTTTGGAACATTTGGATGACGACAGTGAAGTGTTAAAAGCTAATCTGGCGTTGACCGAAGGTAGTTATTGGGAAAGTGACTGGTTTAGTTTGGGGTATGCGACGGATACGCAAACACTACGCGAAATCTTCTTGAAAACAAGCGCTAACATTATTTTGACAGTGACCTCCAACCGTACACAGCGTAATGTTTTAATTAAAGCCGCAAACAAAATTCAAAAAATTAAAGTCAATTTGAATGGTGACCAGTTTCAACTGCGGTTATCGTTACCGGATAGTCAAGCCGTTGTGTCGGATTTGGCGGCCGTTGTCGGTTACGGAAAAAGGAGGTAATCACTTTTGAAAACATATCTCAAAATGTTTTTCAAGAAACTGTGGACAATTTTAGTGCGGATCTTTCTTTGCTGCGTACCATACTTGGGTTACATTCGTACGGGCCAAAGGGAAGCGGCTGGTGCTAACGAAACGGAACAACCGGAAAATCAGCCAGAAGCCGAAAAGACCGAATAAAAAATTGCACAAGTCCTAAACTTATGCTAAAATAGCCCTTATGGAAAATAAGAAATGGACAACTACGATTGGTAATCGTACAGTAACAGTGGAAACCGGCGCCTTGTGTGGTTTGGCGCATGGTACCTGCTTGGTCAGTTGCGGGGAAACCGTAATTATGGCCAACGTAACTATGGCAGATCAGCCACGTGACGGGATTGACTTTTTCCCGTTGGGCGTTGATTTCCAAGAAAAATTATATTCAGTAGGTAAAATTCCTGGCGGATTTACAAGGCGTGAAGGACGCGGTGGTGACAAGGCTATTTTGACCAGTCGCTTAATCGACCGTCCTTTGCGTCCTTTGTTTGATAAGAACTTACACAATGATGTGGCGGTCGTGGTTACGACTTTGTCGGTTGACCCTGATGTTGCCCCCGAACCATTGGGTATGTTGGCTTCGTCAGTAGCATTGACAATCAGTGATATTCCGTGGAACGGACCAACCGGTGCAGTACAAGTGGCGCGCGTAGATGGTAAATTCATTTGCAACCCAACCGCGAATGAGCAAGAACATAGCGACCTGCACTTAACCGTTAGCGGTACCAGTGAAGCCGTCTTGATGGTGGAGGCCGGTGCAAACCAAGTTTCCGAAGCTGACATGATTGATGCAATTATGTTCGCGCACGAAGAAATTAAAAAATTGTGCGAATTCCAAGTTGGTATTGCCAAAAAAGTTGGTAAAGAAAAACGCAAAGTCGCTTTGCACACGATTGATGCAAATTTGGAAGAACAAGTTCGCGCTTATGCAACCAGCTTTATTGAAAGTGCTTTGAAAGAAACCGATACGATTAAACGTCGTGTGGAAGAAGACAAAGTGGAAACCATTGTTGCGGATAAATTTGCCGACATTTGGGATGAAAGCAAAAATGACATTATTGAAGTCATGAACAAGATTAAAAAAGAAATTGTTCGTGAAAAGATTTTGAACCAAGGTGTTCGTCCGGATGGACGTGGTACCAAGGACATCCGTCCAATTTGGGTCACGACCGGCTTGTTACCGCGTACTCATGGTTCTGCGGTCTTTACCCGTGGTAACACCCAAGTTTTGAACGTTTGTACTTTGGGTATGTTGAGCGATGCACAAAAGTTGGATGGTATTGATGACGAAGAAGCGAAACGCTACATGCACCAATACAATATGCCACCTTATGCCACTGGAGAAGCCCGTCCGTTGAAAGCACCGGGACGTCGTGAAATTGGTCATGGTGCCTTGGCGGAACGTGCGTTAATTCCAGTTTTGCCGAGTGAAGAAGAATTCCCGTATGCCATCCGTACCGTCAGTGAAGTTTTGTCCAGTAACGGTAGTTCGTCCATGGCTTCGGTTTGCGGCAGCTCGATGTCTTTGATGAATGCTGGTGTGCCGATTAAAGCCGCAGTTGCGGGTATCGCGATGGGCTTGATTAAAGATAAAAACAGCCGTCGTGTAGCAGTCTTAACCGATATTCAAGGTGTGGAAGACTTCTACGGCGACATGGACTTCAAAGTTGCGGGTACGGAAAAAGGTATTACCGCCATCCAAATGGATATCAAGATTGCGGGTATTGATAAAGAAATTATTACGACCGCTTTGGAACAAGCCCGTGAAGGTCGTATGAAAATTTTGAAGATTATGAACGCGGAAATCAAAGCGCCAGCTAAAGAAATTTCTAAGTACGCACCCAAGATTATCACTTTCAAAATCAATCCAGAAAAGATTAAAGATGTCATCGGTAGTGGTGGTAAAACCATTAACAAAATTATCGACCAAACCGGTGTTAAGATTGACATTGAAGAAGATGGTAAAGTCTTTATCGGTGGCGCCGAAGCGGCTATGGTGGAAAAAGCCAAAGCCATCATCGCTGACATCGTGTTGGAACCCGAAGTTGGTCAAATTTTTGAAGGCACTGTGGTTCGTATCTTGGATTTCGGTTGCTTCGTAAAATTGACCGAAAACTTGGAAGGTATGGTACACATTTCAAAATTAGCCAAAGAACGTGTCAATAAAGTTGAAGACGTCGTGAAAGTTGGTGACAAGATTAAAGTCAAAGTCATCAAAATTGACGAAAAGGGACGCGTTGATTTGCAACGTATCGTGCCTACGACACCGGCAAAAGACGCTCCAGCGAAGTAATCTTTAAGTCGTGTGATAAATATTCAGCCGCCACTTGCGCAAAACATTGCCGAGTGGCGGTTGTCATTTTTAGGGCAATGATGTCGCCCGCCTTAACTTGGTAGGTCGCGTAAGACAAAACTAAATTACTATCTGCGGTGTCCCAGTCGATAACAGCATTGCGTGCGGTGGGTAGCACAGTGGTGTAACCCAAACTTTGCGCCATGGCTAAGGTGTGCTTGTTAAATGCACCCGTAGGTGGCGTAAAAACTTTCATCGGCTTGTGAACCAGTGAACTGATTAAAGCGTCGCCCAGTCGGATTTCTTCGGCGATAAAGTTTTTGTCCGCGCTGTTCAAGGACTGGTTGGAAAAACCGTAGTTACCGAGTTCGTAATTGTCGGCCAAGGTCTGCAAAATTTCTAAGTTGTTGATGGCGGCGGTACCGGTAAAAAAGAAAGTCGCACTGGCTTCAAAACGGGATAAGGTGTCCAAAACTTCCGGAATGTTTTCGGCCATGTGTGGGTCGTCGATAATGAACATTAAACCGACTTGTTGACCGTTACGGTCACCATACGAGAGCGGAGCAGCCACGGTCAGGTAAGTTTTGTCAATGTTAATGGTGTTGACCAGCAGTCCCAAAATCAACAAGACGCTGCAAATGATGGTGTTGGTAATTACAATGCGGTGTTTCGGCATTGCTTATGTATATTATGATTTGCGTTATTTTATGTTTTTGGCTAATATAATGGTATGAAGACAATGATTAAAACTTATCCTAATGGTTTACGTTTGGTGGTAACGCCGATGGCTAATTTCAAAAGTGTGGCGTTTAGTATGCTGATTATGGCGGGCAGTGGGGACGAAACTAAGTCCGAACAGGGTTTATCCCATTTTTGTGAACATATGTTGTTCAAAGGTACAACTAAACGTACGGGACAACAAATTATTGATGAGTTCGCTTATCTGGGTGTGCAATACAACGCTTGGACCAGCGAATGCGCGACTTGCTTTCATACTAAGGCCGTGGCGGATAATATTGACGCGTGTTTGGATTTGTTTTCCGATATGTACTTTAATTTGAAATTTGACCCAGTCGATTTTGATAAAGAGGGCGATGTTATTGTGCAAGAAATTGCAATGCACGAAGACCATCCGGTTTCGGTTATGTACGACCGCATGAACAGTTTGTTTTACAAGGGCACCAAGTACGAACATCCGGTGGCGGGGTATGCTAAAGACATTAAAGCGTACCGACCGGACGATATTTACCGTTATGTGAAAAAGCATTACATTGCCCCCAATACAATTTTGGCGTTTGCGGGCGATATTACCATGGCACGTGCAGAAGAGTTGGTCGCCAAGTATTACTTACCATTCATGAGTACGGTTCCTGCCACACCCAAACAGCGTGAAAATGTGCCGGCGATTCAACCAGCGCCGACTTTGTTGCAGGTTAAAAAAGATACGGAACAACAACACGTCATCTTGACCATTCCGGTTTGCAACCAATACAGCGAAGACCGTTACGCTTTGACTTTGTTTGGCTTGTTGTTCGGTGGCGACATGAGCAGCCGCTTGTTCATCAGTGTGCGTGAAAAGTTGGGCTTAGTTTATTCAATTTCGACCAATTTGGAATTATCGGATATTGGTGGCAGCTTCGGCATTGTTTTCTCTTGCACACCGAAAAATACGCAAAAAGTTATCGAGGTCGTGAACCGCGAATTGGACTTGGTTTTGCGCGATGGTATTAAGGAAGAGGAGTTGGTTAAGTTCCGTAATCAATGGCACTTACAACGTTTGTTCGATAGTGAAGTGACCACCCGCATCAACAACCGCATTGTTGACCAAATTAGCACGCGCAACCAAATTACACCCATTGAAGATGAGTTAAAGATTGTGGACGCTTTGACCGTAGCGGATGTAAACGCGGTTGTGAAAAAGTACCTGTCGAAAGATAAAATTTTGACGGTGATTGTCGGTAAATAATATTTTACGAAAAGCGAATTTTTGTTTATAATTTATGTTAATGGACGGTACTATCCATCGTACAAAGAAACAAAATGCCAAACGCCCATTTCCGTGGGGTGATGTTGTTATTTGGGCATCAGGCATTGGTGCACTTTTAATGTTGTTCCGTTTGGGTGGTGTCATTAGTAATTTCTTGTATGGCGTTTGCGGAGTTTACATCTTTTGTGTTTTTGTGGTGCTGGCGGTTTTTGGCATTTGTCTGCGTACTGGTAAGCGCATCAAAATCAATCCGCAGTATCTTTGGGGTTCGCTGATTATGTTGTTCGCTTTCTTTACCGCAATGCACGTTGGCTTTACCCAATCTGTGGTGAACGGCGGTAAAAACACCGACCTCGGCGGTTATTTAAGTTATTGCTTTTCCAGTTCACATTTAACCCCTGGTGGTGTCTTGTTCGCTTTGCCATCATATTTGTTATTGGTAATTTCTGGCACGGTTGGCACCTACTTACTGTTGGGTATGCTTTATTTGGCAGGTTTGATTTTGGTAATTTCCCGTGTTATTACCAAGAACCATGAACAACGGATTGTTACTTTGGAAACTAAAGAACCCGAAGCTGTGGAAACCAGTAATGATTACGCGAAGAACGCAGCCGAACTTTACGAAAAATTACAAATTGCCAATAAAGAAATCATGCGCGAAAACCGCCGTAACTTTGACGCCAACAAAAGTTTGTTGGGCTTGGGGGCGTTGCCCAAAACCGGCAACACTAAAACCACTGCCGGCAGCCCAATTAACTTGCAAAATTTAAGTTCACCCGAAGCCATTAACCAAGCGTCCATTAATGCAGCTAATGCCCAAACCGGTGGTTTAAGAATGTATAACGATGGGGTTGCTATTCCGTGGCAGGGCTTGGATAGTTCCAGTTGGTCCACGCCAACGGCACCAACGCCCAGTCCAATTATGCCACAAATGCCTACCATGGGCGCGCCCGCCTATCCGTATATGCCGTCCGCAACCATGCCGTTGTCGAATGGTATTCCGCAACAACCGGTAACCCCCGTGCAACCAACACCAACGCAACCCAGTACGCCGTGGGATCAAACTAACACGGGTTGGGGACAAAACAGTGGTATGCAATGGCAGGGCGGTAGCAATAACTGGACGCCACCGGCCAGTCCGGACGCAACGCCAGCCAGTCCGACTTCCAGTCGCCGTCGCAGTAGTTCTTCGGTCATCCAAAATTTGAACAACCAAACGTCATTGACTTTGGATATTCCCAGCGAGAAAAAAGAACCGGCGGGGGATACCTACAAAAATGTTCGTTACATTAAACCGACATTGGATTTAATCCACACCCAGAGTATGGATTTAAGCCAATTTAACGCGGAAGCCAGTGAAAAAGAAGTTAAGTTAAACGAGTTGTTCCAACAATACAATGTCCGAGCGCGTGTGCACAGTTTCAATGTGGCGCCCGCGGTTACGCGTTTTGAAATTGTGCCGGAACTGGGAACGCGTGTTGCGCAGATTGAAAACTTGCGTGACGATATGAACTTCGTTTTGAAAACGAATAATACCCGTATGGAAAGCCCGATTGAGGGTAAGAACGCGATTGGTATTGAGGTACCTAACCACACGATTGGTACGGTTTCGATTAAGGACTTGTTGGGTTCGCGCGAATTTATTGCTCACAAAAGTCCGTTGGCAATCTGTATTGGTAAAAACATTAACGGCGACCCGATTATCGCAGACTTAGCCGAAATGCCACACTTGTTGGTTGCTGGTACTACCGGTTCGGGTAAATCGGTTTGTATCAACACGATTTTGACCAGTTTGATTTATAAGACCAGTCCGGAAGATTTGAAATTGGTCTTGGTTGATATGAAGGGTGGTGTCGAACTTGGTATGTACGACGGCTTGCCACACATGTTGGTCGAAAGGTGTATTACCAACGCAACGCAAGCGGTCAACGCTTTTAAATGGTTAATTCGTGAAATGGACCACCGTTACGATTTGTTGCAAGGTCAACACGTCAACAATATTGCTTTGTACCAAGCTTTGCCGGCGTATAAGAGCGGTCAAATCCCGGCTATGCCGTACATTGTCATGGTTGTGGATGAAACTGCGGACTTGATGTCGCGCAACAAGAAAGAGGTCGAAGACTGTATCCAAAGTTTGGCGCAAAAAGCCCGTGCTGCGGGTATTCACATTATTTTGGCAACTCAACGCCCCAGTGTCGATGTCATCAGTGGTGTTATTAAGGCGAATATTGGTACGCGTATTGCGTTCCGTGTTTTGAGCGGTGTGGATAGTCGTACCATCTTGGATCAAATTGGCGCCGAAACTTTGATGGGTCGTGGTGATATGTTGTTTATGACCGCCAAAGGTATTGACCGTATTCAATGCTGTTTCATGACCAACGACGAATTACGTCAGGTGACCAACTTCGTCCGCGAAAAGAACCCGTCCGAATACAACGCGGAAATTGAAGATTTGATTTTAAATGGTATTCCCGATGGTGCAGCAGCCGGTTTCAGTGATGGTGGCGACGGTCCCGATGTGGGCGGTCAAGACCCGAAATTGGTGGCGGTATTGCGTTATGCGGTGCGTGATAACAATGTCCGCCGTACTTTGTCGATTTCGGAAATTCAACGTAAGTTCGCGGTTGGCTTTGGTCGTGCGGGTCGTATTATGGACCAGTTGGAACAAATGGGTTTTGTCGGTGCTGATTTTGGTAATGGCAAAGCGCGTGAAGTGATTGCAACCAGGGAACAGGTTGCAGAACTGTATGGTTTATAGTAAACTGTAATTCGTGGATAAAATTTTTGATTTTAAGGCCTGCGAGGCCTACTATAACCAACATTGGGTGGATGAAAATGTTTTCCAAGCCCATGTCAATCGTGATAAGAAACCTTTCACGGTAATTATGCCACCGCCGAACATTACCAGTAAATTACATATTGGTCACGCTTTTAACTGTACCATTATCGATGCATTAATTCGTTTCAAACGTATGCAGGGCTACGAAACTTTGATGTTGCCCGGCGCCGACCATGCTGCCATTGCGACCGAAGCCAAAGTGGTGGAGGAATTAAAAAAAGAGGGACTGAACAAAAACGACTTGACCCGTGAACAATTCATGGAACGCATTCAAAAGTGGTATGATAAATATCAAGCCATTATTTGCAACCAGTTCAAACGCTTGGGCTTGTCTTGCGACTGGACCCGTTTTACCTTTACTATGGATGACCATTGTAAGGAGGAGGTCAACAAAGCTTTCCACCGTTTGTACAAAGATGGTTACATTTACCAAGGCGAACGCATGATTAACTGGTGTCCGACCTGCCATACCGCCTTGTCCGAAATTGAGGTTGAATACAATGAAGTCAAACGCCAAATTTGGACGATTCAATACGGACCCATTCGTGTTGCTACTACGCGTCCCGAAACTTTGTTCGGTGATGTCGCGGTGGCGGTCAACCCGAATGATAAACGCTATCAAAACATTATCGGTAAAACCATTCCATTGCCACTTTGTAACCGCGAAATTCCGGTCATCGCCGACGAATCCGTGGATATGAAATTTGGTACTGGTGCGGTTAAAATTACACCTGCGCACGATCACCACGACTACGAAGTTGCGGAGCGCCATAACCTATCCTATATTAAGGTCATCGACGAAAATGGCAAATTGTTCGGCGCGTATGTTGGCAAGTATGCCGGCATGACCGTAGCGGAAGCTCGTGCTGCGGTGGTTAAAGATTTACAAGCGCAGGGGTTACTGGTGGCGACCAAGGAACATGTTTCCAATATTGGTCAATGCTACCGTTGCCACCAAATGGTTGAACCCGCCATTTCTAAACAATGGTTTGTGAAAATGCATGATTTGGCGCAACCCGCGATTGAAGCTTTGAACAATGGTTTGAACATCGTACCAAAGAAGTTCCAAAAAATTTATTTACACTGGTTGAATAACATAAAAGATTGGTGTATTTCGCGCCAGTTAATTTCCGGACACCGCATCCCAATCGAGGGGGAAACCGATGTATTGGATACTTGGTTTTCGTCCGCGTTGTGGCCGTTTGTGACTTTGAACAAAAACCAAGCTGATTATGACTATTTCTATCCGACCGATGTTTTGGTTACGGCTTACGAAATCATTTTCTTCTGGGTTATCCGCATGGTCTTTTCGGGCTTATACCATACAAAACAATTACCATTCCACACGGTTTTGCTGCACGGCTTAGTCCGTGACAGTCAAGGTCGCAAAATGAGTAAATCCTTGGGCAATGGTATTGACCCGTTGGACATCATCGAACAACACGGTTGTGACGTTTTGCGTTATTCCTTGTTGTTTGGCTCCAGCTTGGACCGTGACCCGAACTATGGTGATGAAAAAATTACCAAAGCACGTTATTTCATGAACAAGATTTGGAATGCGACCAAGTTCGTTTTAATGCACAAGGATAACGCTTTGTTGGTCAATGCTTTGGAAAGTTTCATTAAAATGTTGCACCCGATTGCACCGTACATTACCGAACAAATTTGGCATGAATTAGGACACAACACTGATTTGGCGTTTGAACCATTCCCAACTCCGGTCAAGGGTTCCAAACATTGGATGCAAACCAGTTTGAATAAAATTATTCGTACCATTACGCGCCGTTACGAAAAGTACGAATTTGGCATTGCAGCAAACGAATTACAACAATGGTTCTGGACGGATTTCTGCGACAAGTACATCGAAGAATGTAAACCGCAAACCAAAGCGAAAGCCGAACCAGTAGCCCCCGCACCGGTTGACACCAAGGCGTTGGTGGAGCATTACCGCGCCGAAATTGCACGTTCTTCCCGTATGTTGGGTAACCCTGGTTTTGTAGCCAAAGCACCGGCGGCCTTAGTTAAGGAAGAACAAGAGAAACTTGCCAGATTTCAGGAACTATTATATAATTTGACCGGTGAACACTAATCGTAGTACTTATTTTGTTGCTGATGAGATAACTCGCAAAATAATTTTGCTTTTCATCTTTGAAAAGATGGATATTCCATTGTCAGAAAATACTTTGTCCGAAATTATCATGTCCAATCCGGACTTGATGTCCTACATGGATTACCGCGAAGCTTTGGCGCAAATTGTGGACGTAAAGTTTGTAGTGGGGAAGACTTCTGCGGGAGATTTAATGTATACTTTGACCAAAGATGGTCGCGACTGTTTAGCTCATTTTTGGACGAAAATTCCGGCTTCCATTCGTGAAAGCATTATCAAATATACCGACGAAAATAAATTGCGCATGAAACGTAGCCAAGAGTATCGCATCGATTATTTCAAAAATTCGGATGGTACCCAAACGGCAGTTTTTATGATTAAAGATTATACCGGTCGTCCGTATAATTTGATGGAGTTGAAATTACGTGTGCCATCACGTGCCGACGCGATGCGGGCTGCTGCACGTTGGAAAGATATGGCGCCCGAAATTTATGAATTTATTTACAACCACTTAGTGGAAGGGGAGGATCACGATAATGCGTCAGTTTAATTACCAACCCAAAGGGGTTTGTTCCATGCAAATTCGTTTCATGTTGGATGAAGACGATGTGGTACACAATGTTGAATTTATTGGCGGTTGCCCAGGTAACACCGTAGGGATTGCGACTTTGGCGGAAGGTCAAAACGCGCAACAGTTGATTGCCAAATTAAAAGGTATTGATTGTCGTGGCCGTGGCACCAGCTGTCCCGACCAACTTGCCAAGGCCTTAACGCAGGCATTAGCCAGTAAATAACACCAAATTGATTGTCCGCCAATAAGATGAATTGATGGACAGTCAAGATTTTGTCAGCGATTTATTCGCCCGTTATTTGCGGGACGATGATTTAACCGTGAAAAATAATGCGAATACGGCACGCTCAGTGGGTGGGCTGAATTTGCATTTGCGCGAGGCGTTCACGCGTGAATATTGTTTGACCCAAATTTATCCGGCGGAAATTGCGACTGCGCACCGGAGTGGTGCTTTACATTTGCACGATTTAGGTTTTTTCGGGCCGTATTGCGCCGGCTGGGATTTGCACCAGTTGTTAATCTTGGGATTTACTGGGGTGCCGGGGAAAGTTTCCGCGCCACCCGCGCGTACATTACATGAGGCCTTGAACCAAATTGTGAATGCGACTTTTACCTTACAGGGTGAAACAGCGGGCGCGCAAGCGTGGTCTTCGTTTGATACCTACTTAGCACCATTTGTTCGCCACGATGGGTTAAGCGACGACGAACTGGAAGTTTTATTGCGCGAATTCGTTTTCAATTTAAATGTTGCCACACGAAGTGGTTTCCAATGTCCGTTTTCCAATCTGACTTTGGATGTCCACTGTCCGGTACCATTGCGGGAAACGCCGGTTGTTATCGGGGGCGCATTACAGGAAACTACCTATGGTGATTATCAAGCCGAAATCGAACGCTTGGATTTGGCCTTTTGTCGTGTCATGCTGGCAGGGGATGGTCAAGGGCGGGCGTTTACATTTCCCATTCCCACCATTAACATTACGCGTGCTACGGATTGGCAAAGTTCAGTTATGACGCAAATTACTGCCATGGCAGCTAAATACGGAATCCCGTATTTCGCTAATTACATCAACGCGGATTTGCGCCCCGAAGATGCCGTTTCGATGTGCTGTCGGTTACGGTTGGATGTGCGTGAACTGCGTAAACGGGGTGGTGGCTTATTTGGTTCAAATCCGCTAACCGGAAGCATCGGAGTGGTAACCTTGAATTTACCGCGTTTGGGATACCAAGCAGTTGACGAAAGTGATTTTTTCGTGCGCTTAGAACATTTGGCGGACTTGGCCAAGGATAGTTTGGAAATTAAGCGTCGGCTGGTGGAAGCGCAAACCGCGGCGGGCTTGTACCCGTACAGTGCGTATTATTTGCAGGGGGTAAAACAGCGCACGGGAAATTATTGGTATAATCATTTCAGTACTATTGGCATTGTCGGTATGCAGGAATGCTTGCTGAATTTGAAAGGCGTGGGTTTGGATTCTGTGGTTGGACAGCAATTTGCGGTACGGGTCATGCATTTTTTGCGGGATAAACTGCGCACCTATCAGGAAAGCACAGGGCATGTGTATAACTTGGAAGCTACTCCGGCGGAAACGGTGGCCAGTCGTTTTGCGCGTTTGGACCAATCCGCTTATCCTCAAATTATTACCGCAGGCACTAAGCAGGCACCGTATTACACGAACAGCACCCAGTTGCCAGTTGGTTATACGGACGACATTTTTCGGATGATTGAATTGCAGGACGAACTGCAAAGTTTGTATACGGGTGGCACGGTGGTGCACCTTTATACGGGCGAAAAATTGGACGACATTGAGGCGGTTAAACGCTTAATACAAAAGGTTTTCGCGCGGTATCGGTTGCCATATTTATCAATTACACCCACGTTTTCAATTTGTCCCAGTCACGGTTATTTGCCGGGCGAGCAGTGGCGTTGTCAGCATTGTGGCGCCGAAACCGAAGTGTGGAGTCGTGTGGTCGGGTTTTTACGTCCGGTGGCGAATTACCACGCTGGTAAGCGTCAGGAATATTTAGACCGAAAAAAGTATCGCCTGATGAAAACGGAGTAGGCGATGGCAATTCGAATTGCGGGTTGGCAAAAGTTATCCCTGATCGATTATCCTGGTAAAATGGCAGCGGTAATTTTCTTGGCGGGGTGTAATATGCGTTGTCATTATTGTCATAACTACCACATCTTGGATACACGGGCAAATTGTCTTGACTTTGCCATGGTTTTGGCGGAATTGAAAAAGCGCACCGCGTGGCTGGATGCCGTGGTAGTGAGTGGAGGCGAACCTACCGTATCTCCCACGTTATTGCCGATTTTACGCCAACTACGTTCGCTGGGATTGCTGATTAAATTGGATACCAATGGTACGCGACCCGAAATTGTGCGCACGGTGGTGGAAGCGGGGCTGGTTGATTACGTTGCATTAGATATTAAAGCACCTGCCAGTAAGTACCGCGACATTGCGGGGCTACCGATTGATAAAGTGTTAATGACGGCGGCGTACTTGCGCTCGCAAAAACGCATTCCTTACTTGTTCCGCACTACGGTGTCCCCGCGTTTAACCGTTGGTGACCTGCAAAATATGGGGCAAACCATCATTGCGGGGGCTCCTTGTTGGCAAATTCAGCAGTGTCGCACGGTCGGGGCGTATTCGGACGCGGAAATTCGCCAAATGGCGGAAAGTTTAAAAAAGTACGCTCTGTATATAGTGGTTACCGGTGTATAACATATACAATATATTGTATAAAATAACTGTTTTGATGGTTTTTTGAAAAGTGGTATAATATCGTGTATGGCAAACGAAAAACAGACATATACTGCTGGTAATTTGACATTATTAAAAGGGCTGGATGCAGTACGTAAACGTCCCGGTATGTACATTGGTACTACGGGTTCCAAGGGTATGCACCATTTGTTGTGGGAAATCGTCGATAATGGTATTGATGAAATCGCTAACGGCTTCGGTAATAAGTTGTTAGTCATCATTCATTCCGATAACTCCATTACGGTTGAAGATAACGGGCGCGGTATCCCGGTTGATATTCACCATGAATTAAAAATTTCCGGTGTCGAAATGGTTTATACCGAATTGCACGCGGGTGGTAAATTTGATAACAACAATTACAGTTTTTCGGGTGGTTTGCACGGGGTCGGTGCTTCGGTCGTAAACGCGCTTTCGGATTATTGCGAAGTTACCGTCTATAAAGATGGTAAAGAGCACTATGTGCGTTTCTCGCCACATATGGATCCACACGATGGACAAATGCACTGGGGTGTGGCGGATGCACCATTAAAAGTGGTGGGTCGCACCATTAAGAACGGTACCCGCGTGCATTTCTTGCCGGACGAGGAAATGTTCAATCACGCTAAGTTCGATTACAAAGTGATTTCACAACGTTTGGAAGAATTGGCATTCCTGAATAAGGGTGCAGAAATTACTTTGATTGATGAACGCATTCAACCTGATGATGCAGAATTTTCACGCGAATGTGTTTATAAATTTGATGGTGGTGTCGCGGACTTCGTTACATACCTGAACGAAGGTAAAAATACTTTGTACAAAGTACCGTTCGTCATTGCTGGACAAACCGACAAGATGCCGATTACTTTCGCTATTCAACATACCGATGGTTTCGTCGAAAGTATTTTCTCGTACGTCAACAACATTCCGACTTCGGAAGGTGGTACGCACGAAACCGGTTTTAAGAGCGCGATTACTCGTGCCTTTAACCAATTAGGTAAACAGTTCGGTCTGTTCAAAGAAAAAGACAACGCTTTACAGGGGGAAGATTACCGTGAAGGTATGACCGCTGTGCTTTCGATTAAAATGCAAGAGGTCCAGTTTGAAGGACAAACCAAAACTAAGTTAGGTAACCCCGAAGCCAAAATTGCGGTGGAAACTTTTACCTATAACAGTTTGTTGGAATATTTCAAGGATGCAGATAAATCAGCGGACAAAAAAAGTTTGCTAGAAATTATCATTAATAAAGCGAAAGCGGCCGCCCGTGTGCGTGAAGCTGCGCGTAAGGCCAAAGATATTGCCCGTAGTAAGAACAGTATTGACGGCAGCGTGTTGATTGGTAAGTTGGCAAGTTGCAGTGGTCGCCGTCCGGAAATGAACGAAATCTTCATCGTTGAAGGTGATAGTGCGGGTGGTACCGCAAAACAGGGACGTGACCGCAGTATTCAAGCGATTTTGCCGTTACGTGGTAAACCATTGAATGCGGAAAAGAAACGTATTGACCAAGTTTTGGAAAACGAAGAGTTCCGTACTTTGATTGGTGCATTAGGTACGGGTATTGGTGAAGATTTCAACTTGGATAATTTACGTTATCACAAAGTAATTATTTTGGCGGATGCTGACCAAGATGGTGGCCACATTCGTTCAATTCTGTTGACCTTCTTCTTCCGTTACATGAAAGACTTAATTGCGCAAGGTCACGTTTATACGGGTATGCCACCGTTATTCAAGGTTTATAAAAAGGATTACAGTCACTATTGTTACGATGACAACGAATTGAAAGAAGTCACGAAAAAGGTTAAAGGCGCCAGCGTCCAACGTTACAAAGGTTTGGGTGAAATGAACGCGGAACAACTGTGGGAAACAACCATGAACCCCAAGACCCGTAAATTGTGCCGTATCACTTTGGATGATGCTGCGGAAGCGGAACGCTTGATTACCACTTTGATGGGTGATGATATCGAAAGCCGACGCAACTACATTAGCAAGTATGCGAACTTTAATAAGCAGGACGATACCGCCACGAAAGCGGTGAAGAGTAAATTAGGAGGTGCCAATGAGTGAGTTTGATGATTTGATTGACGACGAAAATTCCGTCAATTTTGATGAACCAGTCAGCACCCAGCAAGATGAACCCGTCGCGGAAGCTGACACAACTGCGGAAACGGACGTAACCATGGACGAAGTAACCACGGCGGAAGAGGTCGTTGAGGATACGACATCTGACGTGGAATCCGAATCTGAGGTGGAAACGGTTGACGAAGCAACCCAAGCGCTTGTGGATGATGTCGCAAATGCGGAAGAGGAAACTGTCGAAGAAGCCGAAGCAACTGTGGAACCAGAAGTGGTTGCCGAGGATGAGGCAGAAGTAACCGCAACGGTTGAAGCGGAAGAACCAGTTGCCGAAGCGCCGGTCGAAGAAGCACCGGTCGCGGAAGAATTAGTTGAAGAGGAACCGGTCGTTGAGGAAGAATCCGTCGAAGAGGAAGTTGTCGAAGAAGAACCAGTCATGGAAGAAACACCAGCTGTTGAAACACCTGTGGAAGCCGAAGCAACAGCGGAAGCCGAAACGGAAACTCCGGTTGAACCCGAACCTGCGGTCGCGGTAAATGAAGCAACCGCGTTGACTTTGGACGATGTACCGCAAGAAGTTAGCAAGGTGGTTGAAACCGCCAGTCACGCTCATATTGCCAATATTGATGCTGTGGTAACCATGTCGGAAAAAGACTTGCAAGATGAAGCCGAAGCCGCCCGTCAAGCCGCAATTATGAAACCAATTTTGGAACGCGAGAACCGTCGTCAAAAATTATTGGCGGAAAAAGAAAGTAAAAAAACGGAAGCCCCCGCGGAAGAAAACGCTGGTGCTAACGATAATGGTAACGGCGAAAACGGAGAAGGCGGCGATGGTATCATTGAAAAATCTGTTGCAACCATCATGCACGAAAGTATGATTCCGTACAGTGAGTTCGTTATTTTGGACCGTGCTTTACCGCGCGTTGAAGATGGTTTGAAACCAGTTCAACGTCGTATTTTGTTTGCCATGAACGACATGGGGTTGATGCCGGATAAACCATTCCGTAAATCGGCTGCGATTGTCGGTGAATGTTTGGGTAAATACCACCCGCATGGCGATACTTCGGTTTATGACGCGATGGTGCGTTTGGCTCAACCGTTCAGCATGAATATGCCGTTAATTTCGGGACAAGGTAACTTTGGTTCGGATGATGGCGACCCCGCGGCTGCGATGCGTTATACCGAAGCGAAATTGGCTCCGTTAGCGTTGGAAATGCTCCGTGATATTGATAAGGAAACTGTTACTTACTCTTTGACTTATGATGACCGTAACACCGAACCCGATACTTTGCCGGCGCGCTTCCCGAACTTGTTGACCAACGGTACCAGCGGTATTGCGGTTGGTTTGGCTACCAACATTCCGCCGCACAACTTGGGCGAATTGATTGACGCGCACGTTGCTTTCATTGATAACCCGAAAATTACTTTGAAACAAGTTTTGAAAATTATTAAAGGTCCGGATTTCCCGACCGCGGGCTGGGTTGTGGCTGATGATAATATGATTCAAGCGTACGAAACCGGTCGTGGTAAAGTCGTTATGTCGGGTAAAGTTCACATCGAAGTAGAAGGCGACAAACGTAACATTGTTATTACGGAATTACCTTACCAAGTCAACAAGGTGCAATTACAAAAAAACATTGCCGACTTGCGTGAAAATAAGAAAGGGGATTTGCAAAACATTACCGAAATTCGCGACGAATCCAACCGCGATGGTATGCGCATCTTGATTAAATTGCGTAAGGATACCGACCCCTACAAAATTGTGGAGCAGTTGTACAAATACACGCAATTACGCTGTAACTTCAACTATAACATGGTTGCAATTGCGGAAGGTAAACCGCGTCAAATGGGCTTGTTGCAAATCATCGAATATTATGTCAACTACCAACGCCAAATTATTTACAAACGTTCGGTCTTTGAATTGGATCAAGCCAAAGCACGCGCGCACATTTTGGAAGGCTTGCTGATTGCGGTTAAAAACATCGATGAAGTTATTAAAATTATTAAGACCAGTAAACACACCAGTGAAGCCCGCGAACGTTTGCAAAAGCGCTTCAGTTTGTCCGAACGACAAGCCCAAGCCATCTTGGATTTGCGTTTGGCGCGTTTGACCAACCTCGAAGTTTTGAAACTGGAACAAGAATTAAAAGAATTGAAAGAGTTGATTGAACGCTTGACCGCGATTATTGGCAGCAAGAAATTACAATTTGAAGTGGTTAAGACCGAATTGCTGGCGATTAAAAAACGCTTCAAAGTTGAACGCCGCACTCGCGTGGTTAATAAATTGGATGATGTTTTGGTTACGGCTGATGATGACGAAGTGCCGGTGGAAGATATTGTTTTGACCATTACTGCGGCGGGTAATATCCAACGCGTGACCAAAAAACACTTCAATATGAGCAATACTGCGGCGGCGGACGGTTTACGTGAACAAGATGTCCACACCGTGGCAGTTTTGACCCAAACCGATAAGTTGTTGCACGTTTTCACTAATTTGGGTAAATGCTACAAATTATTTGGTGGCGATGTGCCGGAATGTCGTTTGAAAGATAAGGGCGTTGCGTTGAAAACTCTGTTCCCGACCGCATTACCGCAAGAATATCCGGTTGCCATCTATCCAGCAGTAGCGGACAGTTTACCGGATTATGATTTAGTTTGGTTGTCGAAAACCGGCATGATTAAACGTTCCAAATTCAATGATGCCTGCGGCGTGATTAAATCCGTTTTTGATGTTTATAAGATTCGCGAAGACCGTAAAGACGAAATTTTGGCGGTACAACGCTTGCCGAAGAACCGTACGATTTTGATGATTACCAATGTGGGTAACGTCTTGAATGCGGCGACCGGCGATGTCCCCGTCCAAGGTCGTATCGCTTCCGGTGTTAAAGGTATGCAAATGGATGATAGCGCTTGGTTGGCTGGTATTTCAACCGCAGAAAACACTGGTTATGCGGTTATCATAACCAACATGGGTAACGCAAAGAAAGTTGCGATGAAAGATATCGACAAGATGGTGCGTTACCGTAAAGGTTTGACCATTGCCAGTGGTATGGCAAAAGGGGAAGAAGTCATGTTTGCTAACTTCGCGCGTCCGGGCGATGATGTCGTGGTGCGAACCGAAGATGGCACAATGTTGGCGCGCAGTGTGGATAAATTGCCAACCGCTAACCGCATGGGTAAGATGAAGAATGTCTTTGGTAAACACCGCTTAGTCAAGGCCTGGTTACACCGTACCGACTTTGCGACACCAGAGTGTTAATACTTCGCGCAATTAAAGTTGCACAATCACGAATTACCATGTCGATATCCTTGGGTACGACATGGTAAATTTTGTTTTGGGGTAAAGTCATAACGGTACAAACCGGCACACCAATGGCAATTACCGGCACACCCAGTAGCCGACGGTTGATGGTGCGACGGTCGCGTCCTAAGCCGCTTTCTGGGGTAATCCCGCTGGTGCAAATTTGGTAGTTGGTGCCAATGCGGGTTGGCGACGCACTGACCAAACTGTCAATCACAATGACCGCAGAGGGACGCACCAAACGGGTCATGGCTTGGATGGCTTGCACCGAATCAATGCCGGTAACCCCAAAGACACAAGGTTGAAACGTCACCATGCGGGCGCCGGTTTTAATTTGTTCCAATACGCGCGGTCCCAAACTGTCGGCGACAAATTTATCATTTCCCAAACCAACAATTAAAATCTTGTCGCGCTTCGTGATGAGTGGTGCCACGGCTTGGTGTAGAACTTGGGCAATGTGGCGCGGTTTAGCGTCGGTAGTGTCAAGATTAAGATAGACGCCGATGGGCTTGCCAATGGCGTGTGCGGCCGCAGTCGTGGTAATGGTGGTAGTTTGTACTAAAACACCGGCTTGACGGGTAGTGGTGGTCTTTAAGCCCGCAGTTTGGTGTGGGGTTCGGCGCAGTAACTCGCAAGCTAAATCGGTGACTGTTTGCATGGTTTGATTATGCCCGAAATCGACAAAAAAAGTTCTTCAAGAAAAGACTTGCAAAAATCTGATTATCCGTGTATAATACCTCCTATATGGCAAACATCAAAAGTGCAATCAAAAGAATCAGTGTGACAAAAGCTAAGAACACACAAAATCGTCCGGTTAAAACCCAAATTGCGAATGAAATTAAAAAATTCAAAGCTGCTATCGCTGCTAAGGAATTAAAACACGCCGAATCACAATTAAACGTGGTTTTCTCGGTTTTGGATGCGGCTGCTGTTGATAATGTAATTCACAAAAACAAAGCTAACCGCCAAAAAGCGAAATTGGCTGCTGAATTGTCCAAAGCACAAAACAAGAAAGCTAAGAAAAGTGCTTAATCTAATCGGGTAAGCAAATAAAAAATGCAAGGGCGACCTTGCATTTTTTTGTTGTTTTTATTTTACCTGTGGAGTAGTGGGTTCAACTTTCTTGCCGTCGATGTAGACGCGCTTTTCGTTGATGGCAATCTTTTTCAAAATCGCGTCTTCCAAAGAAATGCCCAACATTTCGGATAAACCTAAAACGTAAATGGCAATGTCGGCCAATTCCAAACTGATGGCTTCATTACCTTGTTTTTTGTACCAAGCGTCATAGGCCTCAGCGACTTCGCCGTAGATGTAGCAAAACTCTTGGTGAATATTGGTTAAGTTAAAATGTTTGTTGACTTTGTTTTGATAAATCTTTTTTTGCAATTCGTCTAAACTAATCATAATTTTACTCCTTTGTAAATTGTGATTTTATTTTTTGGCGACAAATTTGCCAAAAAACGCGCGCATACGGTTTTTACCTTTAATCGCGATGGTGTGGGCGGAATTACTCTTCTTATTGCTAATGCGGTACAATTCTTCCGCAATAACTTCGGGAGCCGTGCCCGTTTGTTCTTGGTATTCCAAACGACCGATATCATTGCTGATACGATAGCGGTACGCTTTATTGGTGGAATCTTGTTTAATACGGTTTTCCGTGAAGTTTGTTTTACAGGTCGACAAAGCCACGGTCACTACGTCAATTTTTAACGGTTCAATTTCTTTACGCAAAGAGCTGGTAAAGGTTTCCATCGCTTTCTTGCTGGCACAATAAATACTGTTGAAAGCGGGGGCGCTGTTCGCCATTAAGCAGGAAATGTTGATGATTTTACCTTTGCGGTGTTCACGCATGAAAGGAATCACGGCTTGGCAAGCGCTGACCACGCCCAAGAAGTTAGTATTCATAACTTTTACAATGTCAGTGGTCAACAATTCTTCCACGGCGCCGGACAAACCAATGCCCGCGTTGTTAATCAACACGTCGATTTGACCTTCTTTGTTGTAAACTTTACGGATGGATTCCTTGATTGAATCCGGATTAGAAACATCGGTTTCAATAAAGTTGATGTTGTCGTCGTTACCTTTTTCGCGGGACAAGTTATAAACAATGTCAGCGTACAAAGAAAAGCAGTGCGCAGCCGCTAAACCAATGCCGGATGAAGCACCCGTAATTACCACAACACGTTTATGCCACGTGGATGGATCAGCCAATGCGGTGGTAACATCGCCCAAAGGTTTACTACCGGCATCGCTTTGTTCGGAGTCCAAACGCTTTTCTAATACGCTCAAAGCGTCGTCCAAATCCAACGGTTCGTCGTTGGCGATATAATAATCATCTTGACCTAAATTAAATTTTTTATTTTTCATATTAGATTTAGTATACTACTCTTAATGGCTTTTCTCAACATATTTTTAAAAAAATGTTAGTTTGACAAGTCTTTTTTCTTCGGTATACCATATTAAATATGGAAATATCGGTAATTGCAACCACACACCCTAATTATCAAGCACCTAAAAAGGAACTCGACCGTTTTGGCGGAATGGCAGCGGGCGTTTGCTACATGGCACATGATTTTGCTACTTTACACGCCGAAGACGAAAGCAAAACTTTTCGCCGGGTCGAGATGACCAAAACTAACGGTCACCACAGTGTCTATGACCACGCAACCATCACTTTGTATTTGCATTGTATCCCGCGTGTTTTGGAAGGTATGTTGGATAACGAACGCTACATGGTTTCTTCAGTGAAGAGCGGACGTTACACCTTGCACCCGTTACCGGACGATGAACAAAAAGTATATGACAAATGGTTGGGCAAGTTTGAAACCTTAATCCGTGATACTTACCAAACCAAATTCCCGCAATATTTTACCGATAGCAAAATTAAAAAACTTGCCATGGAAAACGCCCGTTATTTGACCAGCTGTTTCACCATGGTTTCCATGTTACACACGGTTTCTTATCGTCAGTTGAATTATCTGTATGGTTTTTTCAGCGACTATGCCGCAAAGATTGCCAAAAGTAAAAATCCCTTTGAACAAAAGTTGCACCCGTACATTGTAGAATTTGTTAAACAGTTGGAGAGTACCGGTTATGTTGATGAACTGTTGATTAAAAACGGCAAAAACCGGCAGGTTTCTATGTTCCGTGAAAAACCGGTTACCGAATACTTTGGCGATGTTTACGCGACTAACTTCCGTTGTTCGTTTGCGGTCTATATGCACTTAAACCGTCACCGCACTTTAAAATACTATATGCTGACACCTAAGGCACCCGCACAGTTAGAATTTTATGTACCAGAATTGATTGCGGACAAGGAAGATTTACGCGCTGAATGGTTAAGCGACCTAGACCAATTACGTGACCATTATCCCCAAGCTATGTTGGTCGATGTCAGCGAAATGGGCAACTTGGAAGACTTTATTTTGAAAGCGATTGAACGTAAATGTTCTTCGGTGTTATTGGAAACCACCCGCGTGGTCAATGGAGTATTGAACCGATACCAAGCGGCTTTGGCGGCGATGGGACATGATGGAGCAGAGATTTTGACTAAAATGCAAAAAGGTGCTAAATGCACCTTCCCAAACTTCAAATGTCCTAATCCCTGTGGCTTTGCCTTAGGGGTCAACGAAAAACGTAAAATTTAATTACGCTAACCAAACTAAATCTTTGTGTGCGCAAATGCTAATGATATCCAAAATCCAGAATACCGGGCACCAACCCAAGAAGATACGTAATACCGCGAAACCATATTGTTCACGTTGAAAGCAAATGATGATGCCAAAAATCCAACTAATGATTGGTAAGATTGCAATGATCAAGGACGGTACAAAACCAAGTCCGAAATAAGCGCGTTGTGCCATGTGTGTAGTATAAAGGATGGTTTTTTATCATGCAAGCGTTTTTCAGAAAAAAATTCAATTTTCGGGGTAAAACTGGGGTTTAACAAGCAAAAAGTCCCTCAAATGAAGGACTTTTTTGTTTTTTGTGGAGCTGTTGAACGGACTTGAACCGTCGACCTCCGCCTTACCAAGGCGGTGCACTACCGACTGTGCTACAACAGCAGGATTGCTACTAAGATTTAGTTTAACATGGAAAAATGTTTTTGTAAATCATAAAATAGCAAACAGTGCGTCAAAATTAAAAGTACATTTCGCGTTTCTTCAAAATGTTGCGTTTGGCACGAACTTTCATGTCTTTGCTGTTGACGTTAATGTTGATACGACCCTTAGTAACATCAATTTCGATGTTGTCGCCATTTTGAATGTTGGCGAAATCTTGGTTGGCGTAACCGTCCGGTGTCATGTGCGCCACCGTCAAAACTGGGGTAGCGGCACAGAAACCGTCCGTCATTAAAGCAATACTATCCGCCTTGTTCATGGTTTGAATTGTATGAGCAACCACCGAAACATCACAACCTGAACAACATTGTAAAACGACAATGCCGCTGTCAATCGCGTTGGAAGCTAAGGCGGTAATTGCGTCCGCAATGGAGGAGTAGACCCACGCTTGACCGTTGATTAACATGGGAGCAGTGGTGTCCGAAACTACGAAAGCTTGGTCTGCTAAGGTCGTTTTCAAACTTGGATATTGGCTCGGGTTGACCTTTAAATCGACGGCTTCAAAAATCTTTTGGAACATTAACAAGCCAGCTACGCTACCACCATTATTTTTGTATTGCGCCAATTTTTCGTTCAAGGTACGTTTGCTGATTAAACGTTTGGTTGTGATAATGTCGTTCGCCATTTGCATGATGGTGTTGCTGGCGGTCAAAGCCATGTTTAAGGTTTCGCCTGAGTTGACCATGGCGGTGGTGGAACCGGAAACTGCTAATTCAAACGCTTCTGCCAAACGGTAAAAATCCAAAGTTAAGGTATCATTTGCCGGAGTGCCATTGTGGTGGACATAACCGTCGGCGACCTTTTCCACTTCGCCCGCTTTGATTTCACGGGTAGCAATTTTACCCGCCGCTTGCAAAAGACAGGTGTCATAATCTTTGTTGATACCTTTCGGCATAATTAAAACTGGACAGTTAGTCTTAGTGCAACCATACAAAACACCCAAGCCCATGACATAGTTGTCGACAATCGCGACTACGCCGTCCAACATTTGGGTGCGAATTAAGCCCGCCACTTGGGTTGCAACCGCGTTGTGATAGTTATCAGCAAACTTCGCGGTGGCCGGTGCCAAACGTTGCAGGTCGTTAAAGTTGGTAACGCTGAAAGTTAAGGCCAAACCACCAGCTTGGCGGATACCACAAACCAAATTTTGTTCCAAAGTGCGGCTGCCATCTGTGCAGTCAATTACGCCAATGACCGTAGCATTGGTGTTCCCTTGTAAAGGTTGTCCATGAATTGCCAAATCGGCTTTTTTCATGATGCGTGTGCTTTTGTCAAAAGTTTTCAAATTCATTCCAATATTATAACACTGAATCCTGTCTTCCTGCAAGATAATTGTTCATAAAATTGACCAAATCATACCCCAATTCGTCCTCCAAAGCCCGAGTTAGCGTGTTTGTTGTCGCAAATTTATAACAATATGTGGTAGCGTAGTGGGCTAATGCTTGGTTGAGGTTCTCGTAGCCAACCTTTTCCGTGATAGCATAAAACAGTAACATTCCGCGCGCGTAAGTGTTAATGGTATACTCGGTCGGCATGCGGTATTCGTCAGCCCGCTTTAACATTTGACGGGTGTAACGCACTTTGTATTCGTCCATGATGTTTTCAAACATGGCAATACTATTTTGGTTTTGGGTGGCAATGCTGTCCAAAGTTTTACCGTATTGTGGGTGGGTTTCAAAGAATACCGCGGTGCAATATTCGGCTAAACCTTCGTCAATCCACGGGGTACGAATTTGGTTATTACCGACCAGTCCGTACCACCATTGGTGGGCAATTTCGTGGACAATCACACCTTGGTATTGTAATTGGTCGGTCACATCCAGTGAAATGTAAACCAACGCACCGTATTCCATGCCGCCTTGTAAAAAGTCGGTTTGTACTACCGATAAGGTACTGTATGGGTAGTCAATAAAAGTGTTGGAAAAATATGCCAAAGCGTTGCACGCGGTATAAAGACTGATGTCCGGAATTTCGTCGTTAAGGTAATAGTATGTTACGGTTGTGTCACCAACTTGACGGGATAAAGTTTTGAAATCGCGGGACATCACCATGGCGAAGTCGCGGAGTAGGTAACCGACATAGTGATGGGGTTCGATTTCGGTACCACTGGTAGCGATTTGGTAACCGGCAGGCGCGGTCAAGGTCACGTCAAAATTGTAGGGTTCATTGTAAAACGGATCGCCATTGTAATTGTAATCATAAGTTTGCCAGCCGTTGTCGTAAACTACCGGAATGGCATAGAAGTTTCCTAAATTGACCGCGTTGTCGGTGTAACCCAAACGGTGTTTTATATTGGCTAATTTGACCGTGTACTGTAAATCGAGGTCAATTTTTTCGCCGGGTTCCAAACCAACTGCTAATGGAACGGTAATTAAAGTTTTGTCGTCGCCACCGACATAAATCTTGGGTGTAGTAGTTTTGGCGTAACCCGCATCAAAACCATTGGGGTAGGCGCGGTCGACTTCGGTCGGTGCTACTGCCGGAAAAACGGCTTTTTCGCGGTAAGCGTTGCCATAGAGATGAAACTTCACATCATACAAAGTTTGGGTGCTGTGGTTAATGTAGGTCGTGGTTTGCTTAACCGCCAAGGAATGACTGTCTTCGCTGTAATTGCAATCCAGTTTAATGGTGCCATAATTTTGCGCCGTGGTTTGCAGTGCGGACAACGGCTTTGTTGGCTGTTTTAAGGTTTGGCTGATACCGAACGCACTGACGACAATGGCGGTGGTTAGCAAGGTGGCTAAAACAATCGCCAAAATTCGACGCTTGATTTTACTTTTCATATTCATGCTTATTAAAGTGGTGATTTCAAAAAGACTTTGACATTTCGACAAATTCTGAATTAGAATATATCCCGTTATGGCGAAATATATCTTTGTAACGGGCGGTGTCGTTTCCGGTTTAGGAAAAGGTATCACCGCGGCTAGTTTAGGAAAATTATTAAGATTAAGAGGATATAAAGTTTCAGTTCAAAAGATTGACCCTTATTTGAATATCGACCCCGGCACAATGAGCCCGTATGAACACGGGGAAGTCTTCGTGACCGATGACGGTGCGGAAACCGACTTGGATATTGGACACTATGAACGTTTCTTGGATATTAACTGCTCGCGTAAATCCGGTATCACTTCGGGGCAAATTTATTCCAGCATTTTGACCAAGGAACGCCGTGGGGACTACTTGGGTCACACTGTGCAGATTGTGCCACATGTTACCAACGAAATTAAAGACTATATGCGCTCAATCGGCGAAGGTCAAGATATTGTCATTATTGAAATCGGTGGTACTGTGGGCGACATGGAACAAGCCGTTTATATCGAAGCTATTCGTCAATTCCGTCATGAATTGGGGGCGGGTAACAGCGTTTCCATCCATGTTACTTTGATTCCGTACATTGCTTCCAGCGGGGAAATCAAAACTAAACCCACCCAAAACAGCGTGAAAGACTTGCAACAACAAGGTGTTTTCGCCGATGTTTTGGTTTGCCGTACAACTACCGATGTCGAACTCGACCAAGAACACCGCGACAAAATTGCCATGTTTTGCAGTTTGGATAATCCGGAAGATGTCATCCATAACCGCGATTGTCGTACGATTTACGAAGTGCCTTTAATGTTTGCGAAGCAAAATTTTGATGTTATCGTTTTGAAAAAATTAAACTTGAAATTGAACAAATGCGATTTAACCGTTTGGCGCCAAATGGTGGAAAAACTTTGCGACGACAGTTTACCCGAAGTTACCGTTGCCATTGTGGGTAAATATGTCGCCGTAGCCGACGCTTACATTAGTGTGACCGAAGCGCTAAAGCACGCGGGCATTGTGAATAATGTGCGTGTTAATGTCAAATTAGTTGATGCGGAGAATGTGGAACGCGATGGTGCCGCCGCTTGGTTAAAAAATGTTCAAGGTGTCATTGTCCCCGGTGGTTTTGGCAATCGTGGTATCGAAGGTAAAATCGCGACCATTCAATATGTTCGTGAAAATAACATTCCGTTCTTGGGTATCTGCTTAGGTATGCAAACTTCCGTGATTGAATTTGCCCGCCACATTTGTAACTTAAAAGATGCGAACAGTACCGAGATTAACGAAAAGACTAAATTTCCGGTCATCCATTTGATTGACGAACAAAAGAACATTCACACCAAAGGTGGTACCATGCGTTTAGGATTGTATGATTGCAATCTGCAAGCTGGTACTTTGGCTGCCAAATTGTATGGTAAAAACACCATTAAAGAACGCCATCGTCATCGTTACGAATTTAATAATGACTATCGTGCGCAATTTGAAAAGGCCGGTTTGGTCATCAGCGGGGTTAATCCGCAAGCCAACTTTGTGGAAATTGTGGAATTACCGCAACACCCGTTCTTTATTGCTTGCCAATTCCATCCGGAATTGATTTCACGTCCTGAGCATCCACACCCGTTGTTCCGTGGTTTAGTGGAAGCGGCGTTCAAAAAACTTCCGCGCCAAGGCGAATTCGAAAACATTTAATTTTTACAACAGTGCATTCAAAACTCCGTCACCGCGGAGTTTTTTTTGTTGTTGAATAAAAGGTAATGATATGTTAATCTAAATTTGGGTAAACAAACTAAATACAAAGCAAGGAAATAGGTCCTTAATTTTCGCCAAACGACGAACGACCACCTATTTCCTTTGGAATAGTAGTTTGTTTACCCGCAAACGGGAGTTCGTAGTTTTGGACTATGCCTCTCGTTAAAGGGAGGCATTTTTATATGAAAAACAAATTACTAAAGATATTATGTTTGGTCGTTGTGGTATTGGTATTTACGCCTTTACTGGTGGGATGTCAAAGTGTAAATCAAGAAAATACATATCTTGATACTGGTGTACTCGATAATGCAAGTTTTAAATATGATGCCGAAAAAGACCAGACCAAAGTGTGCTGGACAACAACCTTAACTAACGATACTATTTATGATTTTGAAAGCTTTTCGGTTAAGTTTGAACTTTATAGTGGCAATACGTTAAAAGGTACAAAAACCTGTTCTTATAATTGCAGGGTGGAACATGGGCAATCTTATGCAGGCAATTTTAATTTTTATTGCGATGGCGAAATCAATAGTATTGAATTTGTTAGTTGGTCGGCTGACCATGTTTCGTTTTGGAAAACATATTGGATTTGGATTTTAGTCACCAGTATTATTGCGGGCGTTGCGGCGTTAATTTATATCATCTGCGTGTTTGTCAAAGAACTTGAATTATGTGATGTATTTGATAATATTGGTGAATTTTTTGAAGAATATGGTTGGGTGGCTTTTATACTGTTTTTTTCTGGTGTCGGTATAACCATATTGGGAATTGCGTTGTCGTATTGGGTACCGATATTGATTATATTGGGAGGTTTAATCGCCTTCGTTCTACTTAGTTTATTGGGACACTTTATTCGGTGGTTATGTGAAGAACTTTCTAATCATATTTGGCCATGGGAGTGTCATATTTGGCCATGGGAGTGGAAATATCTTGAACAAAAAAACAATTCGCCAAAAACACGCAAAAAAATAAACAAAACATTACAAAAACGAAACGCAGAAGAAAACGAATTTGAATCGTACACTTTGGCGGAATTAAAGGATTATTGTCGTGAAAATGGTATTACGGGATATTCTGGATTATCTAAGGCTGAATTGTTAGATTTAATCAATGATAATTCTAAAACCAGTAAAACCAAAAGAAGCAAAAGCAGAAAAATTACTTTTGATGATATTGCAGGATTGGAAAATGCCAAACAAGCCTTTAAAGAAAAAGTTGTTTTAGCATTTGAACATAAAGCATTGTATGAAAAATATGGCAAAAAAGTCGGTGGCGGTATTTTGTTATATGGATTACCTGGAACGGGTAAGACTATGTTTGCTGAAGCCGCATCGAATGAAACCGATTCCTTATTTATTCCGATTAAGTGTTCGGATATTAAATCTAAATGGTATGGTGAATCTGAGGCAAATATAAAAAAGATTTTCAACAAGGCACGCAATGCTGGTAAGGCAATTATTTTCTTTGATGAATTTGAAGCAATAGGCGCCAAAAGAACTGATAATGCTGATAATGGCAATAATGATTTAGTGCCGGAAATTTTAGCCGAAATGCAAGGTGTTAATCAAAAATCAAACGCCGTTATCGTTGTTATCGCTTCCACGAATAAACCATGGGCAATTGACAGTGCTTTCTTACGTCCAGGAAGATTTGATGAAAAAATTTACATACCATTGCCAGACATGCAAGTACGGGAAAAGTTGTGTGAATTAAAATTGAAAAATGTTCCAACACAAGATTTGGATTATCACCAAATGGCAGAATTAACCAATGGATTTAACGGTGCTGATATAACCGAATTCTGTGAAAAATTAAAAATGTATGCGATTCGTGAAAGTTTAGCTAGTGGTAAAGAACACATCATTAATATGGAAGATGTTATGAAAGTTTCCGCAACTGTAAAATCATCGGTTCTGGAAGAAGATATTGAAAATTTAAAAGCATTTGAAGACAAATTCTGACAAAATGTAATTTATTCGTGGCAGTCGTCCAGCAGTAACTTATCCGCGAGTAGGGCGATGAATTCGCCGTTGGTCGGGCGGTCGTTGCGGGTGAAAACTTGGCTGCCGAAAATGTTGTTGATGGTGTCGATTTTGCCGCGGTTCCAACAAACTTCAATCGCGTGACGAATGGCGCGTTCCACTTTGCTGGGCGTGGTTTTGTAGGCCTTGGCAACGTCGGGGTAGAGGCGCTTGGTAATGGACGAAATAATTGTGGTATCCTTGACACACATTTTAATCGCAGTGCGCAAATATTGATAACCCTTAATGTGGGGCGGAATTCCAATGGAAACAAAAATCTTGGAAATTTGCTTATCCATGGACGGCATTTCTTCGGTCGCCGTAGTTTTGAAAAATTCATTCAAGACGGCAATCGACTGCAATTCGTGTGATTGCACCAAGGTGAGCAGTACCTTTTGTAAATCATCGCGTGAAAGTGTTGCTAATGCAGTTTCGACTTGTGAAATTCCATTGATATTATTCATGAACATATCATCCCCCAAAATTCTCGTCGATTTACGACGGAATAAGTAACATTTTGTCGAATAAACACGAAACACGCAACCGAAGTAGTTATACATTTTTATACATCGACCCGCACAATAGTTGTTGACATTATAGTCAAATGGGAATATATATATGTACGATTATGGGAGAAACATATATCAAATGTCCAAAGTGCGATTTGAATTATTGCACGAAACGGGAAAAAATTTGCGCCAGTTGCAAACAAAAAATGAAGTCCATTTCCAACAACTTGTTGGACGCGGGAAAAGTCGCGGAGTTGGGATTATGCCCAATTTGTAAAGTTAATTACATTACGGAAGATGAAACCGTTTGTTCAACTTGCTATGCGGAAACTGATTTGAGCGACGAAGAAATCTCGGAAATGTACGGGGATAAACATCTTGATAATGACGATGACGACGAAGAAAATTTGAGCGATGATACTACGGATGACGACGATTTAACTCCGGTTGATGACGACGATTTGGAACTGTTAAATGTCGCCGGTATCGCGGACGATGACACCTTGGATGACGATGACAGTGCGGACGATTTGGATTCGTTGGACGACTTGGACGATGACGACGAATTGAAAGCCGAAATGGATTTTGATGACGATGACGATGACGACGATGATGAATGCGACTGCGACGATTGTTGCGATGACGACGAACCTAAAAAAACGGCACACAAACCCCGCGCGAAAAAATAATCATGATTAAAACATAAAAAAAGTGCCGCGACCGCGACACTTTTTTGTTGGCGCTCTGGGTAGGGTTCGAACCTACGACCGATCGGTTAACAGCCGATTGCTCTGCCGCTGAGCTACCAGAGCATCAAAACCAACATGACAATAATAAACTATTGATTGGGGTTTGTCAAATTGTAAATTATCGTTTACAATAGATGTTATGGAACAAATTACAATCGAGATGCTGAAAAGCAAGAAAGATTCTTACATCGGTAAGACGGTGCAGGTAACCGGTTGGGTGAAAAACTACCGCGAATCTAAAACCACTTCGTTCTTGGAATTGAACGACGGCAGCACTTTCAAACCGTTGCAAATTGTGATTCAAAAAGAAGACCAACATAAAATCAGCGCGGAAACTATCAACGCTGCCATGCATTTGGGGGTGGCGGTATCCGTTTGTGGAATGGTGGTTTCGGCTTACCATAATGCGGATGATGCCGAAATTAACGCGGAAAAAATCACCATCATTGGCGAATGTGCGTCGGATTATCCCATCCAAAAGAAAAAGACCAGTTTGGAATTTTTGCGTACCATTCCGCATTTGCGTATGCGTACCAACACCTTCATGGCGATGTTTCGTGTACGTAATGCTTTGTCTATGGCCATTCATCATTTCTTCCAAGACCATGGTTATTTCTATGTACATACACCGTTAATTACGGGTGGTGACGCGGAAGGTGCGGGTGAGTCCTTCCAAGTCGTGGCGCCAGATTTCCCCGGCGATTTCTTTGGTGCACCCGCCAGTTTGACCGTTTCGGGACAACTGGAAGCCGAAGAAGCCGCGATGGCGTTGGGGCGTGTTTATACCTTTGGACCAACTTTCCGTGCGGAAAACTCCAACACGACGCGCCACGCTGCCGAGTTTTGGATGATTGAAGCTGAAGCCGCCTTCACCGATATTCACGGCATTATTGATGTTGCGCGCGAAATGATTAAATCAATTATTCGTGAAGTCTTGGCCAAGTGTCCGGACGAAATGGCGTTCTTCGATCACTTCTACGAAAAGGGCTTGGTGGAAAAATTGCGCAATGTTGCGGACAACGCTTTTGCCGAAGTCGACTACACCGAAGCCATTGAAATTTTAAAGAAATCAGGTAAAACTTTCAAATATCCGGTAGAATGGGGAGTTGATTTGCAAACCGAACACGAACGCTATTTGACCGACGAATACTTTAAGAAGCCGGTCTTCGTGGTCAACTATCCCCGCGCTGTAAAAGCGTTCTACATGAAGCAAAATCCGGATGGCAAGACCGTGGCGGCAACCGACTTGTTGGTGCCGGGTGTGGGCGAAATTATTGGTTGCAGTGAACGTGAAGCCGACTACGATAAATTGATTACTGTCATGAAAGACCGCAAGATGAACTTAGATAACTACACCAACTATTTGGATTTACGCCGTTTCGGTAGTGTCTCGCACAGTGGTTTCGGTTTGGGCTTAGAAAGAATGTTAATGTACTTAACCGGTATCAGCAATATTCGCGATACGCAATTACACCCGCGTGCAGTTGGTGAATTAAAATAAGGAGTAACAAATGGAACGAACTTTAATTAAAGACATTCAAGCCGGCAAGCAAGTTAAAATTGCTGGTTTTGTGGAAAACCTACGTAACAAAAGCGCTATGCAGTTTATTGTACTGCGTGATATTAGCGGTAAAGTGCAAATTACCGTGGAAAAAGCCAAGTTACCGGAAATCGCCAAAATTATTGATGGTGTGACCGTGGAAAGTGTTTTAACTGTGACAGGTTTGGCGGTTAAAAACGATTACGTCAAATTAGGCGGTTTGGAAATTATTCCGGATCGTGTGACCGTCGATAGTGTGGCCGAGGTTTTGCCGATTGACAAAGAAAGCGGTTTGGATTTGCGTTTGGATTATCGTTGGTTGGATTTGCGTGACCCGCAGAAGGCCAAAACCTTCCAAGTGCAAACCGCTTTGGAACGCTACATGGTCGATTGGTTGACCGACCACGGTTTCATTAAAATTCATACTCCGAAAATTACTGCAATTTCCAGTGAAGGGGGCAGTGAAGTTTTTGAACTGAAAAATTATTTTGGCAGTCACGCCTACTTGACACAAAGTCCGCAACTGTACAAACAAATGAGCATGATGGCGGGCTTTGACCGTACGTTTGAAATCGGCGAATGCTACCGTGCGGAAAGCAGTTTCACTTCGCGCCACGCTACCGAGTTTACCGCTTTGGACGTGGAAATTTCCCACATTGAAAACCATCATGATGTGATGGATATGGAAGAAGCGTTGTTGACCGACGTCATGAACAAATTGCACGCCCAATTCGGCGACCTGATTCCGGCGGTAACAGCGAAGTTCCCGCGTTTAACCTTGCAAGAAGTTTATCGCATTTTGCGTGAAGAAAAGCATTATGAAATGCCGAAAGCGGCTTTGGGCGATATTGACCCCGATGGCGAACGTTTAATCGGCGAATACGCCAAGGAAAAATATCATTCCGATTTCGTGTTTATTACCGATTACCCACACGACGCGCGCGCATTCTACACGATGGACGACCGCTCGTTCGATTTGATTTACAAGGGCGTGGAAATTACCAGTGGGGCGCAACGTGAACACCGCTACGAACAATTAAAACAAAATGTCATTGCTAAGGGTATCAATCCCGAACACATGAAGGAATATTTGGACTTCTTCCGTTATGGTGCGCCAACCCACGGTGGTTTTGCCATCGGTTTAGCGCGTTTAATGGCGCGTATGCTGGATTTGCCAACCGTCAAGGAAAGTTGTTTCGTTTTCCGTGGTCCAACCCGCTTGAAACCGTAAGATAGGTTTTTCTGAAAATATTTGCGAATTTTGCCTAAACGTGGTATGCTATCCGCATGGGGAATATGACGGAGACAATTAACCAGTCACGTGGTATTAATCATCAAACTCAGTGGGTTGATGTGTTTAATCGCGTAGAATTATCTACGCGCCGCAAGACTGAATTATTGATAGAATTAAGCCAAAAGCACAAAACGATTATTCAAGGTGGTCTTTTTATGCAGAACCATGTTTTGCCGGATGGCTCAGTTTTGAAATTTGATGATTATGACCGCGGTATTGAATTATTAAACCGTGCGAAAAATGAGTATGACCTGGCTGCTGTGGAAGCCGCTTTTCAAGCTCAAATCGAAGTTATTCTACGTATGGCGGGTTTAACCACAGAAGAGAAGTCGTCGTGCTTATATACTTTACAGAATTTGATTTTTGGTTTAAGTGATTGGGAGTTACCAAACGAACGTGAAAATCACTATACCCCCAAGATTTTACAAGACCAGGCACAAGTGATTTTGAAAGGCACTAACAAAGGCATGGATTTTAATGAACTTAGCGAGTACTGCTTTACCGAACAATATCAAGATCAAAACAATCCGCTTTTGGCTAAGTTTAAGTTTTTGGATTTGAACCGCATTAAAGAATTGGAGAAAATTGTCGCTTCTAGCCATACAACCTTAAACATGAATGATAAAATGCAACAAGCCACCCAAAGTAATGTTGATTTTATGACTTGGGATATGTTGGAATTTGAAAAGAATGCCGAAGTCAATATCAGTAAAGTCTTGAATCAGGCGCGGGCGAGTTTTGCGGCAACGGATTTAAGAACCAATTTCGCGGATTTCTTCCGTTATGTCAAAAATACGGTTGCGAAAGAAAGTAAAAACCCTGAAGCCATTGATTATCAAGGTTTGCACGAGATTACTATTGCAGCAATGCATCGTACCGTGGATCTTGGTTATGATTTACAGCGTAAAATGACTTATACACAACAAAATGATGGAGGGATGACAAGATAATGGAATATCCGATTGATTATAACCGTGAACCTTTAGTGGGGCAGTCGTTTAATTTAAGTGAAATGGGTGGTGGCAGCCAAGTCATCCTTTTTGACCAACCAGTTTCGCCTAACCAACACCATGTTTTGACTGTCGGTAACGCGCCGCAATTGAAACATGAACAGTTACAAGAACCGAACGCGGGTGGCGAACAAAAGAGCGTAGGTCGCAAATTATTTGAAAGTATCCGTAGTCGTTTACCGCAGTTAAATAAATACAATTCAACGGACGAAAACCAAACGGAAGATGGTAACACTGAGTTACGTTGTTTCCGTTTAACCTTTCAAGATGAAAATCATTTATTGGACGGTAAATTTTTATGCGAAGAATTTATTAACCCGGAAATAATTTTGGATTTTGTTAGTAAACTTTTGCAAAATTTACAAAAAACTGATCGTACCATGTAAGTAACAAAAAAGCCGTGAGTTCACGGCTTTTTTTACTGGTTATAAATAATCGCAGACGCAGGTTCCAAAACCCAAAGTGCCCGGTCCCGTGTGGCAAGCAATCGCTAAGCAGAGCGGGTCGGCATATAAAATTTTCATGCCGGGAAATTCTGCCGTAATTTCGGTTTTGAATTTTTCAATTTCAGTTTCGGGAATTGCGGTGTGCGCAATTAACAATGCCATCTTGCCTTGGTCGTAATACTCCTTAAATTCGGTGTTCAGTTCGTGTTTAATAAAATCCATCATTTTCTTCTTTGCTTGTTGCATGGTTAAAGCAATGGCTTTTTTATCAAAGTTCTGTCCGCGCGTGTAAAGAATGGGTTTCAATTTGAACATGTCGCCTAAAACCGCGGCAGCCGGGGTAACGCGTCCACCTTTGCGCAAATATTTCATCGTGCTTAAAGTAATGTAAATGGAAGACTTACTTTGGGTGGTGGTTAAGTACTGAATAATTTCATCCACAGTTTTACCTTGCTCAGCCATTTTAGCGGCTTCGTAAACACTGATTTTTAACGGTGCCGAAATGCGTTGGTTGTCGACAACATGGACGCGTCCGTTATATTGTTTCGCGTATTCCATCGCATTCATGCAGGACCCACTTAAACCGCTGGTAATGGGTAAATAAATGATGTGTTCGTATTCTTTCAGCAGGGGGCTCCAAATGTCGTCCAATGTTTGACGCGAGGGTTGTGAAGTTCCCACATGATTGGTTGTGCTTAACATTTCAAAAAAGCGTGGCGCTTCAATGGTAACATTTTCCAGATATTCTTCGCCGTCAATGGTAAACGGAATGGGAACCACGGCAACTCCCATTTCTTTTGCTTCGGCGGGGGTAATACCGGAACTGGAATCCGTAACAACAACAATTGATTTCATCTAGAAAAAAATCCTTTTAATTTTATTTCAGCCTTGAATACGGCAGTATAACTTGAAATTAAATTAACTGTAAAATATTTTTTACAGTTCACGACCGTTGCCTTGAATGGTGTCAATTTGATGGGCGAAATCCGCGTTTTGGGTTTGTCCTAAAATTGATTGGACTTTTTGTAATACGAAACTCAGGTCCAACCCGGATTCGCGGGTGATGGCGTAGGATAAAACTACGCCCATGGCTTGGGAAACTTCGTCGCCGTAAGCCAAATCTTTTTCCAACATTTGCCAATGGTCGTCGCGTTGTATGGTGCTAATGGAGTGTTCCACTTCGCCGTGTTTAGTTAAATTAGATGCAATTAAACTGATGGTGTGGTCGTCCTCTTGAAAAGCTACCGTACCTTCGCCAATGCGCCCATTTTTAAAGCGTTCGTTCAAGAATTTGCTGGAAACGCTGGAAAGTAGCGGCCCACCGGGGAACATTCCGTCACGTTCGGTAATGACTTGCAGGTTAGGGCAATCAATGTTGATGATTGGGGCATAGGCAACCGCGAAAAGTTGCTTGATGGCTTCATTGGCCACTGGACGGGAAATTCCGGCATCCAGCATTCTGCCCATCGTCCGTGAGGTTATTTCGGATACTTCGCGCGCTCCGTGGCAGTGGGCAAAGAAAGTAATGCGGTTGAAATTTTGCAGAATTTCGGTGGTAGGGCGGATTTGTCCCTTTTTATCTAAATACAAAGGTTCAAAAATACTTTTAATTAGTTCCTCCAATTCGGATGAAGTTAGCGACCCTGTACTGTCATCGTCGTCGTAGTTATTCCCATAGCCGATGCCAACGAAATCAATATCATTGGTGGTGGCAATTTCGTTTTTGCAGCGTGGTTCTTTAATGCCGACCAAACTTTGTACTACGGAGCAAACAAAATTCGCGTTACGGGCTTTGGTTGAACCGTTACCGCCGAAACAAAGTACCGTGCGTTTTGCGGGTGTCGAGCAGTCGACGCGGAAAGTTTTGCCATCTAAATCTTCCCAGTGGCTATCTTCAATTTGGCGGTTTCGTTTCCCAATATAATAATGTTCGTTACGTCCCATTTTTGTGGCGGAAGGAGAGAGATTCGAACTCCCGGACCCTCGCAGGTCGCCTGTTTTCAAGACAGGTGCATTAGACCACTCTGCCATCCTTCCAAAACAAAACATTATAAAATACTTAGAAATAATTTACAAGTATAAAATCTCATCGTATACTGCATGTATTCGGAAGAGTCGCATAGTGGTCGAGTGCGCTCGCTTGGAAAGCGAGTATGGTGCAAGCCATCGCAGGTTCAAATCCTGTCTCTTCCGCCAAGTAAAAAAGACTGTTTGAAAGCAGTCTTTTTTAGTGAAGAGTGAAAAACGTGAGAAAAAAAGCGTTCATCCTAGTCGTGGGGATAATCATTGCCGCAGGCGCGCTTTTTACTGCTGTCTATGATGT
>JAHAXB010000012.1 GCA_018384735.1 Eubacteriales bacterium | reverse complement strand
TGAAGAGTGAAGAGTGAAGAGTGAAAAGTGAAGAGTGAAGAATGAAGAGTGAGGGGAAATCATCGAAAATAAATTTTCCTAAAATTAAAATCCGCTGTTATAATGGAGTAAGTTTATGGAATTATTAGCGCCGGCAGGAGATTGGCAAAGTTTTTATGCAGCTGTTTATAACGGCGCGGATGCGGTTTATTTAGGACTGCAAAATTTTAACGCGCGCATTAAGGCGGATAATTTTACCAATGAAAATATCGCCGATGTAGTTAAATTCGCGCATTTGTACGGCGTCAAAGTTTACGTCACAATTAACATTCTAATTGGCGACGAAGAAGTGGCGGATTTCTTAGCTACCGTGCGGGCTTGCGTGCGTGCCAAAGTGGACGCTTACATTATCCAAGATTTGGGTATGGCAAAACTTTTGCGCGACCGTTTCCCCAAAATTGTGTTACACGCTAGTACTCAAATGGGCGTGCATAATTTAAGCGGAGCCAAAGTGTTGGAGGCATTGGGTTTTAAACGCGTAGTTTTGGCGCGTGAAACTAAGTTGGCCGACATAAAACTAATTCGCGCACAAACTCGTTTGGAAATTGAATACTTTGCGCAAGGGGCTTTGTGTGTGGCGTTTTCGGGTAACTGTTATTTGAGTTCGCTAAAAAATGGTCACAGTGGCAATCGCGGTAAATGCTTGCAGTTATGCCGTTTGCCGTACCAAGTTTACGCGGGCGAAAAGTTAATTAACACGGGCTATTATTTATCCGCCAAAGATTTATGCTTAATGAAACGTTTACCGGAGTTGGCTGCGGCGGGCGTGGATTGTTTGAAAATTGAGGGACGCTTGAAACGGGCGAGTTATGTGGCGCAAGTTACGCGCAGTTACCGCCAGTTATTGGACCATGCAGATACCACCAACATTGAAGCGGAAAAACGTAAAATTAGCGCTTTGTTTTCGCGGGGCGAGTTTAACGAAGCGGCGTACTTGATGGATAATTTTAAGATTATCAATCCACAGATCGGACATCATGAGGGACGAAAAATCGGCAAGGTTTTGGCGACGGAAAAATTCAAAACCATTTTTAAAATTACTTTGCAAATTAAAGAACGCATTGGGCAAAACGACGCGTTACGCCTGGTACAGGGTAAAAGGCAATTTAGCATCGGCGTGGGTAACGTGAACGAACTGGGCAACGGTTGCGTAGAAATTTTTTCCAAACAAAACATCCCGGCCGGCTGTGAGGTCTACCTGCTCAAAAGTGAGGCCAAGGAGCGTGGACTGGCGGAATATACCCGCACTTTGCCGGTTGATTTTTATTTTACTGGTCGGGTTGGCAATCCGGCGCAGTTGGTGGCTTGTCATGATGAAATTGCGGTTACCGTTAATGCGCAACAACCATTGGCAGCCGCACGCACGGCGGGGGCGACCGCAGAACAGGTACGCAAACAGTTGGACAAGTTGCACGACACGCATTTCCGTTTGAACCATTTGGAATGTAATTTGGAAAATGTCTTTTTGCCGGTATCTGAACTAAACGAGTTAAGGCGCATGGCGGTGGTGGCTTTGGAAAGTGCCATCATTGAAAAATACAACGCACAGTTACCGCAGATTACCGAACAACCAAATGTCAGCGTCCCCAGCGTGGCTACACCGCAACGCAATTTTTACTTGATTGAAAGCGCGGATAATCTGCACGGTGTGAACTGGACTGGTTTTGGCATGATACTTTGTCCGCGTGAGTACCGCAACGATGTCATTAGTGATTTAGTGGAAGCGCTAACCAAATTGGGTGTCGAGCGTCAAGACCTTTATTTGAACTTGCCGACCGTCGCGACCCAAACAGAAATGGCGGTCTTGGAACAAATTTTGACGACACAAAAAATCGGGATGATTGCCAATAACTACGGACACTTAGGCTGGGCGAAACGATTTCCGACCATCGCAGGAACGGGATTAAACGTTTATAATCGTTATACGGCGGCCGCACTGATTGGTTTGGGTTGTCAAAATGTGATTTGGTCGCTGGAAAAAAATCCGGCATTAACCTGTGGTAGCGCGCTGGTTAGTGGGTATCCGGCGTTGATGACTTTGTGCCATTGTCCGGTACGTACGGTTTATGGGTCGGACTGTGCCCAGTGTCGTTACCACGCTAATTTAACTTATCAGGACGAAAAGGGAAACCGCTATCATTTCCGCCGGATAAAAATTCAACATTGCTATTTTGAACTGTACAGTGAGGAGCGCTACGAAAAGGCGGTACCCACGGGGAAAATTTACGATTTACGGGAGGTTGTATGCAGAAATACGAAGTAATCATCATTGGTGCTGGTGCTAGCGGTCTGATGTGTGCGTTACAGACAACTAAACCGACTTTGCTTTTGGAAGCCGGCGACCGCGTCGGTAAAAAAATTTTGGCAACCGGTAACGGCAAATGTAACTTGACCAATAATCAAGTTTCTGCGCAGTGCTATAACACACCGTTGGTGACACGCTATTTGGCGCGGTTTAATCAGGAGCAAACTAAGCAGTACTTCAACGATTTGGGCTTGTTTATTTACGTGGACGAAGCAGGGCGCTGTTACCCATTGTCGAATAGTGCGAACAGTGTGTTGGATTTATTGCTTAGGGCGCTGAGTTTGAAAAGCAACGTGCAGGTCGTAACCAACGCTTTACCGCAAAACATTACCCAAGCGGCGGACGGTTTTGTGGTTAGCACCGCTCAGCAAAGTTATGCTTGCCGAAAGTTGGTGTTGGCAACTGGTGGTAACAGTGGCACCCAATATCTTAACCAGTTGCAAGTAAAGTATCAAAATTTCGTGCCGAGTTTGATGGGCTTGAAAACTACCAAGAATAAAGGTTTGGCGGGGGTACGCGTGAGCAATGTGCGCGTGAAGTTCGCCGACTTTGACGAGGTGGGCGAAGTCTTGTTCAAAGATGGTGGAATCAGCGGAATTGTAATTTTCAATTTGTCGGCATATTTGGCGCGCCGAAAAATCCAGACCGGAAAAATTGCGTTGGATTTGTTGGCGGGGGTGTCGACTAGTCAACTACAAACTATGGTGCAACACAGTTTGCAACACAATCCGCGATATTCGGTGCCAGAAATTTTGACGGGCTTTTTGCACAAAAGTTTGGCACGTAATTTGGCGGAAAGATTGGGACTGGCGCAAAAGTTGGCGGGCGAACTGAACGCAACCCACATGGATAAACTGGTTGAGCTGATAAAAAATTACACGGTGTCGTTTACCGGCTACGCGGACAACAACCAAGTTTATACGGGCGGAGTGGACTTAGCCGACTTGGACGAAAACCTGCAACACAAGACGGTGTGCGGGTTGTATCTGACGGGCGAATTGGTCAATGTGGATGGTGTCTGTGGTGGTTACAATTTACAGTGGGCATGGACCAGTGGAAAAATTGTCGGCGAAAATTTGTGAAAATCTTGGGGCGGGGTCTTGAATTGGCAAGTGCCGTGTGTTAAGCTATGGGCATGAGATATTACGAACCAATGCAACCGAGTAATTTACAAATTATGGAAAAAATTTTAGCGGATATTTACAGCCGTAAACGCCCTTTGAAAGATGGTATTCAAAGCGACAAATCTGGCGAATTTTTCTGTAAACTTGGTGCCAATGTGGCTTGCTATGGCAGTTGGACTTCCGCGGAAAATCAACGGGGTCGTGCGGAAGATAAATACGCCCGCGAACGCATTAAGTTATTATCGCACGGGCAAATTATTGCGAACATTAAAATTAAACATGATGCGCGCGAAATCATTCAAGTCTTTTCAGCGCGTTGTGGCGATAACGGAATTTTAAGCCGTGAAAATCTGGGCAACAAACAACTACAAATTTTTCATGCGCCTGACGAAACCGCGGACGATGTCGTGAATACAATTAACAACGAAATTGCGTTGAGTAAAGCGGAACGCGCTTACAAAGATCGTTTTGGTGATTACAGAAGTTTGGTGGAACGTCTGGGAAGCGCGAAAGATGCCGTCGAGTTTGAAAAATCATCTACCCCCGTCAACAAACTTAATGAAAAAGATTTTGGTGAAGATTTGCTTAATCAAATTTTTACTGGGGAAGTCATTGAATTGCCCCATGATAAAATTGATTTCGGACCACAAGAGTATTGTAATTTGCGTAAATCGCAATGGGCGTACCACGGTAAATTAACTACGCCCATCAGCGACTTTTTGCCCAACGGCTTGAAGCCCAAATCTTCCGATAAACAAAAAGACTAAAAGCGTTCATCCTAGTCGTGGGGATAATCATTGCCGCAAAAGTATAGAAATTGTCACAATTGTGGCAAATAAAAACCAATCAAAAAACCCGCCGGACGCGGGTCTTTGTCTTCTGGTGGAGGTGAGCGGATTTGAACCGCTGACCCCCTGCTTGCAGGGCAGGTGCTCTAGCCACTGAGCTACACCCCCAGGAACAAAAAATATTTTATAAAAAGTGTAGCCATTTGTCAAGAACTATGTTATAATACCTTTGTTCAAGCAAAACGCACCGCTAGCTCAGCTGGATAGAGCGTCTGTCTACGGAACAGAAGGTCGAGCGTTCGAATCGCCCGCGGTGCACCAATCTTTCTCACAGGCGAATACTAGAAAAGACGGTCAATGCCGTTTATTGATAAAAAAATTATTTATTGTTTTGTTTTGAATTTGAATTCTTATTTACAACAGATAATATTCGTTGTGCGGTCTGTAATTGCATTTCTTGGAGTGAATGTTGTTTTGATAAATTTTCATCAAGACCCTTTGGAATATAAAAAGATTGAATTTCATTCCAAGTGAGTTTATCTTTATATCCTAAATTTATCGCAATTTCTTCTATCAATTTATTTTTGGCTATTTCAATATCCTTGATTTGTGCTTCGCTAGGATTATTCACCTTACATAAATTAAAATAATTATGCCATGCGTCTTTAACAATTTTACTGTCTGCGAAAACTATATCAATTATATTCATTGAATGAACACTATTTGGTGTCCACCCATAAATTCGACTAACCATTAAATCAATTAAAATTCGTAATTTATCATCGCGTTTTTTAGATTTATTTTGTAAATGATGGGAAAGAAATACTGACAATAAAGCAGCAACTAACGCATTAATTAAGCCGATAATTGTTAAAATAATTTCAGTTTTAGTCATATTATTCTCCTTTCATAGGTTACAATATTTATAAAGCCCTTGTAAATAAAACAAATTTGTTTTGCATTAAATTAGTATAGCCAGAGCAACTAAAATGACTTTTAAAAGTCCCTTACTTTTGTGTCTTTTATACAATCAATATATTTTTCGTAGAATCTTAGAAATCTATAATTTCGACTAGAGCCGGGATAGAAAAAGTTATAAACACAAAACATTGCAAATTTATATAATTTTGGTATTTTATTTTCTTGAGAAGTTTTTTTATACAAAATAGCTAATCTATCATAAGGATGATTATCAGTATCAGTATAATATAATGATTTTTCATATAATTCTATTGCTTTGCCAATGTTTTCTTTTTCAATTTTGCTTGCCATTGCATCATATTCTTGACCAAGTTTTTCATTATGTTCAAAATCTTTGTTTTCTAAAAAATTAATGCTTAATGTCGACATGATTTTATCTAACGATTTATCATCGCAATCATCTATGTATTTCAATCGATTAATTTTGTCATCAATAGAATTTTCGCCAATAATATCAAAAAACACATTTTCAGATATAATTTGGATATCTTGTCCTGCTAAAATGTATTCTTCGGCTTTTCTATATTTACTACTTTTTTCGCCTTTGCATTTTTGATAATCAAGGTTTCCTAAAATTAAGTAATTAGTTTTTTTGGTTACTTTGTCTTCACATTTTCCGCCCAGATTTACAACTTTTTGCATTGCTTCTTTCCGTGTGATGCTTAATGCACCTGTAAAGACGCAGTATTTATTATAAAACAGATTTGATTCGTCAAACTCGTCAGTACTCGCAGTAATATCTGCTGCTTTCGTTTTGTAATGCTTTTTAGGTTTGAATAATATTTCTAAATCAATATTTTCTGTTCTAACATAATTTTTAATTTTTTCATAAATTTCAAATGTTAATTGACAATCACTTAAAGCACGGTGGTGAATATTATCACTTACTTTCAAATAATCACAGACTGTTGTTAATTTGTGATTATCTAAATTAGGATATAATCTGCGCGATAATCGTAAAGTATCAATATAATCATTTTGAAATGGCGTATTTAATATTTCTATTGAGTTATCATAGATAAAGTTGATATCAAAATTAACATTATGACCGACAATATTTTGTTCGTTAATGAATTTTAAATAGTTTGGTAATTCTTCTTCAATACTTGGGGCATTTTCCACCATTGTGTTTGATATACCAGTTAATTGTGTAATAAACTCACTAATTGGATTTTTAGGTTTGATTAATTTTGAAAAGGAACCAACAACTACACCATTTTTAACTTTTAATGCGCCTAGTTCAATTATTTCATCATACTGTGGATCTAATCCTGTTGTTTCAATATCAATGACTACATAATCATTTATCAAATCAATTTTTGAATTTCCTTTGTTTTCTCTTGTCATAATAAAAAGATAACACAATAGTTGAAAATTTTTAATTAAAAATAATTAATATGGGATCCTAGCGTGCCTTTATGTATAGCAAGTGGCGGTGCGGTGGTTTTGCTACAGCTCTACGATTTGGTCCAGGATTTGGTGGAGGCGGTCGGTGATTTGGAGTTGCTGCGGGGTAAGGCCGGTGCGGTGCAAGCCAATAATTGTCAGCGAACCGCCAGTGCGGAGGTTGCCGCTGGAGGTCAGAATATTTTCAAAATCCATGACGGCGGCGCTGGAAAATAAATTGGGGTCCAGCACTCCAGCAGCCTGCATGCAACCGTTGAAGACCGTAAACATTTTATCTAAGCTGTCAATTAGTAACACAACATTTTTACCGGCGCAGGCTTGCTGTTTACATTGGAAGAATGTCAACAAGCATTTCATCAGTTTTTCCCGCGCGGTTTGATTGGTTTGAGTAAAACAACCGTGTGCAAAATTAAAGTTCGTCATTCGACCGTCAAATGATAACAAAAATGGCGTTGTGTCGGCAGGTAAAACCCGCTGAATTTGGGTTACTTTTTGGACTAGGTCGCAATCGTCTTTAATCGGAACCAGCACTGAAGTGCCCAGCCCAACCTTGTGATGGTTGAGGGTAAAATTTTGTTGCGCCGGCACCATGGCAGTTTCCTGGTAGGCGACGTGCTCCACAGTGATAATTTGTTCCACGACAAAACTATCACAAAAGGAGTTGTAACCGGTGCGGGCTTGGATGCGGTCGCCGGTTTTTAATTTGTAAAAGATTGTGAATTCCAACGAAACTAAATAAGGCTTGCGCTCATCGCTGATGAAAAGCGCGTTGCCGCTGTTTAATAAATGGACATAGCCAAACAGGGGTGCGCTGGAGTTGGTGCTCTGGACTTCGTCAAAGCAAAGGTTCAATTTGGCAACTTGCCGCGCAAACAAACTGGACAGAATTTCTTTCATATGACCATTTAAGGTTTTGCTTAACCCGTTGTCAAGTAATAATTGGTCAGTGAAGAGAAAAAAAGCGTTCATCCTAGTCGTGGGGATAATCATTGCCGCAGGCGCGCTTTTTACTTCTGTCTATGATGTACTATATAGATATAACTCCTCTAATACTACTAACCTTAATGCTGCTACAGTAAATAAGACGGGGCAGACGAGTTGGATTGTTGAGGGGACGAAGTTTAACGGTGCCGAAACCACGACACTGAGTTTTGACGCGGGAACATATATGGTGGTTTTTAGTGGACAGGATGGAAACCAGCTCGGTAGTCAGATGGAGTCTGTTGGTGAAGGTGCGGTTTGCCTTGCCTTTTACAAAGGTAGCAATATGACCGTGACGATTGGAGAAGGTGGTGGTCGAGGCAACCAAAGAGATGGAGGTGGATATACCAGTGTAAAAACGAATTTTGCTAGACCAAGCGGATGGACAACTGAAAAAGAATTAGTTGCGATTGCGTCTGGTGCGGGGGCTGGGTCGGTCGCTTGGCTAGCCGGATATCGAGGGGTTACTGCAGATTTGTATCTACGATGCGCGGATGGAACATTTGCAGGATGGGATTGCGATTCATA
>JAHAXB010000059.1 GCA_018384735.1 Eubacteriales bacterium | reverse complement strand
TTTCATTATATGCCGCGATGTTCGCCTTGCGGCTTACCCGGTGGGCTTCCACCATTTCGGCGATTTCGGTGATAACAAGCATCAAGCAATGCTCGTTGCTCATCTTGGTTTCCCAAAAGCCGTGTTTCACGGCATTTTCGTGGGCTTCTTCTGCTAACTTGTTGTAATTCATTTCTTGTTGTCGTTATATGTGAATAAATACCCGGTCAATCGGTGATGTCAAATTCGATTTTTGAAAGCGAATTTTCAAATATCTTGGCGCAAAGGTCAAGTTGATAATTCGTGCCAACCACAAAGCCTTTGGGCAAATACGCTTTCATCAACCCTTCCAAATCAATCATTTGTGGGTTGGTGATGCTTTCCGAATGCCCCATTTTCGCTTCGATGATTGCATTCATCTTGTTGTCATGTGCTTTGAGGTAACGCACCATCAAAATGGCAACCATCGCATCCGTGCGCATTGTGTCGTGTGTCATATCATATCCGGCGGCGTTCTTGATGTATGTGTTCGCCTGTAACCAAAGGATTGTCAAATGGTGGTTGATTTCGTCCATGAACTGTTCCGTTTGTGTTTCGATATGTCGCACATGGCGGCGGTCAAGGGCTTTGCAAAGGGTGTCAATGTATTCTTGACGCAACATTTTAACCACGCGCCCATGTTTCTTGTATTCCGAAAGGCGGTGTTCGGCGCAATATGCCAACACCTTTTCGGCATACACCCATGCCACCTTGGAAATAATCAACGGCACGAATGCAATCATCATGTTTTCTTCCCATGTGCACGTTTCCAACATCCGTTCGGTATTGTCGGCGACAATTTGTTTGAATTGGCGTTCGGTCATCGGCAACGGGCGGTTGTTCCACATTGCCGGGGTTCGGATGGCTTCGTGGATGTTCGGGGCGATGCTCTTATCCCAAATGGTTTGCAACATCCGTTCTTCCGCTGCCTTGATTTCTTCCGGTGTCGGCGAATAGGTTTTGGGCGCGGGTTGTGGCTTTGGTTCGGGTTTCGGTTTTTCCTGTTGTTTCGGGGGTTCTTCCGGAATCACCATTCGTTCACCCTTGGCGAAATCGTGGGCATCATACACCGGGGTTGCATCATCCGGCGTTGCGCCCATTGCCTTGAATAATGGGCATCGCTTCACGCCATGCAACACCCGGAACGACCTTTCGTTTATTTCCATTTCGCCGCCCGCTTGTGCTTCCATATCGCGTTGCAATGCGCAATTGTGCTTGGGGCAACGCCCAAGGCGGGCATTATACCACACCGCCTTGGCGCATTGCGTGCAATTATCCTGTTGCCAAAACATCATGTCGGTGTCTTTGGCGAATATCCTTTCATTTGTCGTGTTCATATCAAATAGCGATTTTATAATTCTTGCCCTTTAACGATGGGCGTTTTTCTTCAACGAACTTTGCCAATTCTTCTTCCGTTATCGGGAACAATGGGCAAAAACGATATTTCAACGTGCAAACAAATCGCCCGTTCAACATGACATCAAAAATCAATTCTTTCATTGTTGCGAAAATTTAATAGTTACTTAATCTTTGATAACCATTGTTCATATATGCGTGATGCCACTTGTGCCATCATGATGGGTGGAACGCTCTTGCCGCAAACGTAATTTGGTATTTGTCC
>JAHAXB010000048.1 GCA_018384735.1 Eubacteriales bacterium | reverse complement strand
GCGTTTATGTGTCCGTCATCAACACTCACAGTTTTGGCCAATTGTGACCTATTTCGCGGACTATTACTCACCATTTTGGGGTCCCGTAGCGATTTCCATAGTTGTTGAACCCCAAGGTGCGCTTAAGTGTTGGTCGTCAACACTCGTAGTTTTTTGCCGAATTTGGCCTGTTTCGTGGACTATTACTCACTGTTTTGGGGTCCCGGGTTAATTTCCACGATTAACGAACCCTGGGATGCGTTTACGTGTCGATCATCAACACTCGCGGTTTTTGTCGATTCTAACATGTTTCATGGACTATTACTCACCGTTTTGGGGTCCCAAAGCGATTTCCATGATTGTCGAACCCCAAGGTGCGCATACGTGTCGGTCATCCACACTCGCAGTTTTTGTCGATGGTGACCCGTTTCATGGGCTATTACTTAGTTTTGGGTTCCCGAAGCGGTTTCTATTGTTGTCGAACCCCGGGGTGCTTTTACTTGCCAGTCATCAACACTCACCATTTTGGCCAATTCTGGTCCGTTTCCCGGACTATTACTCACCGTTTTCGCGTCCCGAAGTGATTTCCAAGACTAACGAACCCCGGGGTGTGTTTACGTGTCGGTCCTCAACACTCGTAGTTTTGGGTGATTCTGGCCCGTTTTGTGGACTATTACTCACTGTTTTGGGGTCCCGGAGTGATTTCCACGATTGACGAACCACGTGGTGCGATTACGTGTCGGTCATCAACACTTGCTGTTTTTGTCGATTCTGACCCGTTTCGTGGACTATTACTCACCGTTTTTGGGTCCCAAAGCGATTTCCATGGTTGTCGAACCCCAAGGTGCGCTTACGTGTCGGTCATCAACACTCGCGGTTTTTCTCGATTCTTACCCGTTTCATGGACTATTACTCAATTTTGGGGTCTCGAAGCGATTTCCATGGTTGTCGAACCCCGGGGCGCGTTTACATGTTGATCGTGAACACTCACAAATTTGGCCAATTCTGGTCCGTGAGTTTGGGGAATAAAGACCAATTTTGAGGTGAAATGGGGGGAGGGAAAATTGGGGTTATATTGGACCAGAGGGGCGCCGAGTGGGGCAAATTTTGAGTGGTTGTGGTG
>JAHAXB010000027.1 GCA_018384735.1 Eubacteriales bacterium | reverse complement strand
CACCAGGGTTTGTCAATCGTGGAAATCGCTCTAGGGCCCCAAAACGATGAGTCGTAGTGCACGAAACGGGCCAGAATCGGGCAAAAACTGCGATTATTTATGACTAACATGTAAGCACTCAGTGGGGTTCAACAACCATGGAAATCGCTTTGGGACCCCAAAAACGGCGAGTAATAGTCCACGAAACAGGTTAGGATCGACAAAAAACCGCGAGTGTTGATGACTGACATGTAAATGCGCCCCGGGTTCATCAATAGTGGAAATCACTCCGGGACCCCAAAACAGTGAGTAATTGTCCATGAAACGGGCCAAAATCGTCCAAAACTGCGAGTGTTGATGACCGAGACGTAAGCGCACCTTGGTGTTCAAACACTATGGAAACTGCTCAGAATTGGCCAAAACCGTCTCTATTGACGACATACACTTAAACGCACCCCGGGGATCGTCAATCGTGGAAACCGCTCTAGGACCCGCAAACGGTGGGTAGTAGTCCATGAAACGGACCAGAGCAGGCCAAAACTGTGAGCGTTGATGACCGACAAGTAAACGCACCCCGGGGTTCGTCAATCGTGGAAATCACTTCGGGATCCCAAAACTAAGTAGAAACGGGCCAGAATCGGCTCAAATTGCGAGTCTTGACGACCAACGCGTAAGCACATGTTTGGATTCGACAACCATGGAAATCGATTTGGGACCCCAAAACGGTGTGTAATATTCCATGAAACGGGTCAGAATCGACAAAAAACGCGACTTTTGATGACCGACACTTAAACGCAGCCCGGGGTTTGTCAATCATGGAAATCACTACGGGACCCCAAAACAGTGAGTAATACTACATGAAATGGGCCAGAATCGGCCAAGACTGCGAGTGTTCATGACCGACACGTAAGCGCACCATGGGGTTCAACAACTATGGAAATCGCTTCGGACCCCAAAACGGTGAGTAATAGTCCACGAAATGGGTCAAAATTGGCCAAAACCGTGAGTGTTGACGACGTACATGTAAATGCACCCCGGGGATCGTCAATAGTGGAAATCC
>JAHAXB010000022.1 GCA_018384735.1 Eubacteriales bacterium | reverse complement strand
TTTGGGTTATGAGCCCAACGAGCTGCCGGACTGCTCTACCCCGCGATAACAGTAGTTTATGCTATTACTATGCGGGTTGTCAACCCCTTTATGCATGACTTACAAAACGGCACTAAGCGTTAAATACGCTACATAACCAATCAATAATAAAATACCTTGCCACTTATAAGAGCGTTGTTTCCAAATCATTGGGATAATCATAACTAAACTAAATGCTAAGCAGAAAGGCATATCAATGACAATGCTTTGATGTGAAACAGCGAAGGAGTCATGAGCAACAAAACTACAAATTGGTAAGATTAAAGAAATATCAATAATGTTGGAACCAATAATATTACCGGCCATTAAGCCACCTTCTTTTTTACGAATTGCAACTATGGTTGTAACAAACTCGGGCAGGGAAGTGCCAACCGCTACCAAAGTAATTGCAATAATACGTTCGGGAATCTTTAATGTCGTGGCAATTGTGGAACCACCATCAATTAAAAAATCCGACCCAAAAATAACACAAGCAGCACCAACTAAAAAGAAGAAAATGTTTTTGAAAATATTTTTTTTGTTGACTACAATTGGTTCATCTTTTTCATTTTTTTTCACTTGATTGTTATTCATAGTGCTTTCTTCGATTGATAATTCTTTCGTAATAATTTTCTCTTCGGCAATGGTTGTTTCGGACGTTATACTAGCTTCTATGGCGTTTCTAACGTTAATTTGAGTATTTGCTGTATTTGCTGCGGATGCTTCGCCACGACGACCTTGGATGATACTAACCGCGATAAAAACAATACAAATTAGAATCATAATAATACTAGCCCAAATGTTCAACGAGCCAGTTAAAGAACCTAACCAAACTATAGTAACGGTGGCGATTAGTAAAAGTGATTGTTGCCAATAATCCTTGCGCGGGGTAGTTAAAGTCATAAAGATAAGAGCGATTGCCATAATTAAACCTGTGTTGGCAATAACGGAACCAACCGCATTTCCAACAGCCATATCGTTTTTACCTTGGACACTTGCGACAATTGAAACAATTAATTCGGGTAGAGAAGTAGCCAAACCGACGATTGTTGCACCAATAATAAAGGACGGAATTTTCGCCGCTTTGGCAATCCAAGTCGCGCTATCGACGAACCAGTCGCCACCTTTAATGATTAAAACGATACCAGCCGTGAACATTAAAATTGCCCAAAATAATTCCATGAATTTTATTTTAAGCTGATTGCGGTTTTAAGTCAATTTAACAATTACAATAAAAAACACCCGTGACATTGGGCGGGTGTTTTGATTTGGTGGAAGGGGATGGATTCGAACCATCGAAGTCGTGAGACGACGGATTTACAGTCCGTAGCATTTGACCGCTCTGCAACCCTTCCGAATGTTTGTAATATAACACAAAGATTCTTTGTTCGCAAGCGTTTAATTTGATTATGTGTAATTGATGGCTTGTCATAAGTTAAAAAGGATAAAATTAGTTAAGGATTTTTAGTCGTTGTGTTATAATGTGGGGAATGGAGCGTAACTTTTGTCGGGTGTATGTGGCATACATTAAGGATTTCCGCGATAACCAGTTTGTGCCGGACTTTATCCGTGCGGAGTTACAACATATCAATAGCCCCAAAGTAATCGATGAAAAGCGGGCGGGGTATGGGCTTTTGCAATATGCTGTGCAAGATGTATTTGGTTATAGGGATGATTTCCATGACGTTTTCCAAACGGACAACCGTAAGCCGATGTCGCCGAAATATTGTTTTTCAATTTCGCATTCGGGAAAGTTGTGTGCGGTTGCTTTGTCAAATAAAAATGTTGGGGTAGATATTGAAGAAATCAATTTGGCAAAAGACATGGATAAATTTAAAAAAATCCTCCTGCATGAGAATGAAAAAAAGTTGTCAATCAATACGCACGAAAAGTTGTTTGTTATGTTTACGCAAAAGGAAGCCATGTTCAAATTTAACAATGAACATAAGGTTTTCTTACCGCAAAGAATTAACACGCAAACATTCGATAGTTACAGTACAACCTTAAAAAGCGCGACAGATACTTACGCGTTTTCGTGTGTGGGTGAGGCAATAAATCAAATTCAGTTGCAAAGCTTAGCGGTTGACATAGTCTTGGATTAAGTCCCAGATGGCTTTGGCGCTGTTTATATTTTTTTCAGGTCAATAACAATCAACAAATTTCGACAAGGAAAGATAGTTAGTTGTTACGCCGTCATTTATATGATATACATATGGTATGGCAAAGCGAAATTCAGCGGGAAAAATTATTTTAACCACTGTTGTAATCTTATTTTTTGTATTGATTGTTGCTGTTGGCTCGTTAGTGGGGTTATTATACGGTAAGTATCAAATCAATTTGTTTTCGTGTATCGACCAAATTAACAAATTTAATGAAACCGTCAAGGTTGAAAATTTGGTAACTAATGGTTACACTGATGAAGACCTCGCTGCGATTGAAGCCGACATCAAAAAAGCCGAAAACGGCGAAGCGCAAATTTTAAGTTTTACCGACCGTGAACTTTGTGCCTATTTGAATGAGAATTTGAATTATCTTAGTGGACTGAAATTTGGCGACATGGACCTTGATCTGTCCGCTTGTGGGTTAAAAGTTTTGCAAATTAAACTGAGCGAGATTCCACTGAATCAACCTGATAAACATTATTGCAACCTAAATGCTGTCGTGAAGTTGAATCTGTCAACCATTAAAAATGAAAAAATGACCGGGTTTCCGGCAAACATCTTAAAAAATATACTGCACGACGAATTGTATCTCAGTGTGGATTGTAGTGTGGATGAAGTCGGTAGCGGCTACCGTGTGACGCCAACCGGAATTACCATTAACAATCTTTCAAGTGATAATACCAAAAGTTTTTTAACTACGATTAGCAAATTGACCAGTTTCCCAACCGCGGATGAGTTGAACAAAAGTGTTGCAACTGCAATTGTTGACGCGTTATTGAGTGATGATGGTATTTACAGAAAATTAAAAGATGCAACCGGTTACGGCTGGCAAGCGGAAAACGAATTCGTAGTGTACTTTGTTGATGTTAATCAAACATACAACATCAATTATGATACCGACGAACATCATGTTGATAATCCTAATTTAACCGAATATACCGTGCGTAATAACCGCATTTATTTGCAAGACCTGTCGGATAACGGCTACGATTTCTTAGGCTGGTTTATGGACATCGATGGGGAAAAAACCAAAGTTACCACTATCGAATCGTCGACCAGGCAGGAATACAATTTATATTGTAAATGGCAATTGATTACTTATACTATCACTTATGATTTACGCAAAGGTACGATTGATGGTGAGTATAAAAAAACATACACCATTGAAGATGCAACCTTCACTTTACCGACTAACGCTAAACGTAAAGTTTCCGAATCACAAACTTTGGAATTTTTGGGTTGGTTAGGGGATGACTTAACCAATATTACCAAGGTTGTGACAATTGAGCATGGTTCATATGGCAACAAACATTACGCCGCTTATTATGTGGGCGAAGAATCCAGTTTGACTTTGATGGTTGATGATGTGACGGTAGTTAATGCTGCTAAAATTGAAACCGGAACAGTTTTATCGCGTGAAGACTTGAATAATTTAGTGAAAGATAAATTAGCCGGATATAGTATCGCAAATTGGTATTTACCGGATAACAGTGTCTATAATTATGCGGCGCCGTTGGATGAAAATAAAACATTGCACGCAACAACAACTTATTTGACCGACCGAATTTATTTCTATCCGTATTTAACTGAATTCCAAAACGCGGTTGCTAATTCCAGTATTCTGAAAATTACTTCGCATGAAATGCTGGTTGGTTATATCGACTACTGCGTCTTTTACGATGTTACCAATCAAGATGTCAAATTGGATTTAACATATACGCACAATGTTAGTGGCGAAATTTCCAATGTGGTCAATGAATTGTATGAGGATGAAGATAAACGAATTTATAGAAAAACATCTCCAAAGATGGGATATGAAGGAAATAGTTTTCATTTATATGGTAAATTTTATTTTGAAGAAACTTCTGCGGAGCAATACGCAAAAAATAGTTTTACGGAAAATGTTTATAAACAACAGGATTACGCATTAAGAGTTGATGATTTGGAAGTGCGACCCGATGATTTTGAAAACTTTGAAATCAATTATGTGGGTAAACAAATTCCAGTTAGTGATAGTTCACAATTGGTTTGGGTTTTGGAAAACGGTTACCAGCCAGTTTGCGAACCGGGTTCCCGCGCCGAAACCATTTATAACGATGCTAAACAAGTTGTGCGCGATGTTTGTTCGGATGACATGAATGATGTACAAAAACTGCAAGCAATTTACCAGTGGTTAGCTTTGAATGTCAGCTACGACCAAGAAGCCTATAAACAGTTGACTGAACATCTTATCACTAATGAGGAAGCACTAACTTATAAATCGTGGTATCCGGAAGGCGTCTTTAGCGACAAGAGGGCAGTTTGCGAAGGATATGCTAAATCCTTATTGATTATGGCCAAATTGGAAGGTATTCCTGCAATTTGTGTATCGGGTGATGGACACATGTGGAATAAAGTTTATTTGGATGGAGTTTGGTATGGAATTGATGCGACCCATGCTGATTTAGGTGTATTAAATGCAGATCCAACAAAATTGCAAGAAGTCTTTACCAATACGGCATTTTTGTTTACCGACGCTTATAAAACCAGCAAACATTATACCGCGACAAATTATACCGAATTCGTGGCTGACACTAAAATCAATAGCTACGATTACTTGGATTTTACTTACAATGGCAATCAATATGATTTGTTGATTGATAGTCAAATTGAATTAAATGCTTTGTTTGCTTACATCGGTAGTTATACGCCGGCAATTGCTTGTGAGCGCTATACCGTCGAGGTTGCAGTCGCTTCAAGCAATCGTGCTAATTTTGAGTCTTGGTTAGGGTGGACGGCATGGCAGAAACTTGATTTAATTGGTTGGCCAATTAACGATAGTTATGGCAACTGGGTTTATATTCTTTACCGTGATGTATAAAACTTCAATGTGTTTATCCAATGCAAATTTTTCTTTAACAATAAATACTTGCCTTAATTGGTAGATTTTGCTATAAAATACCAATCGTATTGATTGTTAGCATATATTATTAAAATATTACCGATACGGGGACTGGGAGGTTTGTCACTGACGTGTTTAAGTTGATAAAGCGATTACAGATAATTGATTGGCTCTTCTTTATGTTAGGTGTAGCTTTTATCGTGCTGCAAGTTTGGTTGGACTTGAAAGGTGTTGATTACATTAGAAATATTTTGCAGTTGATTCGCGAAAACGGAGCAATTAACAAAGTGCTGGTACAAGGTGCTTATATGTTAGCGTGTTCGGTGTTCAGTTTGTTAGGTGCGATTGCGTGCGGGTATTGCTTTTCGCTGATTTCGGCGCGGTTTGCCCGTAATGTGCGACGCGAAGTTTATATAAAAGTGCAAAGTATGTCCATGGCGGATGTGAAAAAATTTTCCGTATCCAGTTTAATTACCCGTACTACCAACGATATTATGCAGGTGCAAACTTTAATTGCGGTTGGCTTACAAATGATGATTAAAGCACCGGTTACCGCGATTTGGGCAATTACTAAAATTGCTAACAAAAGTTGGGAATGGACAACTTTAACCGCGGGTTCAATTATTACAATTTTGGTCGGCGTTTCCATTATCATGGCTTTGGTTTTGCCGAAATTTAAAAAGGTGCAAAACTACATTGACGATTTAAACAATGTGATCGAAGAACAACTTTCCGGCATTCGTGTAGTTCATGCCTTTAATGCGGAACAATATCAAGAAAATAAGTTTGAAGCTAAAAATCAAATTTTGACCAAGACTTTAATTTTCAACCAACGCACTTTGGGATTTATGAATCCGATGATGTATTTGGTGATGAATTTCATGTCGTTAGGTGTTTATTGGATTGGGGCATACTTAATTAACGGAGCTAACCCATTTGCGCGTGGTACCTTGTTTGACGACATGGGAACCTTTAACGGTTATGCCAGTCAGGTTGTTTCAGCATTTTTAATGTTAGTCATGATTTTGATTATGTTGCCGCGTGCCAGTGTTTCGGCGGGACGTATTAACCAAGTTTTAAACACTAAAAACAGTATTCTTGACGGAACATTTAACGGCATTACCAAAACAAAAGGTGTCATCGAATTTCGTAATGTTAGTTTCAAATATCCTGACAGTGACGAATTGATGCTGAAAAATCTTTCGTTCAAAACTAAGGCGGGGGATACCTTGGCTTTTATTGGTTCAACCGGTGCGGGTAAAACCACCGCAGTAAATTTGCTAATGCGTTTTTATGATTGTACCCAAGGCGAAATCTTGGTTGATGGCATCAATGTTAAAGATTATCAGTTGGCAGCTTTGTATAATAAAATTGGGTATGTACCGCAACGAGCCGTGTTATTTTCTGGCACTGTTAATGACAACGTCGCGTTCGGTGATAATGGAAAGCAGGTAATTGGCGAAACACAGGTTAAACAAGCGGTGGCAATTGCGCAAAGCAAGGATTTCGTGGAAAAGATGGAAGGCGCTTACCAAGGCAATATTGCCCAAGGTGGTACTAACCTTTCGGGCGGACAAAAGCAACGTTTATCGATTGCACGTGCGGTTGCCCGTGACCCAGAAATTTATATTTTTGATGATTCTTTTTCGGCTTTGGATTATGCTACCGATTACAAATTACGTACGGAGTTAAAACGCTACACCAAGGACGCGACAAACATTATTGTGGCACAACGTATCGGTACAATTATGAATGCTGATACCATTGTGGTTTTGGAAAAGGGCGAATGTGTCGGTATTGGTACGCACCAAGAATTATTGAAAAACTGTCAGACTTACCAAGAGATTGCGTATTCACAGTTGAGTAAGGAGGAATTAAATGGCTGAAGAAAAGCGCTCAACTTCGCGTCGCATAGGTGGGCGGCGTGGCCCCAACGCGGTTATGGAAAAACCCAAAAATTTCAAACTGGCATTAAAAAATACTGTTTTGTATTTGAAACCATTTTTGCCGGCGGTGATAATTTCCATTATTTTGGCGGTGGCTTCCTCTATTTTGTCAATTATTGGTCCCAATAAAATTTCGGATTTAAGTAATACAATTTTTGCTGGTGTAATGAGCCAAACGCAAATTGACCTTACTGGGGTGCAAAAGATTGCCATCATATTGTTGGTAATCTATGCTTGCAGCGCGTTATTTTCACTAATTCAACAGTTGATAATGGCGACAACCTCCAACCGTTTTGCCAAGAGTTTACGCACCGGAATTTCACGCAAAATCAACCGCATCCCGCTGGCATATATGGATACTCACACCCGTGGTGATGTGCTTTCGCGTGTGACAAACGATGTGGATACTTTGGCGCATTCGCTTTCAAATTCGTTGGGAACTTTGTTCAGCGCGGTGGCTTTATTGTTAGGTTCGACCGTGATGATGTTTGTGACGAACTGGCTAATGGCGGTTACCGCAATCGGTGCCTCGTTGTTTAGTGCGTTCTTCATGGTTTTTGTTTTGAAGCGTTCACAAAAATATTTCAAGCGTCGTCAAACCGAACTGGGCGAAATTAATGGTCACATTGAAGAAATATATTCCGCGCATAGTTTGGTTAAGGCGTACAATGCACAAACAAGCACGACCAAGGATTTCGACGATTTGAATAACAAACTTTATCATAGCAACAAAATGAGCGAATTTTTGGGCGGAATTATGCCACAAGGTATGGGCTTTATTAGTGAGTTAGGTTACTTAATTGTTGTGGTTTTAGGTGCGGTTTTATGTTTGCACGGTACGACCAGCGTGGGAACAATTTTTGCATTCTTGGTTTATGTACGTTTATTTACCAATCCACTTTCGCAAATTTCACAATGTTTGAACCGCTTACAGTCGGGAATGGCGGCCTCGGAGCGCGTCTTTGAATTTTTGGAAGAAAAAGAAATGTCCGGTCAAGAAAACTGTCGCGAACAGGTTGACCCGCAAACCGCGCGTGGTGCCATCAGTTTCCAACACGTAAAATTTGGTTATCGTCCGCAGAAATTGGTCATTAAAGACTTTTCGTGCGAAGTTAAACCCGGTCAAAAAATTGCGATTGTGGGGCCGACCGGTGCAGGAAAAACCACTTTGGTTAATTTGTTAATGAAGTTTTATGATATTGATGGTGGCGATATTTTGATTGACGGCAAATCAATTAAAGACTTAACGCGCGAAAATGTTCATGATTTGTTTACTATGGTTTTGCAGGACACTTGGTTGTTCAAAGGTACGGTGCGCGAAAATCTGTGCTTTAACCGCGTTGGCATTACGGATGAAAAAATTATGGAGGTATGTCGCGTAATTGGAATTGAAAAATTTATCGCGGGATTACCAAATGGCTTAGATACTGTTTTGGATGACAGTAACAACATTTCGGCAGGACAACGTCAGTTGTTTACGATTGCGCGTGGCATGTTGCAAGATTCACCATTTTCGATTTTGGACGAAGCGACATCTTCGGTTGATACCCGTACCGAAGAACTGGTGCAAAAAGCTATGGACAGGCTTTCGGCCAACAAGACTTCATTCATTATTGCACACCGTTTGTCGACCATCCGTAATGCAGATAAAATTTTGGTTTTGGAGCATGGTGACATCGTTGAACAGGGTACACACAATGAATTGATGGCTTTGAACGGCAGCTACGCCCAACTGTACAATTCACAATTCAAAAAATAATCTACAATTTTAGTTTTTTTGTGCTATAATATGAAAATGAATGAAAGTAAAGATAAAGCTGGAATGAAATTTGAGAATATTGACATTCAGGACTTCTTGGAAGAAAATAAAGCTTCAAACGTTGCTTTGCGTAAAATTATTAACAAAGTTGCCGGCGATAATCCGACGGTTGCTTTGGGAATTGAATCGTTGATGAGTGAGCGCATTATTTTAAGGTCTTTTGAACGCGCCTTTGTCACGCTGATTAGTGCTAAAAATGACCACACCTTACAAAGTGTTGAAGCTGGATTTCAAACTACTATCAACGAAGTAAAGAGTTATCATGAACAAAATTCCCCATATATGACGGCCAAGAAAACTTCGTTATACTTGTATAGTTTGCAACATTTGATTATGAACCTTGATGGTTGGAAATTACCAAATCACGAACAAAACAATTTTAAACCCGTCTTGAAAACTAAATTACAGCAAGCACGTTCCAAAAGTAAGATTTTGGGAATTAATGATAGTATGGTACGTAGCGAATGCTTTTCCACAGATTATCAACAACCTTATGACCCTGTGTTGCGTAATTTTGAATTCCTTGATGAAGTGCGTTTGGATAATTACCTGAATAACTTGCGCAAATACGAATTAACACGCAATCCAAGTGTGTTATATGATTCCAAGATGTTTCCAACCGCGCGTGCGACCAATCAAAAAACCAAAGCCATTGAAACCTTAATTCGCCACATGGAAAAGAAATTCAAAATTAGGGAGCTTAATTTGGAATTTTACAAGAAACATTTTAATGTAATTAACCAAGAAATCATCAATTTAGTGGGGGCTGATAGTTTAGGCACCATTCACGATGTGATTGATGCTATTACGCAATATTTGGAAGCCAAAGCACAATTCCAAATTCAAATTGACCAAAATATTGGCGATAAATTAATTTAATTGTGTAATCTATCATTTCGTTTTATAATATCTTAATGTTAAAAATTAGTAATTTAACCAAAACCTACGCTGACGGGAAAGTTGGCGTGCAAAATCTAAATTTGTCGGTCGAAGCAGGGGACATCTGCGCTTTTATTGGACCAAATGGTTCCGGTAAAACTACAACCATTCGTTGCATAGTGGGAACCTTGGATTTTGAAGCCGGGGAAATCTTAATTGATAACCATTCGATTAAAAATGACCCATTGGCGTGTAAGCGTGTGATTGCTTACATTCCTGACAATCCAGATGTTTATACCAACTTAACCGGTAACGAGTATTTAAGCTTTGTCGCTTCGGTTTATCGTGTTTCCATTGCAGACCGTGATCAAGCGATTGCGCGCTATGCGGATGAATGGGGTATGACCGAAAGTTTGGGACTACCAATTAAATCATATTCACATGGTATGCGTCAAAAGTTAGTTTTAATTGCGGCGTTCATGCGTAATCCGAAATTATTAGTTTTGGATGAACCATTCGTCGGTTTGGATCCTCAAGCGTCATTTACTTTGAAAAAATTGATGCAAGAATTTGTCAAAAATGGCGGCGCGATTTTTTATTCAACCCATGTATTGGAAGTTGCCGAAAAGTTATGTAACAAAGTAATTATGATTAAGAATGGTACTGTAATCAAGCAAGGTACGATGAAGGAAATTAAAGCCGACAAGAGTTTGGAAGAGGTATTCTTGAATGCGTAACATTTGGTTGCTGTTAAAAAATTATCTACTTTGTAGCATCGGTAACTTACGCCGTAAAAACACCCGTACCAAAGCTGTTGTTGGTGTTTCGATTTTGACCGTTTTGTCATTGGGGTGGTTTGCTTTCTATACATGGTGCATGTTTATGATTGCAGATGTTTACGCCGAAATGAATATGCAAGCCTGTGTTCTGATGTACGGTTTGGTTATTTCACTTTTCCTTTCGGTAATTTTTGCCTTACAAAAGGTTACAGGTGGACAGAAAGCTAACGATAACGAATTACTGTTGAGTATGCCGTTTAGGAAAATTGAGATTATGGTTGCCAAAGCCTTATCACGTTTTGCAGTAAACTCGTTGGTTGTGGTACTGTTCTTTTTACCGTGTATCATTGCATATTTGGGAACCACGCAATTTAGCCTTCCGGCATTTTTCGGTTGCACCACAACCATGCTGTTAATTCCTTTGTTAGGCGTAGGTTTATCTTACATCGTTGATTATTTAGTTACAGTTTGTTTCTCGAATTCAAAATTGGGTAATATTACAAAGGCGTTATTTACTTTATTAGTTTTAATTGGGGTTCTAGCCATTTATGAATTTTTCATGTTGAATATGAATACGCCATTTATCGCGGGTTTGATTATTTGGATGGTAAAGTTTAATCCATTGGTAATGGTCCCGTTGATTGTGATAGTTTTGGCCATGTTTATTTTGGGAAATTGGTTGAATGCATTATTATTAAACCGTGAAGCTCGCTCAACGCATGCGAAAGCAACACAAATTAGTCATAGATCAATTACGCCTTTCCGAGCCATTTTGAAAAATGAAAGTAACCGCTATTTTAACTCACCGACCATGATGCTGAATACGATTTTAGGCCCATTGGCTTTGGTTGCTTTGACCATTTGGTTGGTTGTTGACCAAGGTGCAACTATGGTTGGTTTACTGTGCGGTACTTTTGTTATATCAAAAGATGTTGCTTATTTGATTATTGCCATTATTTATGCTGCAGCTGGTGTATTAACTTATCCAGCTGCTTTCTCAATTTCGCTGGAAGGAAAACAATTATGGATTTTACGTAGTATGCCCATTTCAGCTGCAACAGTGTTAAGCACGAAAGTATTATTTAACGTGATTCTATTAACACCAATTTCGTTAGTCTGTGGCGTTTTGTTGGGAACGATTTTGCATTTGTCGCCATTATGCCTGGTGGCTTTGTTGATTATCCCGACATTGGCTCATGTATTGGTTTCATACATCGGCGTAATGGTCAACTTGTATTTCCCAAAATTAGAATTTGAAAGCGAAGCCGCAGTAATTAAACACAGTATGAGTTCTTATTTGATGATGTTGGGGGGAGTGGTAATTGTTGCCGGTATGATGGCTTTAGTAATTTCATTGGCTGACAGTTTGCCGGCGATGGCCCTATTTGCAATTATTGCTAGTGCTTTAGCATTGGCGGATGCAATTGTGATTACTTTAACTTATACGATTGGTCAACGCATGTTTAACCGCTTATAACCAATAATATATAATAGTGAGAAGATTTGTGGTCGTGGCAGCGGTCGCGCTAGTTATTTTGGTCGGCATTTGGTTTCTGCTTTTTAATGTTTGTTTTCCGTTACGCTATCGTGAGGAAATTTTAGCAGCCAGTCAAACTTATCAGGTTAACCCAGTTTTGGTGGCCGCACTCATTAACGCGGAAAGCAGTTTTGACCACACTAAGGTATCAAACAAGCAGGCGATTGGTTTAATGCAATTATTGCCTTCGACTGCGGATAGTTTAACCAAGGAAACTAACATTGATTTATACGACCCAGCAACAAACATTAACTTGGGTGTCAAATATTTGGCTTATTTAATTAACCGTTTTAACGATGTGGACACCGCCTTGTTTGCTTATAATGCTGGGGAAGGCAATGTCGCACGGTGGCTTAACGAACAAGGCACAACTAGTTTAACTTCGTGTCCATTTAAAGAAACCAATGCCTATGTCAATAAGATTAAAAAGACCATGAAATATTACCGTGGTCGAATTTAGTCAACTTTTGGTCGAGTTTGTCATAATGATAGGATATGGAAAATGCAACACAAAACTGGGAACAAATGACATACCCATTTTATAACATCAATTTGAGTTACAATTTACACGCGTTGGAACCGTATATCGATGCCAAAACTATGCGCGCGCACTATGACCGCTTATTAGCTAATTACATTAAAAACCTGAATCAAATCTTGGAAAACCGTTTAGAATTACAAGGTTTAACTTTGTCCGAATTATTGAATTATGCGGAAACTAATCATGATCTTGAATTGCGCCGTCAAGCAGGGGGAGTTTACAACCACTTTTTCTTCTTTACAGAATTGCGACCTGCCACCGGACAAATTGTTATTGGTATTACGCCACAAGCGACACAAAAAATTACTGCGGCTTTTGGTGGTTGGAAAACCTTCAAGGAACAATTTGCCAGCGCCGCACTCAGCATTTTTGGCTCGGGGTATGCTTGGTTAATTAAAAATGCAAAAGGCGAATTGAAAATTACCACTACGGCCAACCAAAATGTTCCGCAGGACGGAACGCCGATTTTATGTTTGGATGTTTGGGAGCACGCATACTATTTGCAACACCTAAACGAACGCCAAGCATATCTTGACGCGTTTTGGAATGTAGTTGATTGGGTCAAATTCAGCGAACGGATTTAATTATTTTAAATTTTCCGGGTTCAAACATTTTAATTCCGGCAAGACGAATAAACCGTTGTCGCGAATTAAAACATCATCAAAATAGATTTGACCGCCGTTATATTCAGGGCGCATGGACAAGACAATATCCCAGTGGTTTTGACTGTGGTTGCCATTTGGCGCATCGTCGTAAGCGTTACCCAGGGCCATATGAATGGAACCGGAAATTTTTTCATCGAATAAAGTGTCATACATTGGTTTAGTGACATACGGGTTGACACCGAAAGAAAATTCGCCAACATAGCGGGCACCTTCGTCAACATTTAATTCGGCGGTTAATTCAGCCGTATGCGAAGATGATTCTTTCACAACTTTACCGTCTTTGAACTCTAACGTAATATCATCATGAATGATACCTTTGTGTAAAGACGGAATGTTAAAGTGAATTTTACCGTTGATAGAGTTTTTTAACGGGGAAGTGTAAACTTCGCCGTCCGGAATATTGCAAGCACCTGAGCAAATCACCGCCGGTTGACCTTTAATGGAGAAAGTAATGTCAGTATCTTTGGCAACCAAACGTACTTTGTCGGTTTTTTCCATCAATTTTTTCAGGTTTTGCATTGCTTTATCCATTTTGGAGTAGTCCAAAGTACAAACATCGAAGAAGAAATCTTCGAATTTTTCGCTGGGCATTTGAGCAAGTTGCGCCAAAGCCGGATTCGGATAGTTCAAAATCACCCAGTTAGTTTTGCAAACGCGGGTGTCCATGTGAACTGGCTTACCGTAGAATTTGCTGTAAATTTTTTTCTTTTCGTCGGGCACATCGCTACTTTCAAATTTGTTCATCGGAGAACTGATACCGATATATGCAGATGCGCCTTCAAACAAGGGTAAGGTATATTCACAGGCTTTTTTGGCTTGCGTTTCGGTCATGCCGAGCATAACTTCACGGCTGATTTCGCCATCGCTTAAACGTACGAATGGATAACCACCAATTTGGTAGGTTTGGCGTACCAATTCTTTGACCAAGTCTTTGGCGTCCGTGCTGGCTTCAATAATAATGGATTGTCCTTTTTTTAATTTGCAACTGTAATTTAACAAGTTGCTGGCTAATTTGACGATGCGTTCGTCTTTCATATTTTACACCTCCATTTTGAATATATTCAATTTACCAACTTTAATTTTGACTGTTTTTGTCACTTTATAGTCCAAACTCAATTTTTCTTTGGTATCAATATTAGAAACCGCGCCCGCTAAAATCAAACGCTTAATTTCCGCGTTAGAAGCAAATTTTCCGGTTGCTGCAATAGCGTTCAAAAGCGGAGTGTTTGGCGCAACCTTAACTGTGATGAAATCATTATCAGTTAATTCACGCTTGGAGAATTTACGTTCAAAATTTTCACGTTCGGTGCGTCCAATGTTCAGGTCGTTACCATCAAGCGAAACAAAGTAGGTTGCTAATTGCTTTTTTGCTTCCAAAGGATTTTCCGCGATGAATTTTTTCAAAGCAGGGATTTCTTCCGCGTACAAGTAGCCAAATGCTTGGTAATATTTTAACAACAGATTGTCTGGCAAAGACATAAACTTGCCAAACTTATCGTCGGCCGGAGCAGTTACCGCAATATAGTTGTTGTAACTTTTGCTCATTTTGCGACCATCACCACTTAAACCTTCCAAAATTGGCGTACCAAATGCCATTTCGGGTTTTTGATGATAAATTTCTTGTACCATGCGGCATTGTGAGAAATTTAAAATTTGGTCTAAGCCACCAAGTTCAATATTGGTGTGTAAATTGACTGAATCCATGCCCATCAGGACAGCATAGTTGACTTCGGCCAAAGATACGTTTTCAATTCGTTTGCGGAAATCCTCACGTTGTGTGGCGACCGACAATTTAATGCGTTGCAAAACACCCAAGAATTCAGCCAACGACATTTTTGACAACCATTGACTGTTTTTATGAATGTTAAGTTTTTTTGTATCAATATATGGTGCGATTTGTTGCACATAGGTTGCAAAGTTCTTGGCGATTTGTTCGTCAGTAATCATGGCACGTTCAGTGTTACGGCCGCTGGGGTCGCCAATTTTTGCGGTAAAATCGCCGATGATAAAATCTACGTGGTGACCACATTTCAAAAAGATATTCAACACAAAAATTGGACACAAATGACCAATATGAATGTCGGCGCCCGTCGGATCAATTCCCAATTTAATGTTCAATTTATCTTTCAGCATATCCGGCTCGATTTTGGCGGGCAGGGTAATTTGTGTTTTAACGCTTAATAAAGATAACAGTTGTGCCGGAGTTAATTTACTCCAATCTTCGTTAAAACGATTAAATAATAATTCATCATATCTTTGCATGATTTTCTCCTTAATATGCCTTAGCAAATAAAATTTCAACTTTGGCCGGTTTGCCACAATGGACACATACGCTGTTCTTTTCTAAGGCGGTATCAAAAGGTATAACACGAGTGGAAACGCCGTTAGTTTCGGTTTTGATTGCTTCTTCGCATTCGGTGCAGTTACACCACGGTGCCAAAACAAAGTTGCCGGCGTTAATTGCTTTTTTCAATTCGCCGAAAGTTTTGGCGCGCTTAATGTGTTTATCGCGATTTTGTGTCGCATTTTCTAACATGGTTTGTTGAATGTTTTCCAGTAAATCTGCGACATAACGTTCAATGCGGTTTAATTTAACCGTAGTTTTTATCAATGTGTCGCGACGTGAAATTTGACATTCGTTGTTTTCGATATCACGCGGTCCAACTTCAATGCGGACTGGTACGCCTTTCATTTCCCATTGGTTAAATTTCCAACCCGGAGTATTATCGCTGTCATCGATGGCGACACGGTAATGCAAGTTGCTTAAAGTGCGTTTAATGTTTTCAGCCACGTTTAAGACACCGGGTTTGTGTTGTGCAACTGGAACAATGATCACTTGAATTGGTGCCACGCGTGGCGGCAAAACCAAACCGCGGTCATCGCCATGAGTCATCACTAACGCGCCAATTAAGCGGGTAGAGGTTCCCACGCTGGTGGTATAAGCATGGCGCGCGGTTTTCTGGGCGTCGGTAAATTTAATATTGAAAGATTTGCTGAAATTTTGTCCCAGGTAATGACTGGTACCGACCTGCAAACTTTTACCGTCTTTCATCATGGCTTCGACACCGTAAGTAGTTTCAGCACCGGCAAATTTTTCTTTTTCACTCTTTTGTCCGATTAAAACTGGCAGAGCCAAATAATTACGCATAAAATTTTCATACATGTACAAATCATCCAAAGCATTTTTCTTGGCGGTTTTCGCGTCCGCAAATACTGCGTGTGCTTCGTGCCACAAAAATTCGCTGGTGCGTAGGAATGGACGGGTCGTTTTTTCCCAGCGGACGACGTTACACCATTGGTTTAATTTCATCGGTAATTCTTTATAGCTTTGTAACCACTTGGACAACATGTTGCCAATAATTGTTTCCGAAGTAGGGCGGATGTATAATTTTTCTGGTAAAGCTTCCGCGCCGACATGGGTTACGGTAGCTAACTCTGGTGCGAAACCGGCGACGTGTTCTTTTTCTTTTTCAATGAACGATGACGGAATTAACATGGGGAAATACGAATTTTGGTATTCGCGCTCTTTTAATTGTACGTCCAAAGCATTGCGGATGTTTTCCCACAACGCGAAACCGTACGGACGAATAACCATGGTACCTTTAACCGGACCATAATCGCACAATTCAGTCTTTAAAACAATATCAGTATACCATTGTGGAAAATTTTTCAACAGGGCAGTAATATCTGTGACAAATTTTTTGTCAGACGCTGCGGCAGTTTTACCAGTCGTTTTAGTGGTAGTTTTAACAGTGTTTTTCGCAGTGTTTGCCGCTGTGGTCGTTTTTTTTTCAGTTTTTGCAGTGTTTTTCTTATCCACAATGATCATAGTTTTCATATAAATATCAGTATACAATAAATTGTGTTTTGTTACAAGTTGTAAATTTTTGCCACGGAAAGTACGCGGTATCAGAATATAGTTATTGTGTTGCAGTTTTTTGTGGTATTTTGCAATAAACATACAGTAATATTTTTGTGGCAATTTTTACCATGTTAATAATTCCGATAAACTGTTTTTATTTGATTTGTGCCGTTTCGCAACGCTTGAACCACGTTTAAATTATACACGCATAACTTCGCAAAAGTTTTCTTTTGCGAAGTTTTATGGAGGGAGAAATTTAAAGTTATAAAAAGAGAAAAAGCGAAAAACCCGCCCCCGAGAACACGGCAGCATCACAAAAACAAATAAAGCTATTTCCTCAAAATTAAAAATTTGATTTAATTACTTTTCTACTCTGGTATCTTCAATGTTTTTTGTCGTCCAAAAATATGACCTGAGACGTTCCCAATCATCTTGATAATACTTTTTAGTAAATTTTTCTTTGCCAGCAAACACGGTCATTTTTTCATCATTGATAAATTAACTGATTAAATGGTTAAAAGTCAGATCATCCGTGACAACAATCTTTCCTGATAGCGTGTTATCCGTTTTGGTTTCAACATAAGATTCACACGCGTATTTATGAGCATATTTTTGCGAGATATAATCTGCTTGTACTTGGTTTTGATAGTCAATATCAAAGCGACTGCTATAATAATCCCCATTCCACTTCACCCGTGCTTCGAGTTCAGCTAGAATTTTAATTCCCTTCCCTGATTTAACTGATGGAATTAAGTTACTTTTTCGTCCTTCTGACATTTTTCCTCCATGAATAGAATACACTTTTTACACCAGAAAAGCAAGATATATTTAATACTGCGAAAAAAATGTGTTAGTAGTATAAAGTCGCAGTTATTTGTTGATAACTATAAATCATGAGCAATATTATGCAATCACAAATTCAAAACCGCAAATTAAAGCCGTGGGCGGTAGCGCTAATTATTATTGGCGTGACATTATTAGTCGGATTCGCGGGCTCCTTAATTGGTGGTAAAATGGACGGCAGTTACAAGCAACCACCACTCCACCCCGCAGATTGGGTTTTCCCCGTCGTTTGGACAATTAACTATATTGGAATTGGTTTTGCAGCATTTTTAACCTTCCAAGCCAACCAAGACCGCGCACGTCGGCGCAACGATTTAATTTGGTACGGAATTCATTTGTTTTTTAATATGTTATGGCCGTTGTTTTTCTTCCGTTTAAATTTGTTAGCGTTCTCAATCTTCTGGTTAGTCTTCAACATTATTTCGGCAGTAATTGTGGCTTGTCGGTTCTATAAATCTTTTGCCGCCGCCGGAATTATCATGATTGTCTATATCATGTGGTTATTTTACGCGTTCTACCTCAACTGTGGCGTCATGGTGCTAAATATTTAACTTTTACGCATATCATTCTGTTTATTACATTGCCTTTTTATCCTAATGGTCATGATGGTTAAAATGGTTGAGCCGGTAAACAGGATGACCGCGAAGACACCGCCGCCACCCCAAATTAAATAATCTAACCACTTTTGCTGCGAATTTTGTTTTTGGGTAAAGGTTACCGCCAATTCTGTGTTGTCATTGATATTATACAAATTAACCGCGTAAACGCCGTCGGCAACCTCGTTCGGTTCAATGTCCACGCCATCATACGAAACTGATTTAATTGTGTAGCCCGGCTCGGGTTTTAGTTCAAAAATCATCGCTTCGCCAGCATGTACCCAAACTTCTTCGGGACTGGCTGAACCGTTACCAGTAATTTTTACTGTAATCTGATAAACGCCTTCTTCGGAATACAACATCAATGTTAAATCAGAGGCCGGCATAGCAAATTTTTGCACCATGATGTTAGGGTTAATTTGCGAGTTAAATGACAAATCATTGCAGGTGGTTAATTCCCATTTACTTAGCCCGTATCCACTCCGAAAGGTTGGCTTGATAACGACTTCTGCACCGTAAAGGTATTCGCCCCCGCCATCAATCCGGATAATACCTTTATCGTCAGCGAGTTTCTGCGTGGTTACTTGATATTTATTACGCGTGTAATAAATTTTTACAACAGTTTTCCCGTCAGATGTAATGGTTTCTTGCTGATATGGTTGTGCGGTAAAACCCGAATAGGTTTGCGGGACGGCCGTAGTTAATTGTCCAATTTCACCGGTAAACTTGGCGCGCTCAATGGTATATTGATGCGGTGCTGTGGAATTTGTATCATATAGATTTTCTAAGTAATACTCCACTGTATAGCCATTGGATTCAAATTCAACCACGACAGTGTGTGACTGCGACAAGTTGGTAAAATGGTACTGAGTACGGCCCCGACCGTCGGCAACTTCGTTACCATCGACAATAATTTTGCTGACATAACTGTTTTCATCAGGAGTAAAGGTTAAAGTTAAATCCGCACCTTTGGTATAAAGACCATATCCCGCGGGAGACACTGAACCAAGTTCCCCCGCTGAAACATTAACCATGACATAGTTCGGCACTGCCGTAGTTAAAATTGGCAAACCATTGCCATATTGCGTATCTTTACCAAGTGGACCCAAATCTTGTAAATAGGCGGAATTACTGTCGGTTAAGATTTGATAAATTTCGTCTTGTAAATGAGAATGTAATTGGTCGGATTGTAACAAAGCAATGTAAGCCGCAACATGCGGAGCCGCCATCGAGGTGCCGTCCAATTTAGTATAAGTTCCGTTCGGATAAGCGCTGAAAATTTGCGTACCAGGGGCACAAACGTCAATACCGGAACCATAATTGGAATAGCTGTTATCAAAAAACAATTGCTGGTTATAAAGTGTTAGCGCGCTTACTGTAATGGCTTTGTCGACATTAGCGGGTGAAAAATTGCTTACATTGATATGATCATTTCCTGCAGCAACAACCGAGAAAATTCCTGCGTCATATGCGTCATCGATGTAGGCTGAAAAGCCGGTTAGCAATTCTTGTTTGTCGCGTTCTGATTTATCTTTAACATTAACACCAAAACTCATGTTAATCGCGGCGATGTTGTAATCAGATTTTTTATCGATTGCGTACATAATACCCAACATTGCGTCTGACATGGTACCCGTAGTCTTTTGATTATCGGTAGGGTCAACGCTCATGAATTTAATGGGTAAAATTTTCACATTCGGTAAAGTCAAGTCGCAAATAATTCCGGCACAATGGGTACCGTGACCTTGGTCGTCTTCAAATGCATAGCCCGAACCGCTAATATGCGTAAAGTCTTTGCCGATAATACGGTTACGACTGTCACGCAAAAAACGATCAGCAAACAGCGGATGGTCCGTGTCGATACCAGTATCCAAGACAGCAACGACAACTTCTGGTAAAGCGTTAATGTCATTGTTGTTAGCTTTGACAGTATCCAATAAATATTGCTGATAGTCCGGCACGCCCATTTTTTCCGCACCCCAAGATAAATATTCATTTTGGTTGGTGTTTGTATTTTGCAGAGTAAGATCTTCGTTTTCAGCCCAACAATATTGGTCGACGAAAACCGACCTTACCGAGGGACATGTTTGATAATATTCATAGGCCGCGCGTGTGTCTTCCTCCGTGGCATATTGATGAATGTGAACATGGTGGTAACTCACGCTCGCCACTGCCCCGCATAAATCTAAATCATCGCTTGTAGCGTAAATAACAATGCGTTTTAAGCCGTACGGACGCGTTAGCGCCACGCTTTGGTTGCCAGTGGTAATTTCATAGCCAGTTTCCGTGGCCAAATCAGTTAAACGACGAACAAAACAAGTGCGTGTTTGTGCGGTAGATTGAGTGCTAAGTGTGAGGCGTGTTGGTGTCCCTGTAACGTGGCGGAAAACCTGTTCCGAGATTAAATATTCGCCGTCATCATCGGTGGTTAGTTCGTATGCTTTGTCTAAAAATACTAAGGTGTTTTTACTGGGTTCGTATTCAGTATTCATGCGTTCAAACGCGTCAATAAAATCATCAAAAGAAACTTCTTCCGCGTTTGCGGTTGTGGCTGAGGTTTTCAGCGGACCATAAGTAAAATTAACCGTAGCAAAAAACGCGCCGAAGATACACAGCGCTAAGCAAATCAAGATTTTTACTTTTGTCCCCCAATTTTTCATGTTTCGTCACAATACAAATAATTGTTTCGCCGAATTTTGTCAATGAATTTAGATTGACAAGGCGTTGTACATTATGTATAATCATAATGTTTGGCCCGCTAGCTCAGTTGGTTAGAGCGCATGCCTGTCACGCATGAGGTCGACAGTTCAAGTCTGTTGCGGGTCGCCAAAAATGGGAGTATTCGTACTCCCTTTTTTGTTGTACTTAGTATGTGTCATTTAGCGGTTATTCATGCCGCCCAATTTGCGGGCATTTTACGGTTGGCGCGGAACCATTCGGTATCTTTTAGAATGGTCGGGACATTTGAACAATGAATAACTACTTCGGTATCTTCTTTTTTGCAGTAAACTACAATGTTACCATTCATTGAGATGAAATCGCCGGCAGCCCAATTAACACACAATGTCGTGACAAAAACTTGGTCGGTATACGGAGCCACGCGGTCGACAAAATTCTGCGTCGGGAATTGGTTAACATTATTTTTTGTATATTCACTACTACCAGCACAACAGCAAACGCAAACACGCTTGGGCTTAATCACTGACATTAACGCGTTGGACGAACTGGTTTTAGAACCGTGGTGGCCGGCTTTGTAAAGTTCAACCTGATGCAAAGTATTACGATTACGCGAAACCAAGGATGCTTCCCCGCCGGATTCCAGGTCGCCCGTAAATAAATAATATTTTTCGTTGTTTTGCACAATTTGGCAACAAACCGAGTTATCGTTTTCATTTCCGGCGGTATTCTCGTAATAATATTTTTGATCCAGAATTTCCAGATTGATACCATCACCTAATGAGTAAACTTTTTGCGCACCATTGGTTTGGTTAATACACTGCAAGGCGTTATAAACTTTGGTACCGCGTGATACGGCTTCGTCAACCTCGCGACAAAAATTTTTATAGACTTTGGCGGTGCTTTTAGTATGCACAAATTTAATGATGGTGCCGACTTCATACATATCCAGTAAACTCTCCGTATTTTCGCCGGTACCGAATCCCGCAATGTGGTCTTGGTGTGCGTGGGTAACAATCACATATTCCAAAGTGCCATCAGTAACAAAATGATCAAGATATGCTTTAATGGTAGGAATGGAACTGGCTTTAGAACCAGCATCAATTAAAACTTCGGTACTCCCAACTTTAATTAAGGTGCAATCACCAGTGTATTTATTCCCAAGTTCAAGAAAATGAATTGATAAATCTTGACTGGTAATAGTGTCGACATCTAATTTCCCCGCTGTCGCTAATTTGTGACTGGATAATGTTGCTGGTATAACATCGCTAACCGGAATTGAATAATAAATTACGGCAATTCCGCTGGCGACAAAGCCAAAGACCAAACTTAAAATTGAAACCAGAATTAAGGTTAAACGCGAAAGTTTTTTCTTCATGTTATTCCTCCTCCTGAATTACGGTTATGGTGCGTACCAATTTAACATTTTTGTATTTAAAATGGGACGAAGTATAAACCGCATAATAATAACCAGGTACGGACGGGTCAATTTCGGTAACTGGTGCTACGTCGTGACTCATATCTTCGCGGTAGAAATATTCGACATTGACCGTGTCGGATAAATCTTTACCAAAGAAAACACATGTTGCGCCGGTTTCTGTGTAACTGTCGGGGTTACCTTCTCCACCGATTTCCAAATCAATTGGTTCATTAACAGCATTGATAACAAAACAATCATTTTTGGTTAAGGTCTTAACCGCAAAACCACCCGCTAAAATACCAATCACTAAAAAGGTTAAAATTAAAATTACAAAACTGGACGGAAGACCTTTGTGGGTAATTTTCAAACCGTTGGTTTTGACATATGAACGTGATTTTTTCGCTTTTGTGTAATAATATGTCATCACTTAATTATACCGTGTTTTGGCATTACGGGCAACTTTATCATTAAAAAAGCCCGTGTGTAAACGGGTTTTCACTGATTTAGTCGTTAGATTGATTATTTACGACGACGTTTCAAAACTACAGCAACAATCGTTCCAACAGCGGTCAAACCAGCAACACAGGTTGTGGTTCCGGCCACGGCAGCAACTACTGCTCCGTTGTTCTTGCTTCCTTGTTGTTCTTGCTTGTTTTCTTGTTCAGTAACACATCCTCAGCAATACTTGGATTGCCTAAAATTTTCACAGTTTTTAAGTTGTAACAATTAAATGCATCTTTCCCAATTGAGGTAACCGTACATGGTCAAGACAAGTGCGCATAAAGTCGCGATAATCGCTTTCTTTTGCATATTTTTCTCCTTAGTTTGCTTAGTGTCTTACCAATTCTAAACAAACGTTAGGTTTATTTACCATTTTTTACAACTTTTATAAAGTTTTTATCGTTAATTTGTCTTTTTAGGTGTCGAAACGAATTTTGCACCGGAAACGCTGGTCTTCTTTGGTGGCTTAGCGCTAAATTGGTCGCTAGTGTCGTCAATCCAGCCCGCCAGACTGGTACTCATTTCCATAAAAGTATCTTTAATTGTTTGTCCGACCTTTTGCATCGGGTTAGATTTTCGCTTTGGTTTTACGCTTGTTGTTTTTTCCATGACCTTATTATGTGTCGGCTGTGTCAAAATATACGCGCATAAGCATAAATGAACTCATGGAAAATCAATCGGATTTTTACGAAACACCAGCCGCAACCCAATTGGCCACCGCTTACATTCAAAATCAAAAATGTAAATGTAATTGCGGTTGCGATTTATTTTTTTTGGTTTGCATATTTTTGGCGCTAAATATATAATTGAAGCATGAACAAAATTCAACAACTGATAAAAGCAGAAAACAAACGACAATGGAGCAAAATCAACTTAATTGCCAGCGAAAATATCGCCAGCAAAAATGTTATGGCAGCCATGGGCAGTTGTTTGACCAACAAATACGCCGAAGGTTACCCCGGAGCGCGCTACTATTCGGGCTGTGAAGTCGTGGATCAAGTCGAAAACTACTGTCGTGAATTGGCTTGTAAATTGTTTGAAGCCGACCACGCCAACGTACAACCACACTGCGGTTCGGCAGCCAACATGGCAGTTTATATGGCGGTTTTAAAACCAGGCGATACCATCTTGTCCATGTCTTTGGATGCGGGCGGACATTTGTCACACGGCGCCAAAGTTTCGTTCTCGGGTAAATTATATAACGTGATTAACTACGGCTTGGACGAAAATGGTATTTTAGATTATAAGAATTTGGAAAAATTGGCTAAGGAACACCACCCTCAACTGATTGTAGCGGGTTGCAGTGCTTACAGTTTAATCATTGATTTTGAACGCATTGCCAAAGTTGCGAAGTCGGTTGGCGCGATGTTCATGGTCGACATGGCACACTTTGCGGGCTTGGTTGCAGCGGGCTTATACCCGAACCCAATGAAATGGGCAGATATTGTGACTACCACAACTCACAAAACCTTACGTGGTCCGCGTGGTGGCATGATTTTGTGTAAAGAAGAATTTGCCAAAGTTATTGACAAAGCGGTTTTCCCTGGCTGCCAAGGTGGTCCGTTGATGCACGTAATCGCAGCGAAAGCGGTCTGCTTGGAAGAGGCCTTTACCAAGAGTTATCGCAACTACATTGAACGTGTAGTACAAAACGCTAACTACCTGTGTGAAGAATTGAAAAAAGCCGGCATCAAAATTATTTCCGGTAAGACACAAACTCATATGTTCTTAATTGACTTGCGCGACACCAAGAAATCTGGCCGTCAAGTGCAAGATGAACTGGAACAAAAATATGGCATTGTCACCAACAAGAACAAAATTCAAGGTGACCCCCGCACCGCTATCGAAACCAGTGGTGTTCGGATTGGTTTGCCGTTCATTACCAATTTGAAAAAAGTTGACCGCCGCGTTTTGGACGAAATCAAAGATTGTATCGTTTCCGTCGTTTTGGATCAACCCGAACCGGTCTTAAAATACATTCCAAGAATTTTTAAATAATCAACAACAAAAAAAGACCGCACACGGCGGTCTTTTTTAATGCTTATTTTTGAGCCGGACTTTCGGATAAAAGTTCATCGAAGTAGTCTAACATTTCGCGGTTGGTAGCGGCAGCATGGTGGCATGGTTCATCCTTAGTAAAGCCACCTGCGATTTGGACCAAGTACATTCCTGGGATATAGTCCCACTTTTTGTCCGAACATAAACAATAACCGTTCAAACGTCCTGCAGCAACCCATGCATAGGCAACTGACGCGGAATTGATACAACGGAAATTGCGGTGACTGATTTGACTGCCCTTTTGGAAAATGACAGGCAAAGAGTTACCCGAAATCGCGAAGACCTGCTTAGTATATTTAATTTCTGGGGTAATTTCCAAACGCGTATCGTTCAAATAAGCGCCGTCACAATCGGCATAATAAAATTCGTTAATTTTGGGTAAATAAATTACGCTGGAAACCACGTCTCCATTCTCAATCGCAGCAATTTGAATACCCCACAACGGAATTCCGCCCGCAAAATTACCGGTACCATCAATCGGGTCAATGACAAAACAGTGCGAACTTACCGCGCGATTGGGGGTAAATTCCTCACTAACAATGTCATATTCCGGATATTTGCGTTCCAATTTATCAATTAAAAAACTTTCAATTTTTTTATCAATGTCGGTAACAATATCACCAAATTCATCTTTACTGTAAACCTTGAAACTTTGGTCGGTCATTTTTGCGGCTTGTTTGATGATTCCGCAGAGGTATTTTGTAATCTTTTGCATACAACTGCATTATAACAATTTTCAACTAAGGTGTCAAAATCAAGTTTCTTTTCTTCTGCTAAAACATCGGACATACTAGGTTTTATGGTCGGATGGGATGGAACAAATACGGTACAACAATCTTCGTACGGCAAAATGCTAATTTCATAGGTACCAATTTGCTTGGCATAAGCGATAATTTCGTTTTTATCAAAGCAAATCAACGGACGCAAGATTGGCAAACGTTGTGCGACAAAGTTATTGCTGGTAATGCCTTGAATAGTTTGGCTGGCAACCTGTGCCAAATTTTCGCCAGTAAAGATACAGTCTGCGTGGTGTGCTACCCCGATTTTTTCCGCCAAAGCAATCATAAAGCGGCGCATTAAAGTGATAGTATATTGGTCGTGGCATTGCTTTTGAATTTGCGAGCCGATTTCGGTAAACGGGACGACATATAAATTGCCGTTATTCCCAAAGGTGTTGACCTGTTCACACAAGGAAACAACTTTTTGTAATGCTAATTCGCTGGTATACGGTGGCGTGGTAAAATGCACGAAGTCCACCGCTAAACCACGCTTCATGGCCATAAAAGCGGCGACCGGACTGTCAATTCCACCTGAAATCAAACAAATTGCACGTCCCGAAGTGCCGACAGGTAAACCACCAAGACCGTGTTCGCAACCGGTCGAGACGAAAGCCAAACCGTTATGGCGAATTTCAATCTGTACCACCGTGTCCGGATTTTGGACATCGACCTTGGCTTGTGGATTGTTTTTCAAAATTGCGTCCCCGCATTTAGGTGCGAAGACCGGACTTTTTAACGGGAAAGTTTTGTCAGCACGGTTGACTTCAACTTTGAAAGTACCGCTAATTTTAACTTTGGATAAATATTGTAAAATGTCATCTGGGGTTTGGTAGTTGACTGATTCACAAACGCGAATATGGGTCAAACCGAAAATTTTTTTCAAGCATGCTACCACTGGTTTAGTTTCGGTAAAATTTGTCACTAAAATTCGTGTATCTTTCAGTTCAGCTTTGACACCTTGCGGTAAAGCTTGACGAATTTTTTGCATCAATACACGTAAAAAGTAGCCGCGGTTGGCCCCTTTCAAATGGATTTCGCCGTAACTACAAACAATGACGCTCATTTGCTCTTACGCGCCTCGATTTTGGAAAGAATTTTTTCGGCTTTCTTTTTGTAAGGGTTATTCAAATAGAAATCAAAATCGTCCAAAGCTTGTTCCAATTTCATGTCGTGTTCTTCGTTTAACATTTGGAAAAAGTCGTGTTGCATATCTTGGTCATCGGACGACAAAATAAAGTTTAACAAGTTCGCCAAACAAACATCAGCATTATAGTTTGGACGATAGCGTTCAGCCGAGATTTGTGCTGCCATAGTTTCAATCTTGTTTAACTTTTCTTTTGGATTAGCTTCCTTGTTTTCTTTTACGGCAACTTCCACGTTGTCGTTGTCGTTTTCCTTAACCGAAGTAATAACATATGTTTCCGGAAAAGGAATCACCAATGATTCGAACTCTTGGTCAAATTCGTTAATGAGTTTGCTTAAATAGTTGTTTGTCATTTTGTGATAATTTCCCCTTTTTATTCAATACTAATAATACCACACCAAGTATGACTAATGCAATACTTAAAACAAAAGAAATTCGATTAAATACAAAATCGGCAGTAGTTCCGGGGATTAACAGGCTGTCGGTACGTAAAGGTTCAATTAAAGCGCGCACTGTGCCGTACCAAATTAAATATGTCGCGGTCGCTGTGCCGTGTTTTTTTTCTTTCAAATAGACGGTTAGCAACACCCAGAACCCAATAAAGTTTAAAAAGCTTTCGTAAAAGAATGTGGCTAAGTGGTACTCGCCCACCGCTTCAATATAGACCGCAAACGGAAAGGTCGTCCAGTTGGTTGCAACGCCATACGCTTCTTGGTTAAAAAAGTTTCCCCAACGTCCGATACATTGACCTAAAATTAAAGCCGGCACAATTAAATCAAGAACGGGAAAAAGACTGCATTTTTTGAAAGAACAATAAATTATCACGCCTAAAAAGCCACCGATTTCGGCACCGTAGATGGCTAATCCCTGAAAACCACCATTGGATAAATCAAAGAAATCTGCCATGGTAAGTTGGTCTGAAAAAACAATGTAATATAACCGCGCACCAAGGATTGCCAAAGGCACCATGATTAACACTAAGACATAGGGAATGTTGTTATCATAACCGCGCTTACGGCATAAAAAATCACACAACAAAATACCAATTAAAAGTCCGCTGGCAATGATGATACCGTAATAAGCAATATGCACGCCAAAGATTTCAAATCCCATATTTTAATTATACCACATAGAATAAAATATATGGAAGTTAAACGTGGCGAGATTTATTTTGCTAACCTTGGCGACGGTAGCTGTAATCTGAACAGCGAGCAAGAAGGTTTTCGTCCCGTTTTGATTTTACAAAATGACATTGGTAATAAGTACAGCCCGACCGTCATTGTTGCTTGTTTAACCTCCAAAATATACAAAAACAAAATTCCTACTCATGTTTATATACACGCAGAAGATTACAATCTAAACTGCGACAGTTTAATTCTATGCGAACAGATTAAGACAATCGATAAAATGCGTTTGAAGAACAAACTGGCCACCATTAACCTTGACGACCAACAACGTGTAGACCATGCAGTAAAATTAAGTTTGGGACTTACCAATTAAAACTGCGTTCGCGATAGCCGCCGAAATACCCCAGTTCCATTAAAAAGCTACTGGGAATAGTGCGACTGATTTCACCATTCAAGAAACGCGCTCGGGCGTAAGAAATGTTCAGATTGCGCATGGCACGAGTAATGGCAACATACAGTAAGCGGCGTTCCTCTTCCAATACCGCATCATTGTATTGTGACTTGTATGACGGGAACAAACCATCTTCCATGCCGACAATATAAACATTCTTAAATTCAAGTCCTTTCGCGCTGTGGATGGTCGAGATAACCACACAATCGGTTGCGTCCGGATTTTCCCCACCCGCCAAGGTTACACTCTGCAAATAACTACTTAAATCAGCATTGGGGTTTTGAGTCGCATATTCACGAATCGAACCGCACAACTGGTAAATATTTTCCAAACGGCTTTCACTGTCGTCTTTATCATTTTCATAAAAGGTTTGTAAGCCGGTGACATCAACCAAATCATTGGCCAAGGCAACCAATCCTTGTTTAAGTAGTTCTTTCAATTTACGAATAATATTAGCAAAACTTTGAATCGCGTTTTTAGTTTTTGCTGTAATACCTAAATCGTGTTGGTCAATTTCCATGACAACTTGAAACGAAGTCATATCATGTTCCCGCGCATAAGTTTTAATCTTAGTATGACATGCTTCCCCGATACCGCGCTTGGGAAAGTTAATCACGTTAAATAAAGACACTTCATCATCGGGATTAACCAGCAAACGCAAATAATCCAAAGTGATTTTAACTTCGGCACGCTCATAGAATTTAAAACCACCCCATACCACATACGGAATGTTATACATACGTAACGCTTCTTCAAAGCGGCGTGATAAGGCGTTAATACGCATCAGAATCGCTGAATCAGACCAAGTGCCACCATTACGTCGGGTTTCCAAAATGTGGCTAATAATACCCAATGCTTCCTGTTTATCGTCATAAAAATCTTCAAAGTTAATCAAGCCGTCGTTAAGATTACTAAACAAATTTTTGGAAATACGATTGTTATTTTTGGCGACCAAAGAACTTGCTAATTTAACAATATTGCTAGAACTGCGGAAGTTTTCTTCCAAACGGTAAATTTTTAAGTTAGGAAAATCTTTTTGGAAACGGTTAATGTTTTCCACACTGGCACCACGCCAAGAATAAATGCATTGGTCTTCATCACCTACGACCATGATATTGCGGTGCTTTTGTGCCAACAATGAAACAATTTCGTATTGGGTTTCGTTAGTATCTTGGAACTCATCGACCAAAATGTATTGAAAATAATTTTGCAGTTTTTCACAAACAGTCGTGTTAGTTTTTAATAATTTCAAAGTTTCTAACAACAAATCGTCGAAATCGTAGGCGTTATTTTTTTCCAGTTGGTCGCGGTAGGCATTGAAAATTCTTACTAAGGCATCGTGGTTGCTGGTAAATTCCACCATACCGGTAGTCTTCCAGCGTGATAACCCTTCGACCGCGGCTTTGTATAAATCAGTGTCGACTTCCTTGAATTGTTCCTTAATAATGTCTTTTAAGACTTTGTTAGTGTCTGCAGTTGCATAAATTGAAAAGTTCGGGCGACCGCTGTTTTTACGTAACAAACGCACACAGAAACTGTGGAAAGTACCAATAAAAGTATTAAAAGGGCGCCCAATCATTTTTTCTACACGTTCACGCATTTCGTTACCAGCCTTGTTGGTAAAGGTCAACGCTACGATGGTTTGTTCGGGAATGCCAATTTGTAGCAAATGAATCAGACGGGTTGTTAAAACACGGGTTTTACCTGACCCTGCCCCCGCTGTAACCAAGATGGGGCCTAATGGTGCATTAACGATTTCTGCTTGGGCGACAGTTAATCCCATAGATTACTATTATAACGACAAAGACATGGTTTGACAATTAAACTGTCGTTCTTTTTCATAACGGTCACGGTATTCTTGCAACTTACTACTTAAACCGAAGATATAACGTTGACGTGCGCCCTCGTCCATGGTTTTCATTAACTCTTTATCCATCAAACTTGCCAAAGCATTTTCCCCATCACCGGCATCAAAAATGACCTTAACCCGTGCGTATTGCGCTTCTTCAACGGGATTAGTTACCGCAGCCAGTTGTTGTTTCGTATGGTCAACCAAGTACTTTTTGGCTGCTGTGGTGTCCGCACCCTGATTTTTCAAAATGGTTAAAGTGTTTTTGCGACGCAATTTTTCTTCCTGCCAAAAACCGGACGACAACCTTTGATAAGCCAACTTGGCCATAGTTTTCAATGCAGAACTTTCCGCACTCATTTTTTTGTTCCCCCATTATTTATTTTTTTTAGTATTTCTGTTGTTATTTCAATATTAAAAAATCTGTAAATATTTGTCTAATCAATTCGTATGACATTTTTCGACATAACAAAAAGCGACATGGTGATTCCAATGTCGCTCTTCGTTTCTGTGTGGCTTACCGTGGTTATTCAGCCATTGACGAACTTGCTCTTTTATTGCAATTTTTCGTCTTACAATTTCGTGCTGATTTTGCCATTTGTCCACCTCCTTCATCCGATGTTTTTCTTTCGGACTGTTAATAGAGTGTGTAGATTTGGCTAACTTATACCATTATTTTTTAATTACGGCTTTAATACGACGAACGCCCGCACTACTGCTTTCTTCTTTCACAATTTTGAAGCTGACCAAATCAGCAGTATTTTGTGCATGCGGACCACCGCAGATTTCCATTGAAACATCGCCAATGCTGTAAACTTTAACACGTTCGCCGTACTTGTTAGCAAATGAACCTTCCGCGCCTAAGTCTTGCGCTTCTTTCAAGGACATTTCTTTCATGGTAACCGGTAACTTGCGTTGAATTGCGTCATTAACAAATTTTTCCAAGAACGCGATTTCTTCCGCAGTTAATTTATGGTCACAGTTAAAGTCGAAACGCAAACGTTCCGGCGTAATGTTACTGCCTTTTTGGCGAACTTCCTTGCCCAGAAGTTTTTTCAAACCGGCCAACAACAAATGGGTTGCTGTATGCAAATAAGCGGTTTCTTCACTGGTATCAGCAAGACCACCCTTAAAGGTACCAGCCGAAGCGGTATGACTAAGTTCACTGTGTTTGTTTTTCGCGACTTCGAATTCTTCCATATTGATGGTCAAGCCGTGTTCAGCGGCCAATTCCTGAGTTAATTCAATCGGGAAGCCAAAAGTTTCATACAAACGGAAAGCGGTTTTTCCGGATAAAACTTTATCTTTCAAATATGGCAAAATTTTATTGAACTCACGAATACCTTGTTCAATGGTTTTGGAAAACTTATCAACTTCGTCCAAATAGGTTTTGGTTACATTGTCGTCAATATCGTAAATGCCTTTGAAAAAGTCACGGTAGAACTGAATCAAACGCACATAGACATCACGAGTACAACCTAATTGGTTTGCCATACGGACGGCGCGACGAATTAAACGGCGCAAAACATAACCTTGACCAGTTGGTGCCGGAACCACGCCATCACTTAAAATCATCGTTGCAGCACGCGTATGTTCAACCAAGACACGGAATGGTTTTAAATTTTCTTCATACTTTAAGCCACAATCTTCACCCACAATTTTAATGGCAGGTGCAAACAATTCACTGTCATAAACAGTTTGGTAACCGTTGACAAAACATAACAAGCGTTCCAAGCCCATACCGGTATCCACATTGCGTTGTTTGGCTGGCATAGCTTTGCCGTCTTTTTCATAAATTACATATTGCATATAAACGTCGTTACCAATTTCGACATATTTGCCACAACTGCAACTGGGGTTACAATTTTTCGAGCATGGCGCCTTGCCCATATCATAGAACATTTCACTGTCCGGGCCGCAGGGACCGGTACCGCTGGCTAATTGCCACCAGTTTTCACTCTTGGGTAAAAACCAAATGCGGTTTTCCGGAATGCCAACCTGTTTCCAGTATTCAGCGACTTCGGTATCCCGCGGTGCAACTTCGTCACCTTCAAAAGCTGTAACGCTGATACGGTCTTTATCCAAACCCAAGTATTTAGGATTAGTTAAGAAATCGTATGACCAAGCGACCTTTTCTTTTTTGAAATAATCGCCCAAGGACCAGTTGCCCATCATTTCAAAGAAAGTTAAATGGCTACCGTCACCGACTTCATCAATATCGCCAGTGCGGACGCATTTTTGAATATCGCACAAGCGTTTGCCTGAGGGGTGTTTTTCGCCCAACAAGAACGGAACCAACGGTTGCATACCGGCCGTGGTAAACAAAACGCTACCATCATTTTCCGGCACTAAGGAAGCCGATGGAATTACTTTGTGATCGTGGCTTTGGTAGAAATCAAACCACATTTTACGGAGTTCATGATATGAAATTTTTCTCATAATTTGACATTATATCACAAATCGCCGATTGTGTCTTCATATTTTAATGGTTTATCATTCAGGTAATCATCGAAGCCCGCTTGCTTTAACATGTCTAAAAATATTTCCGAAGTCATTTGTGTGTCGTCCATTTTTTCACGTGCTAAATCTTCTTCGGTTGGCATCTCTAAGTTTAATTTGCGCGCAATTTCTTCGACCAAAGATGTTGTTTTACCATCATTGGTGTCACCTTCTTCGATGCTTGGTTGTGTTTCGGCTTCCGGCGCTGGTGTCGGTTTAGGTGCGTTAGGATTGGAGCGTTCCACAATTTGGCGACGCGGTAAAACCGGTGGCACGACATCATCAAACAAATCAGGTTGCTTTACAGTGGGTTTAGCGGGTTCAGTTGCCGGATTGGTTGGTGTCGTTGGTTCACTTTCCAAATCAGCACTTGGCGCAATGACAGCAGGTTCATTTTTTACTTTACCATAGCTGGCTTGCTCAACGGTAAAGTTATATGGCGAATACAGTTTGAATGTCTGCGAAACAAAACGGTTTTTGCAATCAAAAATGCTGTTGTCAATTGTTGCCGTGTTAATTCCTAAATTAACAATTTTTTCAAACAAACTTTCCAAGTCACACGGATAACACCAAACAAAAATCATATCAATTTTGTTTTTGTTATTTAAAGCACATTCGTAAGCATCAATCAACAAACGTGAATCCAAACTGTTAATTCCAGCCTGCTTAAATTTCATACGGCCAACAGTAGAAAAATTATATTCGCTGGCAAACTCACGAATACCGGGTAAAGTTTCCTCACTGAAACCATATAATTTGCAAAGTTCAATTTTGTATTTACCATTGGCAAAGAACAAAATTTCCAACAAATTTTCACGGGTAATCCCCGTATTGTCAACGTCAATAAACATAGCCAAGCGCGGCTTGGAGGAAGTTGATTTACTAGCTAAGCGCGCTGTAGTTCGTTTGCGGGGTTCTTTTGGGGTTGTTGTTTTTTTAGGTGTAATAGCAGTATCTGTATCAGATTTCTCTGCTGCGGTTTTACTTGATGAAGTTCTTTTATAACCTTCGTAAACTTTCTTTTCCATATTCCCCCACACCAACTATAAATGATAATTTACAAATTGACAATTATTTTATACCGAGCACGGCGGCGGACGCAATCATTGCCGCGTTATCGCCACACAATTCCGGTTTGGGCAAATACAACTTTACCCCCAATTCATCGCACAGTTTTTGGAATTGTTCACGCAGATAACGGTTAGCCGAAACTCCCCCACAAATTCCCAAGGTTTTAATCCCAGTGTTTTGTAGATATTCGCGCGTGCGGATCAGTAATTGCAGAACAGCACAGTATTGAAAATTAGCGCAAATCTCCGGTAATTTAATGGGGTTGCCTTTTTGTTTTTCACGGTTAATGTAATTCAAAACGGCGGTTTTTAAACCGGAATAAGAAAAAGTGTTTTTAGGAAATTGATTAAGGATTGGTTTGAAACTTAAATTCATGTCAGCATGTTCAGAAATTTTGGGTCCACCCGGATAAGCCAAACCCAGCACGCGTGCGACCTTATCAAAGGCCTCACCGACAGCATCGTCCGCAGTAGTACACAACATTTGCGTTTCCCAGTTTTCGTTGACGCGGTACAAAATAGTATGTCCGCCCGAAACCAACAGGCACAACATTGGCGGTTGTAAATCCGGATTTGACAAACGCAAACTGGACATGTGTCCATGTAAATGGTTAATCGCGACAAAAGGCACATCAAGCGCATTAGCCAAACTGCGCCCGAATACACGTCCCACCATCACGGCGCCCGGTAATCCTGGTTGAGTGGTAGCCGCCACTTGGTCGATTTGGGATAAGGTTAAATTAGCTTTTTTCAAGGCCTCGTCCAAAACCGGTAAAATATTTTCAATGTGGTTGCGCGCCGCAATTTCTGGTACTACTCCGCCGAACGCTTGATGAATGTCAATCTGTGAGATGATAACATTGGAGCGAATTTGAAACTTATCATCAATAACCGCCACGCTGGTTTCATCACACGATGTTTCAATGCCTAAGGTTAGCATGATTGGTTTTCCTCGGCATTTTGTAACAAGAAAGCGTCGGAGAACATCTTCAAATCACCATCCATAACTTTTTCCACGTTGGAAGTTTCGGCACCAGTACGATGGTCTTTAACCATGGTATACGGGCAGAAAACATAACTGCGGATTTGACTGCCCCATTCAATTTTCATTTGCACCGGTTGCAAGTTTTTTAACTTGCGGCGTTCATTTTCAAAGTGGATATATTCCAATTTAGATAACAGGTTTTGCATACATGTTTGGCGGTTTTGAATTTGACTGCGACCATTTTGACAAGTACAAACAATACCGGTCGGAATGTGAGTAATACGCACCGCGCTTTCGGTTTTGTTAATGTGTTGTCCGCCTGCGCCCGAAGCACGATAAACATCGATGCGCAAATCTTTTTCTTCAACTTTGTATTCGGTTTTTTCAATTTGTGGGATAACTTCGACCGCGACGAAACTGGTATGACGACGTTTATTTGCGTCGAAAGGACTAATACGAACCAAGCGATGTACACCGGCTTCGCTTTTGAAAATACCGTAAGCATTGACGCCGTTGACCGCAATTGAAGCACCTTTAACGCCCGCGCCGTCGCCTTCTTCAACATCAGTAATTTCATAATCGAAATTTTGTTGTTCAGCAAAACGGCACATCATACGCATGACCATTTCTGCCCAGTCTTGCGCTTCGGTTCCACCGGCACCGGCGGTAATGTTCAAAACACAGTTACAACCGTCGTATTTACCAACCAACAAAGTCTTAACATAAAAATCATCAAATTGTTTTTTGACGCGTGCATATTCATCGGCTAATTCGGCTTCGGAACATACAGCGGTTAATTCCAAAAAATCCGTCAAATCATGTTCCACGGTATCAAACTCGTCGCAGAACTCTTGCAAAGATTTGATGCGCTTATTTTGGGCAACATTGTTCCAATCTTGTTCTTGTTTTTTTAATAAGGTTGCTAACTCATCCTTTTTTGACGCGACTAATTCGTGAATTGCGTCAAGTTTTAACTTGGCTTTTTGAATGACACTATAATCTAACATGGACTCACTTCTTTTTTACATTGGCTTTAGCGGCCAATCTTTCTAATTTTTTACGGTAATCTGCAATGGCATCGGCAACAACGGACTGTGCTAAATCAGCAATATGTAATTTATTATCAGGTAAACCATTTAAGGCTTTAACGATATCTTCACCTTTGATTAGTAAAGCGTCTTCGACACGGGTGTTTTTCAGCATATCGCACAGAATATCGCTGGCCACTAAGCCATAAACACTACCAAAGGTTTTGAACTTGGCATCTTTAATGACACCATCAACAATGCGCAAATAAATGCGCACCATATCACCGGAACCAACATTACCGACTTGACCGACGGCATCTGCACCAGTAATCATGCCGGCATTTTTTAAATCTTGAAACCTGGCTTGAATAATTTCGTTATACATTCTCTCCTCCTGCTTTCAAATTGATTGGACTGACAGTACGTAATTTTTTAACTACAGTCATCAGGCAATTAACTGTGTAATCCAAATCTTCTTTGGTGGTTCCGCGTCCCAAAGTGAAACGCACCGAACCATTGATATAATCATCAGCAACACCGATGGCTTTCAAAACATAACTTTGGTTTAAGGTTTCACTGGTGCTGGCGGTACCGGTCGAAGCGCGAATGCCCATAGTATCCAACATAGCGGTGATACTTTCGCCAATGACCCCAAGGAAAGAAAAGTTAATGTTATTGCTTAAACGTTGGTTACGGTGACCATTTAATTTTACGCCCGGAATTTTGGTTTCAACTTCTTTAATGAAATAGTCACGTAATTGTTTCATGCGGACATTGTTAGAGTTACCGTCACGCATACAAATTTCCACGGCTTTACCCAAACCGACAATGGCCGGCAAATTATAGGTGCCGCCCCGCATACCTTTTTCTTGGTGTCCGCCATGCATGAAAACATCAATATTGGTACCACGTTTAATGTAAAGTGCGCCAACACCTTTGGGACCATAAATTTTATGTCCCGATAATGACAAGGCGGTGATATCCATTTCCTTAACGTTAATGCTAACGCTCTCTAACGCTTGGGTAGCATCAGTATGGAAATAAACATTATTCTTACTGCAAATATTAGCGATGGTGTTAATGTATTGAACCGTACCAACTTCGTGGTTAGCGGTCATGACCGAAACCAAGCAAGCTGGTTTAGCCAACTTAGCCAATAAGTCCGGAATAGAAATAATTCCATTCTCGTCAACTTTAATGTATTCAACTTCGACGCCCTGCTTTTCCAACCAGCGTGCCGCTTTGATAATACTCGGGTGTTCAATCGCACTTACCAAAACACGTTTAATTGGCGAAGCCCATACAATACCTTTAATTGCCCAGTTGTTGGCTTCGGTTGCACCCGAGGTAAAATAAATTTCATCAGGATCAGCGTTAATAATTTTTGCTACCGCTGCACGCGCTTTTTCGACGGCGTCACGAGCAGCATAACCAGATTGGTGAACAGAATTCGGGTTACCATAGTTAGAAATAAAATACGGTTGCATGGCATAGAAAACTTCACCATTACAATAGGTCGTTGCAGCGTTATCCAAATAAATATCACGATCTTGTGCCATATAGTTATTTTACTCCTTTCTGAACAACAAAATCAAGTAATTTAGGCATTTTAAGTGTTTTCTTAGCATTTGATAATCTGGAATACAATTGCCCACAACATTCCAAAAAGCGGGCGTATGGTTAAATTCTAACAAATGACACAATTCATGTACCACAATGTAATCCAGTAAATTTGGCGGTAAAAAGATGGCACGCCAGTTGATCGCAATGTTACCATGACTGTCACATACGCCCCAGCGGGTTTTATTGTTGTTAGTGGTAATTTCATTCGGACGTAACTTCAAGCGTTCCGCCATGTAACGCACCCGCTCCACCAAGACTTCGGCGGCAACTTTGCGGTACCATTTTTCGACCTTGCCAAGAATTTTTTCGCTGGGAAACCTGGCCGGAATTAGCAATTTATTTTCGCTAATCATAATCTCTTTCACATCTTTGGTAATCAGCGGGGTCAGTTCCTTGCCAAGAAACAAAAAGGTCGTATAATCGACTACGTTGGGGTTAATGTAGGAGTTACTGCGAATAGCGCGTTGTTTCTTTAAAATCCAGTCTTCTTTTTCCTTGATGAAAGCAAAAATTTTACTTTCCGGATAGTTATAAGGCGCACGCACAATCAGTTCTCCCTTAGCGTTAACCATAAGCGACAAAGTGCGCTTGTTAGTACGAATAATATTGCGTGGATCTAACATTAAAAAGATGATACCGCAACCCAGTTTGACTTGACAAGGGGATTGTTTCGACATTAAAATTGTATTGTGGCACGCGGTAGAATGACAGAAATTACCATTCTCAATTTGCTCAGCAATCGTCCAATGTACGGTGCTGAGATGATTGACGAAATTAAACGATTATCGGGTAATACGGTGATTATGTCTTTGCCGACCTTGTATTCTTCTTTGCACCGCATGGCGGACAAAAAATATGTCAACAGTTATCAAAAAGAATCCTCGATTGGTGGTCGTTGCCGCGTTTATAACATTACCAATACCGGACGCGAATATTTAGCGAAAAATCCGATTAAAATTGATTATCAACAAATTGCCGACAATTCGGTTAAGGCACAAAAAACCTTTGCTTCTTTGGAAGAGGCTTTTTCTTTGCCGTTGAACAAAAAACCGTTAGTGTCGGAACTGCCCGAGGAAAAACGCGTTTTGCAAATTAACCCAACGCCGACCACGGCAACGCAACCGGCGCCAGCAACCAAGAAAGAATCCAAACTTTCGCCGTATACACCGTACATTGCGCCCAACGAAAAGATTACGGCTACTCCAGCACCACAATACCAACAAACGACAATCGGCTTGTCCGGTACCACGGGTGGCAGCGACCTGCGCCCATTATTAGATTTGAACAGTATTCCGGTGGGCAACGATTACGTCTTCATTAATCGTTTGCGCGTAGTCTCTATGACGCTGACCACGGCTTTGTTTGTACTAATCAATTTTATTTTTTCGTTAACCCATAATATTTGCCAAGAATGTTACAGTATCGTTTACATTACTTTGGTTTTGTACGCTTTAATTTGGTTAGCAATCTACATTTTTTACCCACGTATCAAAACGATGTTCGACAAAAAAACGACCGGTATTCGCCAGTTGATTTTCACTTTCATTTTAATTGTTTTGGTGGTCGCTTCCAGTTTTGCTACCACTACTCCGTCAGTGTTGTGGTTATTGGTTTTTGCACCGTTCCCGTTAGTGCGTTTCATTTTCATGGTTGTTTTGTACAAAAGGAGTTGGTTTGTATGTTAACAGTAACTAATTTGGAAAAAGCCGATTCTAAAAAAATGTTAATGACCGATGTTAATTTAACTTTGCACGAAGGCGAAATTTTGGCTTTGGTAGGTGAACACGCCAGCGGTAAAAGTTTATTGTCAAAATTGATTTTAACTTTATCACACAAAACACGCGGTTCAATTAAAGTTTCCGCTAACCAATACATGGGCGCTTTTATTCCGCACGAACAGTTAATGCCCCATATTACCGTGAAAAACGCGATTAAGGATTATTGCAAATTACGCGACCACGCTTACCACGGACGCAATGCAAAAAATATTTTGGCGTTATTTAACTTGCGCAAACACTATAACCACAAAATTTCCGAATTGACCTTGGCGGAACGTGACTTACTAAAAATGTCTTTACCATTAATTTTACGCACCGACATTTTAATTTTGGATAATCCGTTCGCTAACTTAGATAAACAACAAGCCAAGGACTTACGCGTTTTGTTAAAGAAGATTGGTAAGGAACTCCGCACCTCAATCATGGTTACGGCCTCCAAGATTTCCGCGGTCGAGGAATTTTGCGACACCATTGCATTTATTGATGACGGCATGATTATCAGCATTCAATCTTACAACGCCATGGTTGCCCGCGAACTTGACAATGCAAAATTGGGCGTAACCGTTGCCGAACCAAACTACGCCGCCAAAGTACTTGAAGACGTTTTCCAAGTTCCTGCCCGTCTTTGTGGCGACCAAGTGATTGTCAATTTGAAACCTGAACGTGTTCAAGATGTGGTCGATGCATTGGTTAATGCCCACGTTACCGTTATCAGTGCGCAACGCGTTTTCCGCTCCCTCGATTATCAATACTGGGAACTCATCAACAGCCGCAAAAAGTATTACTAACTTCTTACAGCCATTGGGTTTGGTCGCGCCAACCCTCGCGCACAATCACAAAGGTATGCAACATAACGTGCTGTCCCAAAAGTTCTTCCAGTTTTTTGCGTGCAGTAATACCAACCGCGCGAATCAATTTGCCTTGGTTGCCGATAATGATTTTTTTATGGTTAGGTTTATCGCAAACAATGTCAGCATCAATATTGATTGTGCGTTCCACCGTTTCAAATTTAGTAATCACAACCTTAACGCCGGTCGGTACTTCGTCGCGTAGTTGGTTGATAATGGCTTCACGGATAATTTCAGCCGCCATGGTGCGTTCGCTGGTGTCGGTGTAAATTTCGTTTTCATAGATGGGTTTTCCCGCCGGTATATATTTTTCCAAGCATTGCAATAACTCTTCCAAACCGATTTTTTTCACAGACGACACAGGAACAAATTCTTTCACAAAATCATATTGTTTAATTTGATCCAAAACACGGAACAATTTTTCAGGTTTCGCGCTGTCAATTTTGGAAACAACAACAATGACCGGCACCCCGAAATCGCGATAGTTTGCCAACTTGGATAACACTTTATCGGTCACATGGTTGACATCCAAAACAAAGCAAATCACATCGGCGGACTTGACAGCACCGGAAATTGCGCGGTTCATTTTGTGTTCCAATAAATTGGTAGCGCGTTGCATCCCCGGCGTGTCAACAAAAATAATTTGGGAGTTTGCCGTATTCAAAATTCCACGGATTGCGTCACGAGTGGTTCCCGCCATTGGTGCGGTAATTGCCACTTTGCAACCAACTAAGGCATTGATTAAAGAACTTTTACCGGCGTTAGGTTCGCCCAACAGCGCAACACTGCCACATTTGTTAATCGTACTCATGCGCCTGCTTGATCTCCATCACCGACCGGCGGGAACAAATAGATTGCACCCAAACTGTCGATTACTTCGTAAGTTTGATCATTCGCAACAATGATTTTAATGTCGCCATTAAACTCACACAAATATTGACGCGTGGTAGCGTTCGGATAAACTAAACGGTCCTTGGAATAAAAACACATGGCCAACATTTGGTTGTAACCCTCGCTAATTGCCTTAGCAATCGCGGTGTCCCCCGCACCAAAAGACGGTGCTGCATAGTCGCCGGTTTCAATGTTACAACCACCCAAAATGATATTATCACTGCACAAAAGCGCAGCGCCCACCGCCACACCCGAATACGGACAGTAAGCATTATCAGCGTAATTCTTCGCCGTATCAATCAATCGTGCAATGATTTCTTTACTTAACATGAAATCCATCAAGATAATAATGCCATAATTTCGCGTTGTAGTCCAAGCATTTTTACTTCATCTTCGGGTTCGATGTGGTCATAGCCAAATAAGTGCAAAGTGCCATGTACTTGTAAGAAAGTAATTTCGCGCGCCAAGCTGTGACCAAGTTCTTTGGCTTGACGCTTAGCAACCGCACGACAAATCAAAACATCACCCATGAAACGGCGGTTGGTTTCAGGATTGATGTCGCCGTCGGGAAACGATAAAACATCGGTGGGTCGGTCAACTTGACGGAACTGTAAATTCAAACGATGAATTTCACGCGGGCTGACAAAAGCATAATTTACTTCGACCGTTTTCGGGTCAACCTTTAACACTTGACACACTGCTTCTAAAACTTCCATGTTGCTACAGTATACGCTAAATTATCCAAATCACCAACCGACTAATTTGTTCGCCATTGGTAAACGCGACTTCGCCCGTCACGACCACGCTGTCGGGATAAGCATCGGTTACCAATAAATCGCCTTTTTTCACAACATCCCCCACTGTGACCAATGCAGTGCCGCTATACGCAGTGATTTCTTTAATTACGGCGTCATATTGTGCGTAGATATTGGTTTTAACCTTTTTGGTTTGGTTGGTTGCAGTGACCAAGTCAACAACCAAAGTATTTCCCGAAACACGGACATGCGCGTGCGCAACATGGTCAAAAGTTGCCACTAAATCCGCACTCAAATCGAAATGGCGTAATTGACTTTTGGGCATAAACTTTTTCACACCGATTTGGTTAAGGTGTTCATAAATTGCAGGTACCAAATTAGCGTCGTTGCACTGCACCCGCACTTGATAAATTTTCATATCAGCCCAAAAGAACGCGGTCAACGCTAAAAGTACCGCAACCACCAAAACCATGTGGTTCAGCAAAAAATTGACCCCACGAAATAAATTGTAATTTTCGGTAACTTGATATTCAAAATTACTAACTAATTTTTTAATTGCAGCACAATGCACCAAAGCCGTTTGGAAAATGGTTGTATCGTCAACAACCGTTATGTTGCGAATATGATAGCGTCGCAATTTGTTTAAGCATGACAGCGGCAAGCCCTGCACGCGAAATTCGACCTTGCCACAAAGGAAATTGCTAATGTGTGACATTGGTTAAAACTCCACTGATTTTGCCAATGACGGTAATTTCATTTTCGTCAAATCTTTCAATGACCAAATCCTTACCGCAAACATCAATTAAGCCACCTTTAACCCTAAGCACGATTTTTTCCACAGCAAAATCCATCAACGACATTACCCCACCGACCACAACTTTGTTATCCAAATCTTGATGAATAAAAAAATCTTTCACATCTATTTATAATTATTTCGGGTCGTCAATATTACTGAGTGCCATAAATTTTTTATAATCTTCGCGCGTAAATTTCATCGGTTGGTCTTCTTCCTCTGCCGGCGCGTTGTCGTCAGCAAAATTGAAACCTTCGTATTTCTTTTCATGGATGTATCGGCTTATGTTACTTTCACGGTCGAGGTGGCTTTCAATGTTCAAACGAGAATTTTCACTGCTGTCAGTATGTTTCAACATTTCGTTTAAGTCGTCCGCCAACTCACTATTGTAAATTTGCAAGACCGGTGATTTCGGGGCTTCCGGAACTTTTCCCACTGGTTTTTCGACGGCGGGTTCATCAGTTTTTTTGTCTTTGGTAACCTTGCTGCCATCTTGTTTTAAAAATTTATCAGCCAAAAGAAAAACAACCAAAACTACGGCTAGGATGACCAATGCTGCAATTACATAACCAAGATATCCCTCTGCCATTTGTGCTCCTTATTGTAATTTAGTTTTTTTCTTCGGCGGATTCAATGCCGGAGTTAACATATCAGAGTTAGCGGCACCACTTAAGGCTTTACGCATTAAAGTGTCGCTTTGGATATTTTCCATTTTCATGTAGTCTTTCACATCAATGTTGCCATATTTCAAAGCACCTGCCAACGCTCTTGGTACTTCGGATTCGGCAGCGACAACACGTGCGCGCATTTCTTGGGTTAAGGCACGCATTTCCTGTTCCGCTGCCACAGCTTCCGCACGACGTTTTTCGGCATCTGCTTGGCTAATGTATTTAACTGCTTCAGCTTTATCAATTTCTAATTCGGCACCGATGTTACGACCAACTTTCATATCTACGATGTCCAAAGACAAAACGTCAAACGCAGTATCCGCAGCCAAATCTTTGTTTGCCATAATGGTTTTGGTAATAATGTTTGGTGCTTCCAAAATTTCATTATGCGTAGCAGCATTACCGATGATGGTCATAATACCTTCACTGATACGCGCAATGATGGTTTCTTCCAACGCGCCACCAATAATGCGTTTCAAATTCACACGCACGGTAACTTTGACACTAACCGAAACCTCAATACCGTTCTTTGCCATCGCGGTAATGTTATTGATTTGGATAATTTGTGGCATGATGCGGTGTTTAACAGCATCATTGATATCACGTCCGGAAAGGTCGACCGCAATCGCAGTTTTCAAATCCAATTCTTCTAAATTCGCACTTTGTGCCGCAATCAACGCGTTAATCACAGACTCAATGTTGCCGTGTGCTTGTAAGTGGTTTTCAATTTGTGCAATGGTAATGTTAACTCCGGCCTTACGAGCTTTAATGTAAATATTAACAATACTACGCGCGTCCAATTTTTTAACGGTCATGGAAATCAATTCACCGACCGAAATGTGAGCACCGGAAATTAAAGCACGAATCCATAACACCATGTTAAAGAACGAACAAAAGGTTAAAAATGCTATAATCAGCACTAACACAATCACCCAAGGTAAAAAATTCATCACATTATGATACCATAAACAATTGCTATTGTCTAGATTAGTTGTCAATTTTGTTAAATTCTTTTTTCAGGCGGTTAAGAATTTTTTTTTCCAAACGGGAAATGTATGATTGGGAAATTTCCAACATATTGGCAACCTCTTTTTGCGTGCGTTCTTTTCCACCGCCTAGCCCAAAACGCAACTGCATGATTTCTTGCTCGCGAATTGATAATTTATCCACCGCCAACCACAATAAATTTTTTTCAACTTTCATATCCAATTCGTCGTCAACATTGGTTTCGGTTGTGCAAATTACATCGCCGAGTCGAATTTCGCTGCCATCGCTATCCGCGTTTATGGCTTCATCCATGGACACATCGCTACGCGTTTTTTGTACTTTACGCAAATACATTAAGATTTCATTTTCGATACAACGGCTACTGTATGTTGCCAGTTTAATATTTTTATCATATTTAAAACTGTTTACCGCTTTAATTAGACCAATCGAACCGATACTGATTAAGTCTTCAATATCAATGCCAGTATTTTCAAATTTTTTAGCGATATAAACTACCAACCGCAAATTGTGCGAAATTAGTTTTTGACGCGTTTCGGGCTTACCTTGGTCCAATTCCTGCAACAAGAGTTCCTCTTCCTCTTTGGGTAAAGGGCGTTCCAAAGCTTCGGTGCCGTTAATAAAGAAGATGCCATTATCATCCCAATTATTTTCAATCAAGTTAATTTGTTTAAACAGTGCGACCGCCTTAGCAATTAGATTCATAATAATCCCCCTAATTTTATATTTAAGATGGCATCATATTTTTGATGACCAAAATTTTGTGTACTAACACCCAATAAGCCGTTAACCGTAGTGCCGTCAATTTGCATTTTATCCGGCGCAAAAACGAATACTTGACCTTTACCGTTGACAGTTTGACAATCAATGTAATGACCTGTAACACAAGCATCTAACTGATTAAAAACAATTTGTTCCGCCGAAATTTCCGGAAACATTTTTAAAAATACAGGTAACGATATAATTGATACTGGTTGTTGGGAAACTGGGTCCATCAAAGCGTTCCCTGAATCCAGCAAACCATTTAGCCGGAAACTTTTCCCACCCTGCTTAATCATAGTTTGGTGTAAAAATTTTTGGCGACGGTGCCAATGCAACAACCTTTGCAAGATGATATAAAACAACAAAACGACCAAAACTAATAAATACTTATTGGAAAAAGCATACATTGCCGACCCAAAAGCGAATGCAAAGGTTAAAATTGTTGCCATGCAATATGATAAATATGTTTTCAGTGGCGGATTTATGCTAATCAAATCAAATTATGTAAAACCGTGACGAAGCAAAAAGTGATGGAAAATTTTTCATTTTTATGTCAAAATGTATTGATGAAATATGTAACCGAGCGCGATATTTACAACACCGAACAATTAAATCGCGTGCTGGAAAATTTACCCACATTTTGTAACGCTTTCTTTTTGGGCATTGAGCAGGTCACTTCCCCGCTAACGCGTTTAGGATACGCCCGCGATTTGGAAATCTTTTTTAACTTTTTGATTACCGAAACTGACCAGTTCCATAACTACCAAATGGCGGACTTTGAAAAAACCGATTTAAACAAAATCACGATTGACGATTTAGAACTTTACATGTCGTTTTTAAGTCATTACAAAAAAGATGGTGCCGACCATTTGAATGGCGAGCGCGGAAAAATGCGCAAGATGGCAGCCCTGCGTTCGTTCTTTAAATACTTTTACCGCCGTGGCGATTTGCAAGAAAACATTATGACCAAAATTGATTTACCCAAAGTTTACGAAAAAAGTATTATTCGTTTATCCGATGAAGAAGTAGAAAAAATGATTAGCGCAGCCGCTGAAAATCCACGTGATGAAATGATAATTACTTTGTTTCTACTGTCCGGCATCCGTGTTAGCGAACTGGTCGGATTGGATTACCAAGATATTGATTTAGTCAACAAAACTTTCTTAGTCACCCGCAAAGGTGGCAAGCAAACCATTTTACACATGGGTCAACAATTACATGACCGCTTTGCGATTTACTTTAACGAAGGAGAATGGAAACCCAATACTCCGTTGTTTACTAAGTGCGGACACCGTTTAACTGTACGTTCGGTCGAAAACATTGTTAAAAAATACGCCAAAGTCGCGGCACCATTAAAAAAGATTAGCCCGCACAAGTTGCGTTCAACTTACGGTACCAATCTTTACAAAGCGACCAACGATATTTATGTGGTAGCCGATGTTTTGGGTCATAAAGACATTAACACGACCAAGAAACACTACGCTGCCATCAGCGATGACATTCGCATCAAAGCCGCCGACATGGTGAAATTGTAATTATTTTTTAATGGTTTCGTCCAAGTAGGAACTGCCGATATCGGCCATGAATGTCAACAAACTAAACGGAAATCTTTTGAATGCTTCGGAAAGTGCGAAACTGCCACCCATCACACGGGTATCGTAAGGTCCCATGTGCCAGTTAATTGCCATGGCTTCTTCACGGGTTAATTTCATAAAGCCGGAAATAATATAGACGGATTTTTCGCCATGTCCGTACGGCAACTGGTCATCGACCGTGTAAAATGGTTCTTTGACCCATTTATCATCGCGCTTAACATTACGGAAATCAACTTTATAGGTGTTGGCTTTACAGATATCGTGCAATAAAGCGGTGACGGCAATAGTTTCTTCGCTGACCTTCATTTGTTCGGCCGTGACCAATTTTTTCAAACGTTGGTAAACCTTGACCGAGTGTTCAACTAGTCCACCCTCAAAATTACTGTGAAACTTAGTTGACGCCGGACAAGTAAAAAAATCCGTCGTTTCCAACCATGCCAAAAGTTTGTCGGCACCAGCGCGTTTAATATTCTTTTGATAAATTGAAATAAATTCTTCCTTTGCATTCATATCAACAGTTTACTGCAAAAACATACAATCACCAAACGAATAGAAACGGAAATTGTTTTGTTTAGCCATTTCGTAAAGTTCCAAAATCTTTTCACGACCGACCAACGCGGAGACCAACATTAACAAAGTCGACTTTGGCAAATGAAAGTTGGTAATCAGTGCCGAGATGACTTTGAATTGATACGGCGGATAAATGAAGATATCGGTTGCGTCGGTAACAGCTTTAATGCAACCGTATTTAGCGTAACACCCCTCCAAAGTACGTAAACTGGTCGTACCAGTCGCAATAATTCGGCGTCCGTCCTTTAACGCATCGTTAATAATTTGCGCAGTTGCGTCCGAAATTTGGTAACGTTCCGTGTGCATGACATGTTTAGTGATGTCATCGACCTTGACCGGACGGAAAGTTCCCAAGCCAACATCCAGCACGACCGGAGCAAAAATCACGCCTTTGGCTTTAGCTGCCGCCATTAATTCTTTGGTCCAATGTAACCCTGCGGTTGGCGCAGCCGCACTGCCATCGATTTTTGCGTAAACCGTGTTGTAGTTTTCCTTAGTAGCGTGACCATTTTGGATGTAATGTGGTAACGGAATTTCGCCGACTTCGGCAATTACCGCCTCTAAATTTTGCGCACCACCAACACAAGCCAAACTCATGATGGCGGTTCCGTCTTCGGGGTTTTTACTAACCAAAGTCGCTTGGATTTTTCCCGCAATATCAACCTTATCGCCGGTTTTCAAACGACGCAATGGTTTGACCAAAACTTCATAATTGGTCAAATCAAGTTTCTTTAATAATAAAATTTCAATTACGGCGCCAGTAGTTTTCTTCCCCATCAAGCGCGCCGGAATCACACGGGTTTCATTGATAACCACCACGTCGCCACTTTTTAATTCGGACAAAATGTCTTTGAATTGCGCAATTTGCGTCGCACCGCTGTCATGATGGTAAATCAGCATTTTGCACGCATCGCGCGGTTCCATTGGTGCCGAAGCAATCATACTTTCCGGTAGGTCATAATCATAATCAGATAAAGATTCCACATACAGTATATACAACAAAACTTAAACTATAAGCAAGCAACAAATTGACAAGGAAGACTTTAACACCGGTGCGGCGACCACAATGCTGCTGAATGGCAGTCTGTGCCGCCAAACATTTGGGATAAAAAACGAAAAATGTTACCAAAGATAAAATAACAGGTACGGGCAAAGTGTTGACTACTTGCGGAAAAAATAACAACACAGAAACAGCGGATTCCTTGGCAATTAAGCCAAATAACAAGGCACAAATCAAAACGGGATGGTTTAATCCAATCGGTGCAAATAACGGCGCAAAAACGCCACATATCGCAAACAATATGGATTGTTGGGAATCTTGTACAAACTTAAATTCAAACGAAAAACGCGCCAAGAAGACAATCACGAATGCGCTGACCGCAAAGGCAACCAAAATCTTTTTCATAAAAACCAATGTTTGGCAAATTGTATCCCACAAACACTGCCCTAAATGCGGAAAGTTTAATGGGATAACCGGTTCATGCGTAGGTTCAGCGGAAATTTTTGGAACCAACATCAACATAATCATGCCAACCACGATGCACAAAAGATAGACCGCCAGAATCGACCAAAACGGAAAGCGTAAAACGCTAATTAGCAAGAAAGTTAACATCGGCAGTTGCGCCGTACACGGAATCAAAGCGAGAAAATGAACTAATCTTTTTCGTTGCGGATGGTCGCGCGCAGCACAAACTGCCATGGTTGTGCAATTAAAACTCAGACATACTGGCAAAACATTGGCGACTGGAATCTGCAAAACACGCGCAATTTGACTGAAAAGACCGCTCTTTTCCAGAACGGTCAAAATCAAATAAAGCAAAAATACTTGCGGGATAAATTCAATTAAAACGCTTAAAATTTCCCCTAAAGATGGCACACCAATATATATTATTGGGCTTTAACTATCTTGCGTTGTTTTGCGTAAAGACGTGCAGTTTCAAATTGTTTATACAATGGTCCAATCAAGAACAAGGATGAATAAGTACCCGCAAACAAACCAAAGATAATCGGCAACGCAAATTCAATCAAGGACGACAGGTTCATGACAAGGCTGATAATGGTCAAAACCATCAAGGTGGCCAAAGTAGTACCAACCGTCAAGATACTACGTCCCAAAGTACGTGTAATTGATCTATTGATAATTTGTTCGACGGTGTCATTATTGGTGTTGTTCTTTTCGTAACTGCGGACACGGTCAAAGACAACCAAACTGTTGTTGATTGAGTACGCCATAACCGTCAAGATAGCAGCGATGAACGAAGCGTTAATTTCAATTTGGAAAATGGCCATTAAAGCACAAATCATTAAGACATCGTGTGCCAACGCTAAGATGGTAGCAATACCCGCGGTAAACTTAAAGCGAATTAACATATAAATAATCAACCCAGCCAAAGCCGCCAAAATTGACCAAAACACACCGAGAATTGTTTCGCTGGTTGTACTGGCCTGGATGGTATCAGTCGAAATCCAATCTTCAGTATTGAAATAAGTCTGCAAATCCTTAATAATCTCTTCGGTCTCATCGGTGGCGTTGAATTTAATTGAATAATTGGTACCACCACTGGTGTTTTGTTCTTCATTGATACTGTATTTAACATCATAGGAACTCATCTTTTCGGTGATTTCGGTTTTAGTATGCGCACCATCCGCGCTGACCGTAACAATGGTACCACCAGTAAACTCCAACCCCAGATTGAAACCTAAAACTGCTAACATAATAATTCCAATCAACAAGATTACGCCTGGGGCAATAAAGAACCAGCGACCATTGCGGACGAAATTAAATTTTGTGTTTCTCAATTTTTCTTCTAATCTCATTTAGCACCACCCATGTTTAATTTACGTTTTTGCAGAACAGCCGGTTTAACTTCAATCACTGCCTCGTCACTTGGTTTGGATTTAATGTTGGCGCGATGAGCATTTTCTGGATTGATGTACAAATACAATTTTGCCAAAGCACGAGTAATCACCAAGCCGACAAACATCGAAATACCGACACCCAACGCCAAAGTAATCGCGAAACCTTTAATGGAACCCGAACTCAACAAGTACAAAATCAAGCTGACAATAATGGTTGTGACGTTCGCATCCAAAATTGTGACAATGGATTTATTAAAGCCAGCATGCGTCGCAGCGGCAAAATTTTTACCCGAACGATATTCTTCTTTAATTTGTTCAAAAATCAAAATGTAAGCATCGACCGCCATACCAATTGACAGGATGATACCCGCAATACCAGGCAAAGTTAATTGAATCGAATCGATAATCGCCAAGAAGAAAACGAAAATCACGGTGTAAATAATCAAAGATAAATTAGCAAGCAAACCAAAGTCGCGGTAAATAATAATCATTAAAGCAAAGATGATTAACATGCCAATCGCCAAAGCAATTAAACCGGCTTTGATGGCGCCCTCGCCCAAAGTTGCGGGAATGTAACTCATTTGGCTGATATCCAAACCGACCGTGTACATACCGGATTCAATTTGTAATGCGAATGAATCAGCGCTCTCTTTAGTGTATTGACCAGTTACCAAAACTTTACCATCCGAACCCAGGGTGCTGGCATTATCGGACGAAATGGTTGGCGCGCTAACCAAAGTTTTATTTGAGAAAATTGACAAATATTGTCCGCCGGCATCGTTGACTTTCTCACGGAATTTAGTTTTGCCTTCATTAGTAAAACTTAACTGGATGGCGTAGTTAGCCGCATTTTCCGGATCAGAAACAACTTTTACACCGGACAAATCTTCACCAGTTAAAAAGATTTTATTGGCATCATAAGTTTGTGCGGCGGATTGGTCCGCAGTTGGTTCCATAAATTCAATATTGGCGGGCGTACCGATTGCATCCATAATATCTTCGGTGTTACTCATACCCGGAACTTCAATACGGATTTTGTAATTAGGATTGGTGCCCTGACGCGTAACAGTAGACTCCAAATAACCTTGTTTGGATAAAGTATTTTTAATACGGTTAATTGTTGCGTTAACTTCGTTGTCAAGGTCTGTACTGTTTTCGGACGGAGTAACGGTATAGACCGCCAACACACCACCGTTCAAATCAATACCCATTTTATTCTTAATGGCTTGATAACACCCCACATATTTGGTATTGGTAAACGGGAAAGTGAACTCCACAAAACACAGTGCTACGGCGATAGCAACAATCACACAAATGACACAATACTTAATAATTGCCCGTGTTTTATTCATATAGGAATTATTATACCATAAATTTTGCATGGCTACAAAGTATTTTATTGCCAAAAATTTCACGAAAAACATATACAAAAACATGGAACCAATTTTTACTGGAGTAGCGACCGCGCTAGTAACACCATTCAATACGAAACAGCAGGTCGACTTCCCCGCTTTACGTCGTTTAATCAAAAGGCAAGTCAAAATGCATGTCGATGCATTGGTGGTTTTAGGAACGACCGGTGAAATTTCCACCTTAACTACAAAAGAACGCCACGCCATCATTGACTGCGCTTTACAAACCACACAAGGTCAAATTCCATTGATTTTTGGCATTGGTGGCAATGACCCCGCCAGTATCATTGCGCTCGGTCAATATGTTGTGAAAGCAAGTCGGAATTATGTTGGTAAAATTGGCATCATGGTTACGGCGCCGTATTACAATAAAGGTACACCGGACGGAATTTATGCCTACTATCAAACCATTACCAATGCAGTAAAATTGCCAACCATTGTATACAACATTCCATCACGCACTGGCGTTAATATTACGCCCGAAAACATGGCACGCATCGCGCACTTGCCTTATGTTGCAGGGGTTAAAGAAGCCAGTGGTAATCTGGCGCAAATTGGTGAGGTCGTGCGTCTATGTCCGCATACAGCAGTTTACAGCGGAGATGACACATTAGCGTTACCTTGTTATGCGGTCGGCTGTCGCGGGATTATCTCGGTTGCATCCAACATTGATGTTGTGCCTGTACAACAAATATGGCAGTTATACTGCGCCGGTAAACCTTTCATTGCGTTACAAGCATTTCAAAAAGCCATCCCGTTTTATCAATCGTTATTTCGTGTAGTTAATCCCATTCCGATTAAAGCAGAATTAGCCCAATTAGGATTGATAAAAAATGTATTACGCTTGCCACTACTCCCCATTCAATGATATACTGCCCACATGGGTTTAGTTTCGTTTTCACGTGGCTATATGACGGCAGGATACACCAACATATCCAATATTTTTATGGAAGAACATTTGCCGTATGCGAATGGTGACTGTGTCCGTGTTTATTTGTACGGACTTTACTTGTGCCAAAATTCAACCAGCGCGGATAACACGATTGAAATGATGAGTACCAAGTTGGGTATCAGCGTTGCCAACATTAAGGACGCTTTTATTTATTGGGAAAAACAAAACCTCGTACAAATTTTGGATACTGTACCAATGGAAGTAAAGTACTTACCAATCAAGCGTAATTCCGCCAAGGTTAAAGAATTACCCAAAGGCAAATATGACGACTTCAATACCAAAGCACAAGCCATTTTGGATGGGCGCATGATTACTACTACCGAGTTCCATGAGTATTACGCTTTCATGGAAAGTATGCACTTTGAACCGGAAGCATTATTGTTGGTAATTAAGAACTGTGTCTTGGTCAAGGGCTTTACCGTGGGTTATGCTTATATTTTGACTGTAGCCAAGAACTTGGCTTACGAAGGTTTAACGACCCACGCCGCCGTTTCCGCAAAGTTTGCGGTTGACCAACAAGACCAAACGGCATTGACCAATTTAATTAAACAAATCCGCAAAAATAAACCGACCAAGGAATTCATCCGTCACAGTTATTCTGCGGAGGCATTAAAACAGGAGGAAACCGATGTTAGCGAATTTTGACCGTTATGATTTAATCATTCAAGCACGCAAGAGTAAAAAGTTTCGTGAACTTGATGATAAAGTTCGCGTTATGGCGTTTGAATTGGGAAAAAAGAACCCTGCGATTAACAAAGCCGAGTACCAAAAATTAAAGATGCTCCGCGACCAACAGTTGACAGATTTTGTTAACAGCATGGAGCCCACGGTTCCGGTTAAACCTTTTGACCGTACGGTTTATCAAAAAATCGACCCGAAAACGACCCAAAAAATTGACCTGTATTTAAGCAAATTTCCCAATAACAAATTTAAAAATTTAGTTATTACCGGACCAACCGGCACTGGCAAAACTTATTGCGCTTCGTTAATTCAACACGAATTGACCCGAAAGGGATTTAATGTACAAATGACCAGTACGTTTAATTTGGTTAAACGCATGACGGATTATTTATTCGGTCAAGACGCCAATGTACCATCGGATTTTTTCAACAGTGATTTGTTAATCATCGACGACCTTGGCGCGGAACCAAGTATTAAAAATAGTGATGAAATGTTACACACTGTTATCAACGAACGTTACAGCAATAATTTGCCGTTCATTATTACGACTAACCTATCCAAGGACCAAGTTTCGGCGCGTTATGATGACCGCATTTTGGGTCGCATCTACGACAAGGCGCGTTCAGCAATTTTAATTTTTAATGGGAAAGACCTTCGCATAGAGTAAACGCGTGCGTTAGTGCTACCGCCAAAGCATCCGCAGCATCGTCGGGCTTAATTTTTTGTTCTTGATTCAAAATGCGCCCCACTGCGGCCTGCATATCTTTTTTCTTTGCTTTACAACCACCGGTAATTGCAATCTTAATTTGGTTGGGTTTATAGTTGAAAACTTGCCCGTGGTAATACGTCGCACGCATTAAAGCGATACCGCGTGCAGCGGCAACTTTCAACCCCGTTGTAACGTTAGCGGCAAAGAATAATTCCTCAATCGCAATTTCGTCAGGTTTGTATTCATCTAAAAGACGCGCCAAATCCTCATTAATTTGACACAAACGGCGACCAAACTCCTGTTCTTTATCGGTTTCAATCGCACCGTAATCAATCAAGGTAATTTCTTCGCCAGTTAATTTAATGACGCCCCAGCCCATAATTCCGAAGCCGGGGTCAATTCCCATAATAACTTTATTCGGCATTGTGATAGACCGCTTGTACGTCATCACTGCTTTCCAAGTTGTCAATCAACCTTTCAAAAGCAGCGGCCTTATCTTCCGGAACCGCAACTGTAGAAAGCGGTACCCAGGCAACTTCCGCACTTTCCGTTTTAATTTGATTTTGTTCCAAAATGTCCAAAACCGAGTTGAAATTTTCCGGCTTAACCGTAATCGTGACAATTCCTTCTTCCGTGGTCATGTCTTCAATCGGGCTTTCCAATAAAACTTCCAACAAACTATCTTCGGTTTGGTTAGCAACTGTAATTACACCCAAACGATTAAACAAGAAAGAAACCGAACCAGAAACACCCAAGGCGCCACCAGACTTATCGAAGTATGAACGCACATCGCCTGCGGTACGGTTTTTGTTATTGGTTAACGCTTCTACGATAACCGCAATTCCCGCCGGACCATAGCCCTCGTAAACCATGGCATCGTAGTTGCTTGCGTCACCATCGCCAAGACCTTTCGCAATCGCGCGTTTGATGTTATCATTCGGCATGTTATTACTCTTCGCTTTGGCAATAACTTCCTTTAATTTGCTGTTATGTTCAGGGTCACCGCTGCCGCCCATTTTGACCGCAACAATAATTTCTTTACCCAATTTGGTGTAAATGTTACTGCGTTCTGCGTCAGCAATTCCTTTCTTACGATGAATCTTACTCCATTTATTATGTCCACTCATAGAAATGAGTATAACACATGATTATCGCGCCTGCAACTGCTACGTTTAAAGATTCGCAGCCCGGTTCCATTGGGATTGTCATGACCTGATGTGGTTTTTGGTAGAAAATGGGATTGACCCCCTGCCCTTCGTTGCCAAGCACGATGCCAAAGTTTTTATCCTTAATTGGTTTGGGTCGGTCGCCATGTAAATCAGCCAAAAAATAGGTTGTATCTGTCGGTAAATGGTCGTAATCGGTATCAATAATATTTACCCGTAAAGCCATGCCACTGCTGGCGCGGATAACTTTGGGAGAATACGGGTCCACGCAATCAATCGTATAGACCGTTTTAAAACCAAACGCCAAAGCCGTTCTTAAAATTGTACCCATGTTACCAGGGTCTTGCACACGATCAAGTACTAAAAATGGCGTTGTCGGCGCGGTTGGTTGCGGAATGCGTGCCACCGCGACGCGACCATGGTAGTTTTCTAAATTTTTTAAGCTATCTTCGGAGAAAACCTTAACCACCAAATCTTGATGGTCTTCAATAATTTTTTCGCCCTCTAAAATACACAAAGAAAACTCCTGACGATATTTCTTGGTCAGAAGTTTTCTCAAAATTTTTGGAGTTATTTCCATCATTATGCCAAAGCTTTCTTAGCAACATCAACTAATGCAGTAAAAGCAGCTGCGTCATTGATTGCCATTTCGGATAACATTTTACGGTTGATGTTAATGTTGGCTTTTTTCAAACCATCCATCAAACGGCTGTAAGTAATGTCATTTTGACGTGCGGCGGCGTTGATACGCGCAATCCACAATTTACGGAAATCACGTTTCTTCAAACGGCGGCCGATATAAGCGTATTGACCAGATTTCATCACTTGTTCACGGGCTACACGATACAAAGTCGATTTAGTTCCGCGATAACCTTTCGCAAGTCTTAAGGTTTTACGACGCTTCTTCAAAGCGTTAACACTGCGTTTAATTCTCATTTTTGAATTAACCTCCTAATCGTTTTTTCGTTCGCGCTGTCAACGGTAGCACCATGGCGTAATTTACGTTTGCGTTCACGAGTTTTTCTGTTTAAGATGTGATTTTTGTTTTTCATGGTACGTTTAATGTCATTCTTACGAGCATTAAATCTTTTTTTTGCACCACTATGCGTTTTCATCTTGGGCATAATTTGTTCTCTCCTTTATTTCTTTTTCTTGGGGGCTAACATCACCATAATGTTAATGTTACGTCCCGGAACCCCCGATTTTGCAACCGGTGTTTCGATGTCGGCAATGTCCAACATTCTTTCGGCGAATTGTGACACCACAGCAACACCCTTGTCAGCTAATTGTGTTTTTCGACCACGAAGTCGGTTAATACAAACTTTCACTTTGTCGCCGTCCATAATACATTCACGGGCTTTGTTCAGTTTGAATGCGATTTCGTTTTCTTGGATACCGATTGATAATTGAACCTCTTTAATATCAACCATGTTCTTGCGTTGTTCCTTACGTTGTGTTTTTTCTTTTTTAATTTGTTCGTAACGGAACTTCGAATAGTCGATAATTTTTGCGACCGGCGGTTTTGAAGTTTCGGTAATTAAAACCAAATCCATACCTGCTTCATCGGCCAATTTCAATGCCTGTGCCAAAGTGATGATACCAATCATTTCATTGTTCACCCCGATGACTCTTAATTCCGGACAAGAAATTTCGCTGTTAATCTTTAATTCCTTAAAAATGTTGAATTACCTCCTTATAATGAAAAAAGAAGGGGTAATAACCACTTCTCAATACATTCCACAAAAAATTTTGGGGGTAATTTTTTGTTCGACCTTCCCGCACAGATAATTGGCAAGTAAGGTGAGAAATGGTTATTTCTTCTTTTTTTCAATTATGATTATATCATATCATAACCAAATGTCAATAGTCAAATGAAATTTCGTTGTAGATTTTTTTGGTTTTCTGTAATAAAAAACTCGGCCGTAACCGAGTTCTTTTTTAATAATTGATTAACGCAAACCTAATTGTTTTTTCAATTCACGGAATGCTTCAAGGTCGGTTTTTTCTAAGTAGTCCAACAAGCGTTTACGTTTCCCCAACATTAAGGTCAAACCACGACGACTGTGCTTGTCTTGTTTGTGGACTTTCAAGTGTTCGGTTAATTCTTCAACACGTTTTGATAACAAAGCGATTTGAACCGCCGGACTGCCCGTATCCCCTTCCTTTTTACCAAACTTTTTAACGATTTCTGCGATTTCGTTTTGTGTCATTTTCTGTGACAACCTCCTTTTATGATTAAAGCCGAGTAAGAATATTTCAATCCAAACACAGCAATAATGCCATTATTATAGCAAAACCAAATGAATAAAGTCAACGATTACTTTTTGAAGTTTTTGAAGAACTCAAAGAACTTTGGTTTACCGTTCGGTTTAGTTTCCGCGACAGGTTCTGGATTAGTACCCATTTGCGGTTGTGGCATTTCTTTCATATTGCTAATCTCTTCGCGTGCCTTTTGTTGATTTGGTGCAAAACCCGAAGCGATAATCAAAACCTCAACCGTATCGCCATATTTATCGTTAACATCAACACTCCATTTAATGTTGCAATTTTCATGAACCAAATTGTGCGCCATCGTAACGTAACTGGAAACTTCCGCCAAAGGCAATGACTTATCACCTTTAATACACATAATCATACGTGTTGCACCGCTAATGCTGGTTTCAATCAACGGGCTGGCAACTGCTTGCTTAATTGCTTCCAAGACGCGGTTTTGACCTTGCGCACGACCAACACCCATATGAGCTAAGCCGGCATCACCCAAAACAACTTTAACATCAGCGAAATCGACATTAACCAAAATCGGATTAACAATACCTTCGGACAAACCGATGACCGCTTGACGCAAAGCTTCATCCGCCATTTTAAACGCATCCAAGAAACTGGTTTTGATTGAAGAATGTTCAACCAATTTTTGATTTGGAACTACAACATAAGCATCAACAAACTTTGACAAGTTTTCAATACCAATTTCCGCATTCAACATACGGTGGTTACCTTCAAAGTTAAATGGTTTAGTAACAACTGCTACGGTTAAAATGCCCATTTCTTTGGCAATCATCGCCACCACAGGTGCAGCACCAGTGCCGGTACCACCACCCATACCTGCGGTAATAAACAACAGGTCGGCGCCTTCAATCGCAGCACGAATTTCGTCAGCACTTTCTTCGGCCGCCTTTTGTCCAACTTCGGGACGCGTACCAGCACCAAAACCATGTGTGGTTTTTTGTCCAATACACAATTTTTGTGGCGCAAGGTTAGCCGACAAAGCATTCTTATCAGTGTTAATTGCGATGAATTCAACACCGGGCAAATTAACACCATCTTCCAGCATACGGTTAACGCTGTTACATCCACCGCCGCCGACACCAACGACTTTAATATTAACTACCGGTGGGTCACCAAAAACGTCTTCCACTTGTTTAGTTGTTTTCAATTCAACGGCTGTTTCTAATTCATAACTCATATAGATTATTGTAATAATTTTTTCCGGATTTGTAAAACAGTTTTACGAATTTTTGCCGGTTGATAATTTAATTTGCGACAGCAAACCATCGAACAAAGCGGTCAACGCATAGCCCATAAAAGCCATTAACATGACCATCAAATAATGAACTTCGTTAGTCAATTTAATCATGCCGAACAAGTCGGGGAAATAACCAATCAAGAACAACGACAAGACCACCATGACCACAAACATAATACCGCGGAAAACATTAACTGGGCGAATCATGCGATACAACATTGCGAAGCCCGTAGTTAAAACAGCATATACAGTCATAGTACGGAAAATATCGTCAGAACTCAAATCAAAGATGTCAAAGAAACGGAAAATCATTAAAGCAACCACAAACAAGACGGCAACAATGGCAGCGGAAAGCGAGGTCTTGATAATGTTAAACATAAACTTTCCTTTAATCTGCTGACTGTTCCGCTCAAGTGCTAACATAAAGCCCGGAATGCCAATCACCATACTTTCCAAAATTAACAAATTAGTTGTATCGAAGAAATACAGACCTTCATTAAAGAAAACACAGACGATGGTCAACATAATGGTCAACAAGGTTTTAAACAAAAACAAAGAAGACGATTTTTGAACATTATTAACGACGCGGCGACCTTCCAAAACCACCTTAGGCATACTGGAAAAGTTACTATCCAACAAAACCAGTTGCGAAACATTGCGCGCGGCCTCACTGCCCGATGCCATCGCAATTGAACAATCGGCTTCACGCAAAGCCAAAATGTCATTAACACCATCACCGGTCATGGCAACCATACGACCGTTATTCTTAAATTCCTTAATCAATAAAAGTTTTTGTTCGGGAGTTACGCGACCAAAAATAGTGTATTCTTTCGCGGCAGTCCGCACTTCGTTATTAGACAAACCATGCAATGAAATATATTTTTCCGAACCGACCACACCAGCACGGCGCGCAACCTCACTGACTGTAATTGGATTATCACCCGAAATGATTCGAATATCTACCCCGTTATCGGCAAACCATTTAATGGTCTGTGGTGCTTCGCGACGAATATTATCTTGCAAGGTAATTAAAGCCACGGGCGAAACATTTCCCGTCAAAGCGTCATCTTTAATTTCGCCAGCACAACGACCGACACCCAAAACGCGGTAACCTTGACTGGTTAATTTGTTAATGACGATATTTAATTTCGCACTCATGTCGTTAAAGATAAATTCAGGTGCGCCCATCACAAAAGTTCCCAACCCAGCGCCAAAAGTTACCGCGGACATTTTACGTGCCGAGGAGAATGGTAAAATTTTACGCACCTTGTAAGTACATTCTTGACCAAAATAATCTTTCAAAGCCAAAGAGGTTTGGTTGTTATCTTCCAAAGCAAAAAGCATGGATGACATCACGCGTTTGAAATCCATTTTTTTGCCTTCATTTTTAATTGCAACGACATCGATAACTTTCATCGTGCCATCGGTAATGGTACCTGTTTTATCCAAGCACAAAGTATTAACTCGCGCCAACATTTCGATACAGTAAAGTTCACGCACCCAAGTATTTTCCTTACCTAAATTAACGACACCAACCATCAACGCCATGGAAGACAACAGGAACATTCCCGCCGGAATCATGCCCAAAATGGCACCACTGGTTTGGGTAATAATTTTCAAAACATTATGTGGCGCTAAATTTTCCACGGTAATAATTTGCATAGTAATCAACGCCATGGTTAAGATGGCAATAAAAACACCAATCACTTTGATGATTGATTTTAACGATTTGAACAATTCGGAACGCGGTGCAACATAACGTCCCGCAGTATTCGCAACTGTTTGAATGTAGTTATCTTTACCGATGCGCTCAACGTGATACTTACCACTGCCGCTAACAATAAAGGATCCCGCCAGTAAGCGGTCGCCCGGTTTCTTTTGTACTGGCACGGATTCACCAGTCAATAAACTTTCGTTAACTTCAACAACCCCATCTAACAAGACACCATCGGCTTGGATTTGTCCACCGGCGGATAACAACACAATATCATCCAAAACCAAATCGGCAGGATATAGCACTTGCTTTTGACCTTCACGCAAAGCAGTTACGCGCGAGGAAGCGACCAAAGTCAATTTTTCAATCGTAAACTTAGCTCGCAACTCCTGCACAATGCCGATAAGCATATTAATACCGAAGATGACAAGAAATAGTAAACTAGTTGGTTGAATGGGGTTAATCAACCTGGCTCCGTTAGCGTCCTTAGTAAAATATTCAGCCGGGATTTGTGGCTGTAATACCAACATGGTATAAATCAAAATCGCACCAATGATTAAAGCCAGAAGGTTATAAAAGGTACAGATATTGGTAAACAAAATTGCACCAATAGATTTGGTTGTACCGCGCTTGACATAATTAACCAGACAATCATCAATACGACTCTTAACCTGCACCGCCGTTAAACCAATTTTCAGGTTCGGTTTGAAACGTTCCGGATTGGTTGGCGGGGTCTTTTTCCATGTTTTGTTAAATTTGCGTTTGTAGGCACTGACCGTTGCCCGACTTTGATTAGTAAAGACGGTTTCAGGAATCGGAGCAATCGCTTCAACTGTATCCATAACCTATATTTTACCATGTTTACTATTTTCTAGCAAACAGACTTTCCAATTTACTTTGTGAATAGACCAACATAATGGGACGACCATGCGGACACAGTGGCACATTTTTGGTGGTAAAATAATTTTTCAAGAATGATTCAATTTGAACTTGTGACAAAATTTGTCCCGCTTTAATACTAGCTTTACAAGCCGCGGTCGCCACACGGTGTTGAATGAGTTCACTAAAATTATCATTGACCACGGCTTTATCATTCAACAACACGGTAATGAAATCTTTTAACGAAGCGTGAATCATCATAGCCGGAACTGCCGATAGACGGATCGCATCGGCGCCGAACTCATCACATTCAAAACCGAAATTCGCTAACAATGGTTTAAGTTCCATGAAGCGCGTCATTTCTTTCGGGGTCACTGCAATAATTAACGGGGTTAATAACATTTGCGATTGTACCGCATGGTTGTTAACTTCGGCGCAAAATTTGTCATAGTTAATGCGTTCCGCCATCGCGTGTTGGTCAATTATCAACAAGGAATCCGCCGTACGAACCAACAAGTAGGTTTCAAAAACTTGTCCCAAAATGGTAAATAAGTTAGTGGGTAAAACATTAGTTTGGGTTGCAGTCAATGTCTGATTAAATTCCATATGATTCAGAATATTGGGTGCAGATTCAACAAGGTTATTTTTGCCAAGCACATCTAAGGATTTAATCATAACGGTAGCAGCTTCGGTTTGCGCCGGATTAAACGAGTGACCAACCGCAGGTGTTGGTTGCGGAGCTACCGGAGCCGCAGTTGACGGATTGACTGATGCAATATAAGGTGCATTTGATACTTGATTGTTCGCGACCGGCTGTGACTGTGTTGGTGTCGGCGCTGATGTTTGAGTAATTTGGGAAACTTGTTTCAAGAAAAACTCTTCCATGGTTCTAGCAATAATCCCACGGACAAAACCGATAATCATGTCACGGTCATCAAAACGCACTTCACGTTTTTGCGGATGAACATTGACATCAACACGGTCAGTAGCAACCGTAAAATCTAAAACGAAAACTGAATATTCACGCATGGGCAAATAATGGCTCATGGTTTCGTTGACCACAGAAGCAATCACCCCACCGTTGACAACACGACCGTTGACAATGACAACCTGACGGTCCTTGTTGATTTTGGATAAACTCAAATCCGAAACGTAACCTTGCACGCTAATTCCATCTTTTTTGTCGTCAATAGCTACCAAGTGACTGGCATCAATACTAAAAATCATTTGCATAGCCGCAGACAAACCTTGCGCACGATAATCCAAAACTAAGCGGTTATCGACATAATAGCGTAATTGCAAATCGGGATGCGCGAAAATAATCTCGTGAATAATTTGTGTGACATGATTCTTTTCGACATTCGCACTGCGCAAAAACTTTTTACGCGCCGGCGTATTGTAAAACAAGTTGGTGACCCGCACGGTTGTGCCACGGTTACCACTGGTATATTGTTGTGCATTATCTTGGTCAATGGAAACTGCATAATCTTGGTTGTCCGGCTTAGAAGTAAACGTCACCTTGGCAACCGAAGAAATTGATGCCAACGCTTCCCCACGGAAACCAAGTGAAGTGATGTTATCGATATCTTCGGCACGGGCAATTTTACTGGTCGCATGCGGCATAAAAACTTTGGGTAATTCGCTTTCTGCTACGCCATCGCCATCATCGACGACAACGATTTCATCAATACCGCCATTGACAATTTGTACGGTAATTTGTTTAGCGTTTGCGTCCAAGGAATTCTCCAATAATTCCTTAACGATGGAAGCCGGATTTTCGACCACTTCACCCGCCGCCAAGCGGTTGTAAATTACTGGTGGTAAAATGTTAATTACTTTCATGTGCTGCTCTCTCCTTCATAATCTTTTTCGCATTTTGGATAATTTCATCGGGTAAGCCAGACAACTGTGCAACTTCGGCACCGAAACTGTTTTGCTCTTCGCCCTTAACTACCTTGTGCAAGAAAATAATTTGCCCGTTCAAGTTTGAGGTTAAAACTTTATAATTTTGAACTTGCGGATAGGTGCGCCCCAGTTCAATTAACTCGTGGAAGTGTGTTGCACACAAGGTTTTGCTACCAATTTTTTCAATAATATATTGCAAGATAGATTTCGCCAAAGCGTAACCATCGTTCGTGCCAGTACCGCGACCAATTTCATCCAGCAAAAGTAAACTGTCTTTGGTCGCATTATGCACAATGTTAGAAACTTCGTTCATCTCAACCATAAAAGTTGACTTACCCGTCATCATATCGTCGCTGGCACCGATACGGGTAAAGACACGGTCAGTTAAAGCAACCTTCGCACTTGCACACGGAATAAACGAACCACAGTGTGCCATAATTACATTCAACGCCACGGTTTTCATATAGGTTGATTTACCCGCCATGTTGGGACCAGTAATTAACATGGTAGTATTTTCACGATCCAAATTACAGTCATTGGCAATAAACTCATTGATGGATAAAACGCTTTCCAAAACCGGATGGCGCGCGCCTTCCAATTTCAAAATACCGTCTGTGTTAATCTCCGGACGAACCCATTGGTTCTTTAATGCTAAATACGATAAATTAGCCAATACATCAATGTTCGCAATCGCGGTTGCATCTTGTTGAATCGCCGGAATTTGTTGTTGCACAGTGGCGACAATTTCGGCAAAGATTTTTTGTTCCAAACGGATAACATCACTGGCCGCGCTAAGGATTTTACTTTCAATTTCACGCAGTTCATCGGTCGTAAAACGTTCAGTATTCAGCGTGCTACCTTTACGAATGAAACGGTACGGAATTTGCTTCATCGCGTTTAACGGCATTTCAAAATAATAACCCGCCACGCGGTTGTAACCGATTCGCAGTTTTTCCACACCGGTTTCTTGACGTTCCTTTGTTTCCAAAGATAAGAGCCACTGTTTACTTAACGTGCCGGCGTTGCGCAACTGGTCAAGTTCCTCGTTGTAACCTTCGTTAATGTAATTACCTTCACTTAAAATTGTGTTCGGTTCTTTTTTAATTGCACGCAAAAGTAAATTTTGCAAATCTTCCAAAGCGTTTAATTGCGTACCATATTTGGTCAATAAATTTGTTTGACAGTTTTCCGCCAAGAAACTTTTGACGCATCCAACCAAAGACAAACCTTCGGCAAAAGCCAACATGTCTTTGGGATTGACGTTACCGTTGGCAATCTTACCACAGAAACGCCCCAAGTCGCCGAACTGTGCCAAAATTTCGCGCAAGTCTTGACACGCTTGAGATTTGTCGAGTAACTCTTGAATGGCGTCTTGACGTTCCAAGATGAGTGCAGATTTTTTTAACGGCGCTGTTACCCATTCCGCCAACATACGCGCGCCCATTGGGGTTTTGGTTTTATCCAAAACGGCAAGTAAACTGCCGGCCTTGGTATTATTACGGTAAGACAAAACAATTTCCAAAGTATCACGGGCAATTTTATCCAACACCATATAATTGTCATCACGCATTAAAGTGATTTTGGTAATATTGGATAATTTATTTTTCGCGGTCATCAAAAGGTATTCCAGCAACGCACCGGCGGCGTTTACCAAAGGCGAATTATCTGGAATGTCAAATATTTGTGTTGTGTTAATATTGAAATATTTTTTAACGGTTTGACTGGCTTGTTTAAACGCGAAAGCATAACCAAAATGCTTTTTGGTGATGACCTCTTTGGGGCGAATACGCGAAACCGCATTGTCATAACTATCAAATTGAGCGACATAAAACTCGCCCGTCATAATATCTGCCCAAGCCGTATAAACTGCACCACCGTTGTCGTCTTCGTAAACACTAGCAATAAAGTTGTTACTATCCGCGGTTAACATCGCATCGTCGATGACGGTTCCACTGGTAATCACGCGAATGACATCACGGTTAATTAAAGTCTTGCCGTTGGCTTCTTCCAGTTGTTCCGCAATCGCAATTTTATATCCCAGTTCAACCAGTTTCTTAATGTACAAATTAGCCGCATGATACGGAACACCGCACATGGGCGCTTTTTCTTCCAGCCCACAAGAGCGGCCGGTCAAGGTTAAACCGATTGCCGCCGAAACCGCTTTGGCATCATCAAAAAAAACTTCGTAAAAATCACCTAAACGGTAAAACACGATACAGTCTTGATACTGTGCTTTTAATTCCAAATACTTTTGCATTGCTGGCGACAAAGCCATATTACACACTCCTTTTTTCTTACGCTAACTCCCGCATCAATTCAACCAATTTTGTGGCACGTGCTTTACGCACACGGAACGGAACTTGATTGGGCATTTTATCTGCCGCAGTACCCGAACGATTACTGTATGGGAAGATATACGCAGCACTAAATTTGATTTGCTGAACAATCCGCACGGTTTCTGCAAAATCCTCATCGGTCTCCCCAGGAAAGCCACAAATAATGTCGGTCGTGATATGGATATCTGGCATATACTCACGGAGCAATCTGATTTTTTCAAGATAGTCCGCGACAGTATACTTGCGGTTCATTAACTTTAGAATTTTATCACATCCGCACTGCATTGGCAAGTGAACATCGTGGGCAATTTTGGGGTACTTGGCCATTACTTTAATTGTTTCAAGGGCGAAATCTTTTGGGTGTGCCGACAGGAAATGCAAGGTAAAATCACCGTCTTTTTGTGCCAGTTCCTCCAATAACTTGGGAAAGTCGGGATAAGCATTGACATTTTGTCCCAGTAAATAAATATCCTTGGCAGTGTCTTTTACTTGGTCAAATTCAGTAAGAATTTCCGCACGCGGACGAATACGCAATTTACCGCGTACGAACGGGACAATACAGTATGTACAATAATTTTCACAGCCATAGGTAATGTCGATATATGCGGTAGTTCCCTGTTCTGCCGGTAATTGACGGACGGCAACCCCCAACTTTTCGACCACATCCATGGCATTATCTGTGCCTAACAAAATATCGACGCCGTTAATTTTGCGTTTGGCGGACAAACAACCAATGACCGCAATTTTCAAATCGGGCTTATGTTGTTTTAACTGTTTTGCCAAAGCTATATGGGATAAGATTTTTTGTTCGGCGGTATTACGCACACAGCAGGTATTAAAAATAATGACATCCGCATCTTCGTCAGTTTCCGCAAGCGTATGTCCCGCTGCCAATAATTGCTGCGTAATTTTGTGCGCAGTATTCACATTCATTTGGCAACCATAATTCTTTAGTACAAATTTCATAGAATGAGATAGTTTAACACAAAATAATCTGTGTCCAAACAAATAAAAATCGTTCGTAAAATTTTTACCGGCTTGCTGGTCGGCGTATTACTTTTGCTTGTAACCGGTAGCGTAGCTTTTGCGTTAATTTGGCACAGTGAAACTTTGGACACTACGCGTTTGACTACAATGGCACAAACAGCGACCTTTTATGACAGCGAGCAACAAACGATTGATGCCCACAATGCAATCCAATATTGTCCCATCGACCAAATCAACCCCAACTGCATCAACGCTTTCATTGCCGTTGAAGACCGCACTTTTTATCGCCACCACGGGTTATCATTTCCGAGAATTGCCAAAGCAGTTTCCAACAATTTGGTGGCCGGCTATTCCAAAGAAGGTGCCAGCACCATTACCCAACAGTTAGTCAAAAACACATACTTGACCAATGAAAAAACATTGAAACGAAAATTACGGGAAGCCATCTTAGCATTAAAAGTGGAACAAAACTTTTCCAAAGACCAAATCATCGAGTTATACCTGAACGCCATTTATTTCGGAAATAATGTTTACGGGATTGCGAATGCCAGCGAATTTTACTTTCAAAAAACGCCCGCCGAACTGTCCGTGGCGGAAAGTGCTGGATTAGCAGGAATTATTAAAAATCCCAGTCGTTATGACCCCATTGCGCACCACGACAACTTCCGCCAACGCGCTCATTTAATCTTACATTTAATGCATAACCAAGGTTTAATTACGGACGAAGTTTTCAAATCGGCAATGGACGAACCATTGACAATTAATACGCAGGAAAACCTTTGGCTTGGCACTAATTACCAAAACATGGCGCTGAAAGAGGCCGCACAACTTTTAAATTTAAGCGAAAATGACATCATCAACTACGGTTATCAAATCGACACATATTATGAGCCGGACAAACAACAATTACTGTATGATGCCATGAATAATCCGGAGTACAACTTAGAAGGTGAAAAATTCGCCATGCTATCCGCACCCAACGGACAAGTAAAAGCGCTTTGGTCTTCGACGCCAACCTTACTGACGGCACGACGTAATTTTGGTAGCACAATGAAACCCTTATTGGTTTACGCACCGGCTTTGGAATTAGGCGTAGTACAACCCGCCAGTTTAATTGACGACGCCCAGTTAATTGATACCGACTTTAACCCGAAAAATTCGGATGGTAAATACCATGGTCTGGTTTCCGTGCGTGATGCGATAATGCATAGTTACAATATCCCCGCCGTGAAAATTTTGGAAGCCACCACCATCAACAGCGCAACTAACATTGCCAATAAAATGGGCTTAAATTTACATGATGAAAATTTATCAATGGCACTTGGTAATACTAACGCTGGCACAACCTTTTTGGAACTGGCGGGTGGCTATCAAACACTAGCTAACCAAGGCAAATACGCACCTGCCCGTTTTGTTCGCGCCATTCGCGACCGCAAGGGTCAAACCGTTTATTTTGATTTAACTAACAAGTATAATTACTCACCCCAAGCGATTGCACCCGACGCGGCATACCTTTTAACCGATATGTTGGTTGATACCGCTAAGAAAGGCACCGCGCGTAAACTGGCTATGTTAAATACGGAAATCGCCGCCAAGACCGGCACCACAGAACGCGAAAACACCGACACTAACACGGATGCAACCTTGGTTTCGTACACTCCGCAAAATGTTTTGATTGTTTGGCATGGTAACGCCAGTATGAAACCCGAAAATGACTTGCCCCATGGTGCTAATGGCGGCGGACGCTTGGCCAAGGCTGCTACACAAATTCATGGTGTTATCAGCGACCCCGATTTACATTTTTCACAACCCGTCAGTGTAAAAAACATCAATCTAGACAGTTTAGATTACAAGAACGGTAAAATCAAATTAGCCAATCTCGCCACGCCAGAATACGAAACCACGCCGGCTTTATTTTCTACGCGTTACCAACCAACGACAGTTTCGGAAAATTATTTAATGACCACGCCGACCACGATTGACGGACGCGTTACCGACCAAAACGACACTTTACTTTGGTTCAATGTTTTACCACACCAGACCTACGAAATTTACCGCGACGACACTTTACAGTCCGTGATTCGTAACAAGCATGGTGTTTATACTTACACCGATAAAAACCCACAAACAATTAACCATTACCATGTAACCGCCAGCATTAACGGCGATAATCCACGCCCCAGTAATTTAATCGAATTGCGCTTACCACATAACACTAAACCGATTACCCCGCGTAAAGCGGTTGAAAACAAACGGGTTCCGTGGTATTTTTAAGCGATGGAATATTTGAACGAGGCCGGACTTTTAATCGAACAACCGGACGATTTGTATAAACTTTCCAGCGATGCGGTAGCGCTTGCTAATTTCGTTACCTGTAAAAAAACTGACCGCGTAATTGATGTTGGTTGTGGCACGGGCGTGCTAACTTTGTTAATCGCTTTTAACCATCAACCCCGTGAAATGATTAGTGTCGACATTAACTCGGCTGCGGTCAAACAACTGGAAAAGAATTTAACCATCAACCAAGATAAACTTACCATGACCAAATTTACGCCTTTACATGCAGATGCACGACAATTACACACCATCATCAACGCCAACTCAGCCGATGTTATCGTTTGTAATCCGCCGTACTTTACTACAGGTAAAAAAGCGCAAAATAGCAATGTCAGCCAAGCACGCCACGACGACACGCTTTCGTTAGAAGATTTAGCGTTACTTTGTACCCGTAATTTAAAATACGGCGGTACGGTTTATTTTTGCTACCCCGCAAACCAGTTAGCCAAAGCCGTGACCATTTTTGAAAACAACAATTTCCGCATTAAGACCATTAAGTTAGTTGCTAACAACAAAGGTATTTATCTGGCAATTTTCTGTGCTAAAAAAGGTGGCGGGCATAATACTACTCTGCTTGTTTAAAAAAATATTCACGGTAAGGACACTTTTCACATTCACCATGTCCGTTAACATCCACGCTGCAAATTTTTTTCATCGCATGATCAATTTCGACGACCGCCTGTTCCCCTTTTAAGCGATTTAAGTTAATCGCACCGCTAGCCAATGAAACCATGGTTTGGTCGGTTTGCTGAACAATGCAAGCGAAAATTTCATAATCTAAATCGACCTGATTGGGTAAAGTATATTCGACCAAATTGCCAGTGATTTTCAATACCTTATTTACACCATCAATTACCAAGGACAACATTAACCCTTTGGCGGTCAAAGAATGCTTCAAACGCAAATGCGTACCGTTTGCTACTTGGTGGATTTCGATGTACCCCGCCACGGCACCGGCGCGGTCGTACAAAATAATGTTTTTAATGTAAACTGCCATTGCGATAGCATAACAAATTCAATTAACAATATTTACGCGAAAGAGCGCAGATTTTGACATATTGTGTCGGCGTAATTTGTTCGGGACGTAAATTTAAATCAATTTCCGCGGTGGTCAAAATTTGTGTTACCGTGTTTTTATCCAAATTCAACGCACTGGACAAAGCGTTCAGCATCGTTTTCCGACGCGCAGCGAAAACACCTTTCAACAATTTTTCCATGAACTTATCACTGGGTTGACCATTCTTTTTCAATGACACAAACGCGCTGTCAACTTTGGGCTGTGGCGTGAACATTGTGCGTGGCACCGAAGCTAAAATTTTGCACTCAGCTTGATTTTGACAACTAACCGATAACGCGCCATAAAGCGCATTGCCATGTGGTGCAACAATACGCTCCGCTACTTCGCTGGCAACTAAAACATTTAATTCACGGCAATTTGGCAAAGCCAAAAACTGCATAATCAAAGGGGTGGTAATGTAATAAGGGACATTCGCAATCAAACGAAACGGTGGCAAGTTACTGAAATTATGTTTGGTCGCATCGGCAAAAGTCAGAGTTACATTAGAATAAGGTGCCAAGCGTTTTTGCAAAACTGGTTCCAATCGTTTATCAATTTCCACGCTGAAAACCTGACAGCCGGTTTCCGCCAGCGCTTGCGTTAAAGTTCCCGCACCCGCGCCGACCTCCACCACAGTATCGGTCGGTTGTACCGCCAACTTTTTTACCAAGGTGCGCAAAAAACCAAGGTCATAAATAAAATTTTGTCCTAACGATTTTTTGTACTCGAATTCCACTTGAACAGTTTAACACATTATGTTAGTATAAGATAGTTTATTTTGCAGAAGATAAACTCATACCAAAGAAACACTTTTTACCAAAGAAAAACGAAGCAGCACGATTATCGGGCTGCTTTTATTTTGTAAAATTGATAGGCGTTATTGGCGGTTAATGTTTCAATTTCGGCCGGAGTTTTTCCTAACACACGCGCCATAGTTTCCGCCGTGTATTGAATATACTGCGGTTTATTGATTTCGCCACGTTTAGGAACTGGTGCCAAATACGGCGCATCAGTTTCAATCAGAATACGGTTCAGTGGGATTGCTCGCATCGTATCATGCAAATAAGATTTACTGGGATAAGTAATGTGTCCACCAAAAGCGAAATAAACATCAATACCGGCTAATCGTGCCATTAAATATTGCGCTTGCTCCGCGGTATAACTCATACAATGAATTAAGACCCCATGCTTTAATTTACTGCGATTCGCGATTAAAACTTTGGCGGTATCGTCCCAGGCATCACGACTGTGCACCACCAAAGGTTTTTTATAACGGTCCGCCATGTAAATTTGGTGTTCAAATGCTCGGATTTGTTGCTCACGTGATGGTAAATCGTCACGGTGATAATCCAACCCACATTCACCAATCGCCACAAACTTTGGTTCGTGTAAATTTTCTACAACATAGTGTTCAAAGTCGTTCGCGGAATACGTGTCAGCATATTCAGGATGCACGCCAGCGGTACAATAAATATGTTCGTGTTCGCGGGCGTATTCAAAAACAGCGGGCAGACTTTCAAAGTCCGCCCCGATTTCGACACCATGATTGGAACCCGCCACAACTTCCGGAAGACTGATTAAGCGTGGATCAGTTGTGTGAAAATGTGAATCAAACACGATTACTCCGCACGCGCAATTTTCAAGATTTTTAATTCGATTTGGTTGACTGGTGTTTTGATGATGGCAACTTCGCCAACTTTTTTACCTAACAACGCTTTACCTTTCGGGCTTTCGTTCGAGACATAGTTCTTTTCAATATCAAATTCCATAAAACCAGTAACAACATAAGTTTCTTGTTTTTTAGTGCGCATATTTTCTACCGTAACGGCAGTACCAACATTGACCGCGTCAGTTTTTGCAGTCTTATAAGAAAAGACGGTTAAGTTTTGCAAAGTAGCTTCAACTTCTTTCACACGGATTTCCAAATTATTTTGGGCTTCACGCGCAGCAGCATATTCAGCGTTTTCTTTCAAATCGCCGAATTCACGAGCTTCACGAATTTGTGTTGCGATGTCTTCGCGTTTGGCTCTTAAAACTTCTAATTCTTCTTCAAGTTTCTTTTTACCAACCACAGTTACATATCTTGTAGTCATCGATTTTTCTCCTCTTTTACCATGAGTATGGTTTATTATAATATGCTGATTTTGGTTAATTTGTCAAGTAAAATGCTTTTTTGTGCTTACGGCATCAATAACGTGTCATAAACACTGCAATTCAAATAACGCAATTTACCAGCCAGAATATACAGCAATTCCGCATTCGTCGGCTCTTTATTAAAAAGTAAATTAAACTTTGGGCTGGGTAACCATTTTTCCACGAGCGTGTGCAAATTGCGTTCGACACAAAGACGAGTAATTTTCCGACGATGCGCTACGGTTAAATAAATTGATTTCAAGTTTGCCGCCAGTTCAGTGTAATTTTCTAAAGCAACTTTTAATAAATCGCACAAAATTGGAAAGCCAACATAACCTGATGGACAATCGTAAGCGATTAAGAAATCACTAATTCCGGTTTTAACTTTTCCATTGTCGGTTTTCTTCATCATGGATTTCACCTTTGTTTAATATTTCGGAATTAAATGGATGTGGGCGTGCATGATTTCTTGTCCAGCCGCCTTGCCACAATTAACTTTAATGTTATAACCAACCGGTTGGTACTTTTTTTCAATTTCAGCCTTGGCAACATTGATCAATTCGCCAGCAGCCGCCCATTCCTCCGCGGTCATTTCAAAGACCGTAGTCATATGACGTTTCGGAATAATTAGACTGTGACCGGGCGCTAGCGGATATTTATCGTACAACAAATAGCATAATTCGTTTTCCTTGACATTGTTTTTCGCTAAATCACAAAAAAGACACATATGACGCCCCCCCACACGGCAAGACCAAATTTTCTTTGGTCGGTAATCCAATTTCATAAGTTTGGATTTCGTAGTGTAACCCATTCAGGTTTTTTCGCAAAACATTTTCAATCACGGCCGGCTGTACCGAAGCCGTATAGTTGTTCACTAAAATAAACAACGGTTTTTCCGACAATAATTGCACACAATTGGCAATTAAATCGTTAAGGTTATCGGTCAATTTCCAAATCTCACCATTGGCACCGCGTCCGAAGTTCGGTGGGTCCATAATAATAGCATCGTATTTGCGACCACGGCGAATTTCGCGCGCCACAAATTTTTGGCAATCGTCCACAATGTAGCGCACGCTTTCGTAAGGAATATTATTTAACGCGACATTACGTTTGGCTACATCCGTCATACCACGACTGGCATCCACATGTGTCACAATCGCGCCGGCTTTGGCACAAGCCACCGTAGCACCGCCAGTGTAAGCAAATAAGTTTAAAACTTTAGCACCTGGGCGTTTGCCCAAAACTTCCATGACCATATCCCAGTTGACGGCTTGTTCCGGAAACAAACCAGTATGCTTAAAATTCATTGGGCTGATAATAAAAGACAAATTTTTATATTTAATTGTCCATTCATCCGGAGTCGGTTTTAACCATTCCCAGGCACCACCGCCGGTAGCCGAACGATGGTAATGACCAGAAATTTGTGGGTACTTGTTATAGTCAACCGAAGATTTCCAAATTGCTTGGGGGTCCGGACGCAACAGGACAATTTTACCCCATCGCTCTAATTTTTCACCGTCACCGGTCGCAATAATTTCAAAATCACGCCAAGCGGATGTGTATTTCATTTTTACCTTTTCCTTGTGTGATGTGCATTTCGGTAGCCAAAACTTCACGCATAATACGCGGTTGATGAGCACAGGCTGCGGCGTAAGTTTTATTATCGCCAGTTTTTAATTCAACCACAATGCGGTCCGTAATTTCCATTTTTTGGTTCATACGTTCCAGTTGGATGCTGCGAATCAATTCACGCGCGATACCTTCCAACATTAAGTCATCGGTAATCTGTGTATCCAAAACCACGGTAACATCATTTTCGGTGGTAATCACAAAGCCCGAGCGCGGTGCTAATTTACGTTCAAACAAATCTGGCGTCAACGCATCAAATCCGGCAATATTGATTTTTTCGCCAGCATCAAAGGCCGCGACATACTCCGCCATTTGTTGAGAATTTTGCAAAGCATTTTTCAATTCTTGTACACGGTTCTTTAAGATGGCACCCGCCTTTTTGAAATTAACGGTTAAATAAGCGACATTGAATTTTTCATCATCAGTAACAATCTCGATTTGTTTAACATTTAATTGTTCTTGGATAATTGCTGCAAACATTGTGACAGTGTCAATTTGGTTCGTCTTGACATACACTTTAGACAACGGTTGCTTGATGGCAATTTGATTTTCCGCACGCAATGACAAACCTAAACTGATAATTTGTTTAACAAATTCAACCGGTTTTAACAAATCGGCTCTACTTTTAACCTTCAAGGCGGTCGGATAATTGGCCAACATTACGGGTTCTTCGCCTTCGCCAAAACAGTTTTGCCACAGGTATTGCGCATAGCTGGGTACCAAAGGCGTAATTACAATGGTCACGCTGCGCAGAGCTTGAAACAAACACCAATAAGCGTTCATCTTGTCTTGGTCTTCGCCATTCTTCCAGTAACGACGACGGTTGACACGAATATAGAAGTTAGAAATATTTTCCACAAAATCATCGGTCAATTTAACAACTTGATGAATTTTAAATTGGTCGTAAGCTTCGCGCGTAGCTTGAATGTATTGGTTAGTTAATTGTACCAACCATAAATCAATGGGCGCCAAATTTTCTGGTTGATAATTTTTCACGTCGGGTTTATCAACCAAAGCGTAAGTCGTATAGAACACATAAGCGTTCCAGATAGCTAACAAACGACGTTTAGCGTCTTCGGCAATGCTGTCACCAAAACGCATATCCAAGGTTGGATTAGCACTGGCAAATGCGTAACGTAAAACGTCGGTGCCATATTGTTTTGCCACATCTTCAATGTAAATTTTACGCGGGCCGGTCTTGGAGAATTTCTTACCATCTTCATCAACGATGGTCGAGTGACCAACCACATTTTTATACGGAGCTTCCCCAGTCAAAACTACCGACATAAACAACTGTGAATAGAACCACAAACGAATTTGCTCTTTCATTTCCAAAACCATGTCGGCCTTGAATTGTCCCTTGGGTTTGGTTGAGAATGGTACGATACCAGCATCCAACCAGCAGTCGCCAACATCCGTAACACGCGCGACTGGCTCATGACACTTCTCACAGATAATTTGTACTTCGTCGATGTAAGGACGATGCAAGTGCGGTAAAGCGTCAACTTTACTGGGGTCGACTGCACGGGCGCGCAGTTCTTCCTTGCTATCAATTACATTCAGATGACCGCATTTTTTACATGGATAAAACGGTAACGGCAAGCCATAGAAACGGCGACGACTGATGTTCCAATCACCCATATCGGTCAACCATTGACGCATGGACTTACCCATGAAATCCGGAGTCCAATGTACCGTGTCGGCAGCCTTTAACAGGTCTTTGCGGATACCATCGGTCGCAATATCGTAACCTTCCACCAAGCGGAAAATTACATCGGTTTTACAACGCCAGCAGAACGGATAGTTATGGGTGTAATCATGATGATAATAAAGTGTTTGATTTTGAGTCAAATGTTCAAAGACCGCAGGTTCACATTCAACCGTTGTTAAACCGGCTAACCATTCAAAGTCTTCGTAGAATGTGCCATTTTCAGCCACTGGAATGATGAACGGTGCCATATTTAATTTGGTACCCAACGCGAAGTCCTCGGCACCACAGCCGGGCGCAATATGCACTGCACCAGAACCATCAATCTCATCAACTTGGTCCCAAGCCACAATTTTGTGTTCAAACTGTTGTTTTTGTAAGTTCAAGAACGGTTCGTAAACTAAACCAACCAAATCAGCACCCGAAACCTTTTCCACAACCTTGACCAAATCGTCGCGCAGAACTTTCAACTGTTTTTCACAAACGATTAACAAATTTTTGTCGCTCTTAACTTGACATTTACAATAAGTAAATTCCGGATTAACCGCAATTGCCATATTGGCTGCCAAAGTCCAAGGCGTGGTCGTCCAAACCAAAATGCGTTCATTGCGACCAACCAATTTGGCTTTTACGAAAACGGCCTTGTGTGTGCGTTCCTTATAGCTACCACTCATTTCGTGTTCACTTAAGCTGGTACCACAACGCGGACACCATGGCATAGTTTTATAACTTCGTTTCAGCATTTTTTTGTCATGACAAACTTTCAAGAAATGCCAAATCGAAGTGATGTTTTGGTCAGAGTTGGTAATGTAACTGTGTTCCCAGTCGCCCAACTGTTCAAATAATTTACTTTGTTCGGTTTGATGATTTTTGAAGAAGTTGACCCGCTCAATACATTTTTCGGTAAACTTGTCAACGCCGTATTGGGTGATTTCCTTTTTATTGTTCAAGCCGAGCAATTTTTCGACCTCGACCTCAACCCACATTCCCTGTGCATCAAAGCCCCAGACATAATCGACTTCCTTACCAATTAAGGAGTTATAGCGGTTATAAGCATCTTTCAGCGTACGACCCCAACCATGGTGCAAGCACAACGGCGCATTGGCGGTAACCGGACCATCCAAGAAATTAAATTTAGGTTTGCCTTTATTTTTGGCTTTAACCTTAGCTAAGATATCGGCTGGTTCGTAATTGTGACCAAAGTCAAATACAGTATTTTCTTTTTTCATAACAATGTCCTTTTATCTGATTTATAAATTAACATGATTTTTAATAAGTTTCAATGATTTTTACCAAATCAATGATGTCGGCGTTGGTAATAAAGCCAATCGGGCGCTCCATCGCACTGCCTTTTTCTGTGATTAAAATTGCAGCAATTTTACGGTTATTGTTAAAAATGGTCAATGCTTGTTCAATGGTAAGATTTTTATTAGCAATCGCGAAGTGTCCTGATTGTGGATACATACGTAAATAACTTTCAATGGAAGTTTTACGGATAAAGTCATCCAAATCGTTGGTATCCAAAATCGTGGCTAAGTCTTCAATCAATTTACGCCAGCGGACAATTCCAATTAGGTGCGAACCCTTGTAAGCAGGAATCATGCCGTGTCCGGTAACGCCGGTTTCCTTAATTAAATCGTAAAGACTGCGGTTAGCATCAATAATTGTAACTGGACGTTTGTGTAAAACATCGGCCACTAATGGCGGCGTGGTAATCAAAGTTGCAATCTTTTCCATCAACTGAACAACTTCCAAATGTGGTTCCGCAATCACTTTGTTATTATCGCTACTGTGAACGATGGCATTACGTAAACGAGCGAAGTTAATCAAGTCATTTTCGTGACCACGAATGACGGAGTTCAGATCAGCACAACGACGAATTAAATCAGAAAACGAAGTGGTTGTTTTGAAATTGTACTGCACACGTAACGCTTTATCGATAGCATTATAAGCATCCAAAAAACGAACACCTAAAGTCTTACCGGTTGAATTTGACATGTTTGACATATTGATATTATACACTTATAATTTGCTGTGAGCAAAATGGAAAATCGGATTACAGGTGAATTATCAGTAACATTAAAAGGCTACGGTTTCGTTGAACTGCCAGGCAAAAATGAAGATATTTTTATCGCAAAAGATAACTTGCACGGTGCGGTCGATGGCGACATTGTGGAAATTCGTTACATGAAAAAAAAGCACAACAAACAACCTGATGCCGAAGTTGTCCGTGTAATCCGCCACAATACGGAACCTGCTACCATTGAAGCCATCATGAAAAAATACAAACTGCTCCCTGCTTTTCCTGCTGAAGTTTTACAAGAAGCGGAAAAAGTTAGCCGAAAAAAAATTAGCGACTGTATGTTTAACCGTGTTGATTTACGTGGTTTGCCAATTATCACAATTGACCCCGCCGACGCACGTGACCTGGACGATGCAGTTAGCTTAGTTAATAACGCCGATGGCACCATAACATTAGGCGTCCACATTGCTGATGTTTCCGAATACGTAACCGCCGACAGCGCGCTGGATAAGGAAGCTTATCGCCGCGGCACCAGTGTGTACTTTCCTGACCGCGTGTTACCCATGTTGCCAACACAATTATCGAACGGCGTTTGTTCGTTAAATCCGAATGAACCGCGCTTAACTTTGTCGGTTTTAATGACGTTAGATAAAAAATATAATTTGTTGAGTTATCAAATTAAAAAATCCTTGATTCAATCGGTCACCCGCTTTTCGTACGATGAAGTTCAAGCAATCTTGGATGACAAGGCCGACCACCAACACAAAGCCATGTTGCTACAGATGGCAGAAATTACCAAAAAGTTAGAACACGACCGTCAAGCACGGGGCGAAATTACTTTCAATGTTCCCGAACCAAAAATCGTTTTGGACGAAAAAGGTCAAATCGCCGCGGTCTATTCTCAACCACACAATTTAAGCCACCGCATTATCGAAACTTTCATGGTTTTGACCAACGAAGTCGTGGCGGAACATTGTTATAAATTACACCTACCATTTGTGTATCGTATCCACGAAAAACCCGATTCTTTGAAAGTAATTCGCTTTTTAAGCGCTTTAACGCCCTTTCAGGTGCAACACCACATTGATTTTGAAAATCCTACCGGATTCCAATATCAAGAAATGTTGGACAATATCAAGGATGAAAACGTTAAGATTGTGGTGTCCAGTTTGGCTTTACGTTCCATGCAAAAAGCTAAGTACGACCCGCACTGTGTAGGACACTACGCGTTGGGTTCGACTTATTATTGCCACTTCACTTCACCGATTCGTCGCTACCCTGACTTAACAATTCACCGCATCATCAAAATGCATTTGGATAACCAATTAAACGCACAACAGCTGGCACGGATGAAAGCGTTTGTCGTCGCGGCTAGCCAACAATCCTCGCAAACCGAACTGGACGCGGTGGCCGCCGAACGCGAAGTTGACGACTTGAAATGTGCGGAATACATGCAAGCGCACATCGGTGAAACATTTGACGGCGTTGTCAACGGTATTACCGATTTTGGTGTGTTTGTGTATTTACCTGCTAATACCGCCGAAGGTTTGGTACGCATTGAGAACTTGCCCGCCGACCATTATCTTTACCACGATGGCACCATGCAAATGATTGGTAAAAAATCCAAAATTCGTATGGGCGACCCAATGAAGGTTAAAGTTATTGGCGTCAATTTACATAAATCGAAAATTGAATTTACCGCGAATTTTTAACTTTGCTGTATAATTGTAAATTCAAGTGTCCCTTGCGGAGCAATGTTACCTTCGCCATAGGTAAAACAAGAACATAATTCATTCCTGCTTAAATTTGAATAGATATTATAACCAGTAACACCAAAATCATAGTTTTCAACAAGTTCAAAACTTACCGTTCCCGTGCCCACTTCGGTATTATCACTATATTGGATACTTTCAGTATCAAATAAATATTCATAATTTTCCGGGAGAATTAAATTAGGACATTTTTCGGTACCATCAAAATCAAATTCTGTTTTATCAAGATATGGCGCCTTAATTTTCAATGGCTTAATTTCCCAATTGCGCATAATATTAACGTTGAAAACAGGTTTTTTAAATTGATCTAATAAGACATAACCGTATTCATAATCTTTTTTTAAGCGATAACTAACACTTGTATACGAACCAGCCATAAATTCCGGGTCGACTTCAATCATACTGTTGATCTTTTCATTATCTCCAGCAAACACCAGGGTCGGTGTTTGGGCCTTGGTTGGATCAAAGACAAGATCAGCGATAACTCTAGTTGGTAAATTGATTTCGATGGGTAAAATTTGCCAATTAACCATTAGAGTGTCTGTACGTTCACCATCTTCATCTTCAAACACATAGCCACTTTGGGCATGAAGGTAAAAGTGATAATCCATTGTCCCTGAACTTGTCGTTATTCCTGCCATATTGCTGCGCGTAAAATCCGCAAAAGCGTAGGGATCTGTTTTTGTTTGAGTAGCAGTCTTAAAATCAACTATCCCCTGTGCTTTTAATTCAGAAAGCGTAGATTCAAAATTGGCTTTGCGCATGGCGGCATCAATTTTATCAATTACATCAATGTATTTTGATTTACCGCTGGCAATTTCTTCATATGAAAATTTTAAATTTTCAAGAACTGAACCGAAATCAATTAACTGTTCAGTCAATACGGAAATGCTTTGTACCTCATTGTTATATGAAATATTGATTTGCGAGACTTTACCGCCTGACTTGACAAAACTAATTTTATAATTAGACGCTGGAACAGGTTTTCCTTTCACGATTACTCTCAGTTTAATATCTGATTCCGAAAGGATGCAACCATCTGAAATTGAAATTTCATACCCATCAGACGAGTCATTGGAAATGATTTTATATTTTTCATCATTTGGACGAATAGCAAAAGCAAATGATGCCGGGGTTTCTGTATCCTGCGGTTCAGATTGTTGTTCATTGCTACCACCAAGAATTCCACAAGCACTCAAAAAGCATACCGGAACCATCATTACAAGAGCCGTTAGAAAAACAACAAGAAATCGCTTAACTAAGGATTTGTGCATCATTCCACTCCTTTTTATGAGCATATTTAGTATATCATTTACAATTCTTTTCGCCAAAGAAAAAAGTTTCGCCGGTTGACGAAACTTTTTTCGGGATTATTCTGCGGTACCAGTAGTATTGAAAATACCAAACATGATAAAGAAAATAATCGTTAAGACTGCGATTGTGCAAGCACAAATGATAATTAAATTGCGAATGCGACCAAGATTGTTTTTGTTGCGATTTTTGGTGTAGTAACTTTCACTGGCACCAGTAATCGCGTTGGTTCCCGTACCGTTATCCGGCGGGGAAACCAAGATTGCCACAATCATGATGATGCTAATCAGGCAAATCAAACCAATGATAATACCTTGAATAATCGGGAAACTGTCCGCAATCCACTTGGGACGTTCCGATGGAGCCAATAACAAATTAAATAAATTATTTGACATTTTTGTACCCTACATTTTGATAGAATTTCATACCAGTACCGGCCGGAATCAACTTACCAAAGATAACGTTTTCTTTCAAGCCTTGTAAGTGGTCAACTTTATTCTTAACCGCAGCATCAACCAAAACTGAACTGGTTTCTTGGAAGGATGCAGCCGACAAGAAGCTATCTGTACGCAATGCCGCCTTAGTGATTGGCAACAAGACACGGGTTGCGCGGGCTGGTTTCTTACCATCGTTGATTGCCAACAAGTTCTTATGTTCGAACTCAATCACATCAACCACGGAACCGATTTGGAAGTCGGTATCGCCAACGTCTTCGATTTTAACTTTTTTCAACATCTGTCTTACAATTATTTCCAAATGTTTGTTGTTAATCGAAATATCTTGCGTTTTATAAACCTTAATAATTTCGGTAATCAAGTAATCTTGAACAGCTTTGATACCTTTGTTACGCAGAATGTCGTGTGGGTTGAAGACACCTTCGGTCAAAGCTGAACCCGGTTCAACTACATCGCCTTTCTTGACAATAACTTTCATGCTAGCCGGAATCAAGTACGGAACTTCTTTGCCTTCGTTCGTCTTAATCACGACTTCAACACGTTTTTCAACAGGGTTAACAGCCACAACTGTACCACCGACGTCACTGACCAAAGCCACACCCTTGGGAACACGGGCTTCCAAAATTTCTTCGACACGTGGCAAACCTTCGGTAATGTTTGAAACCGCAATACCACCACTGTGCTTAGTACGCATGGTTAACTGAGTACCCGGTTCACCAATGGATTGTGCAGCGATGATACCAACTGGTTCACCCACACTGACCAATTCGTGACCGCTCATATCGCGACCATAACATTTAGCGCAGACGCCGTGTTTACATTTACAGGTCAACACGCTACGGATTTCAACTTCTTTAATACCGGCGGCTTCAATACGTTCAGCAACTTCATCGGTAATCATGGTATCAGCATGAACCAAGACTTCTTTGGTCTTCGGGTCAACAACATCACGTACCGAGAAACGACCTTTAATACGGCTGGCCAAACGTTTAATGTAACCATCCATACGTAATTCGGTCATAACCATGCCCTTTGGTTTTTCACCCAAAGTTGCAAAGCAGTCTTCTTCGGTGACGATAACGTCTTGCGCAACGTCAACCAAACGACGGGTCAAGTAACCAGCATCAGATGTTTTCAACGCTGTATCAGCCAAACCTTTACGACCACCACGAGATGATAAGAAGTATTCCAATGGAGACAAACCTAAACGGTAGCAACCTTTGGTCGGGACGTCCTCTTTTTGTCCAGAAACGTTCGCAATAATACCACGCATACCAGACAACTGCATAATCTGTTTGTTAGAACCACGCGCACCGGAGGTAGCCATCATCTTAATTGGATTGGTTTTACCCAAAACGCTGATAACATCATCTTGAATACGGTCGGTAGCTTCTTTCCACAAGGCGATGTTACGATCCAATTTTTCATCTAAGCTCAACTCACCTTCTGCATAAGCTTGTTCAATTTTTTTAACTTTGGCTTCGGTATCTTTAATAATTTGTTCACGGTTGGCAGGAATGGTAGCATCGAAAACCGACAAGGAAATTGAACCCAAGGTTGAATATTTGAAACCAACAGTCTTGATTTTATCGATTGATTCACTGGTTACAGTTGCACCATGAACTTCGAAGATTTTTACGATCAAGTTGTTGATGTCTTTCTTAGTAACTTCCTTATTATATTCGTAAGCGAATTTGTTTTCTGGTTTACTACGGTCAACGATACCAATATCTTGCGGGAAGCATTGGTTAAATATGATACGACCAACGGTGGTTTCGACACGGCCAAATTCTTCGACTTCGTCCATATTACCTTCAATTTCGAAGTTAGAACGACGAACTTGAATCTTAGCATGCAAATCCAATTCGCCAACGTTGTAGGCGTAGATAGCTTCGTTTTCATCTTTATAGACACTACCTTCACCTTTAGCGCCGTCAACTTGCAAAGTCATATAATAGCAACCCAAAATAATATCCTGAGTTGGAGTAACAACAGATTTAGAGTCACTGGGTTTCAAGATGTTGTTCGAAGCCAACATTAAGATACGCGCTTCGGCTTGAGCTTCTGGCGACAATGGAACGTGAACGGTCATTTGGTCACCATCGAAGTCGGCGTTGAACGCAGTACAAACCAACGGATGCAAACGAATCGCACGACCATCAATCAAAACCGGTTCAAAGGCTTGGATTGACAATTTGTGCAACGTGGGTTGACGGTTTAACAAAACAGGATGGTCACGAACGACTTCTTCCAAGATATCCCAAACTTGTGGTTTTTCGCGTTCAATCAAGCGTTTCGCACTGCGGCTGTGATGAGCCAAGCCCATATCAACCAATTTCTTCATTACAAATGGTTTGAACAATTCCAAAGCCATTTCTTTCGGCAAACCGACTTGGTAATGTTTCAATTCAGGACCAACAACGATAACGGTACGACCTGAGTAGTCAACACGTTTACCCAACAGGTTGTTACGGAAACGACCTTGTTTACCACGCAAACCTTCCGCCAATGATTTCAACGGACGACCTTTCGCACCTTGCACTGCTTTACCACGACGGCCGTTATCAATCAAGGCGTCGACAGCTTCTTGCAACATACGTTTTTCGTTACGGATGATAACTTCAGGCGCACCCAAAGAAATCAATTTTTTCAAACGGTTGTTGCGGTTAATAACACGACGATACAAATCGTTAACATCGGTAGTTGCGAAACGACCACCATCAATTTGTACCATTGGACGCAATTCCGGTGGAGTTACCGGCAAGACATCCATGACCATCCATTCCGGACGGTTGCCACTGTGTTTGAATGATTCCAACAAATCCAAACGTTTAATGGCTTTTTCACGTTTAGCGCCTTTACCGGTTGCAATGATTTCGTTACATTCTTTAATTTCTTTATCCAAATCAAGCGCAGCCAACATGGATTTAATTGCTTCCGCACCCATGCCATACTTGAAGGAATTAGCGCCGAATTTTTCCAAAGCTTCATGCAATTCACGGTCGGACAAGATTTGACCATAAGTTAAAGTAGTTTTACCCGGATCAATTACAACGAAGGAGACGAAATAGATAACTTGTTCCAAGTTCTTAATGGTCATATTCAACAAGGTACCAATTTTGGACGGCACACCTTTGAAATACCAAATGTGAACAACAGGTGCAGCCAATTCAATGTGTCCCATACGTTCACGACGAACTATAGAACGAGTAACCTCAACACCGCACTTGTCACAAACGGTACCTTTGTAGCGGATCAATTTATATTTACCGCAGGAACATTGCCAGTCTTTTTTCGGACCAAAGATGCGTTCGCAGAACAAACCATCTTTTTCTGGTTTTTGTGTACGATAGTTAATCGTTTCCGGCTTGGTAACCTCACCATGACTCCATTCACGGATTTTGTCCGGACTGGCAATACTGATTTTTAAACTTTCAAAATTATTTAACTCAAACATTTTCTTTCTCCCTCTCCTTCTTATTCCTCATCGAACAATTGTTCAATATCGAACATTTCCAAATCATCAGCAGCAGGTTCTTCGACTTTTTCTTGGTCAAATTCAATTTCGGCTTCGGTTTCTTGTTTTTCGTCAGCTTCGGCGTTAGCCAACATTTCGGCATCATCAACCAAAGCGTCAATCTTCTCTAATTCAACTTCTTTCTTATCAGCAGTATAAATACCAACATCAAAGCCAAGACCTTGTAATTCACGAATCATAACTTTACTTGCTTCTGGGATACCCGGATCAGGTAATTTTGTACCATTAACAATCGAAACATAAGTTTTGGTACGACCTTGAACATCATCAGATTTAACGGTCAACATTTCTTGCAAGATGTGGGCGGCACCGTAAGCTTCCAAAGCCCAGACCTCCATTTCACCCATACGTTGACCACCGAATTGAGCTTTACCACCCAATGGTTGTTGCGTTACCAAACTGTAAGCACCGGTTGAACGCGCGTGAATCTTGGTATCAACCATGTGATGCAATTTCAACATGTACATATAACCAACGGTTGTACGGTTTTGGAAAGGTTCACCAGTACGTCCATCGTACAGTTGCATCTTACCATCTTCCGGCAAGCCGTTTTTACGCAACAATTCTTGAATATCATTTTCGTTAGCACCGTTGAAGACAGGAGTCGCAACTTTCCAACCCAAAGTCTTTGCAACTAAGCCCAACGAAACTTCCAACAACTGACCAATGTTCAAACGAGATGGAACGCCCAACGGGTTCAAAACGATATCAACCGGCGTACCATCGGCCATGTAAGGCATATCTTCAACCGGCAAAATCTTTGAAACAATACCTTTGTTACCATGACGACCGGTCATCTTATCACCGACCTTGATATTACGTTTTTGAGCGATGGTAACTTTAATAATTTCGTTAACACCAACATCCATTTCGTCGTGGTTCTTACGGCTGAAGCATTCAACAGCAACAACGACACCGTCTTTACCGTTTTCAACACGCATAGAAGAATCACGAACTTCACGAGATTTTTCACCGAAGATGGCACGTAACAAGCGTTCTTCTGGGGTTAATTCAGATTCACCCTTCGGAGTAACTTTACCAACCAAAATATCACCGGTACGAACGAATGAACCAACACGGACAATACCACGTTCATCCAAGTTTGCCAAAGCATCTTCGCTCAAATTCGGAATGTCGCGGGTAATTTCTTCATCACCCAACTTGGTAGTACGAACTTTACATTCTTTCAAGTGCAAAGCGATTGAGGTAAATTTATCTTCCTTCACAACACGTTCAGAAATCAAAATCGCATCCTCAAAGTTGTAACCTTCCCAGTTCATGTAAGCGACACACATATTCTTACCGATAGCCAATTCCCCATTGCAGGTTGCATAGCCATCAGTAATAATTTCGCCAGCTTTAACTTTATCCCCCTTGCGGACGATTGGTTTTTGGTTAATACAAGCTTCTTCGTTGTAACGAGTAAACTTAGTTAATTTATAGAAATCATGTTCATGGTTATCATCACGTTCAATCACGATTTGGTCACCAGTTACCGAAATAACGGTACCAGCTGCCTTAGCGGTCAACATTACATTACTATCCAAAGCGGCACGGTGTTCCAAACCAGTTGCAACCAACGGAACTTCGGTCTTAATCAAAGATACCGCTTGACGTTGCATGTTTGAACCTAACAAAGCACGACCCGTATCATCATTGCTCAAGAAAGGAATCAAAGCAGTTGCCAAAGATACGAATTGGCGCGGGCTGGCGTCGATATAGTCAACGCTTTCACGTGGCATATCCAAAATAATATCGCGGTGACGGCAAGTTACGAATTCGTGTAACAAACGACCTTCTTCATCTAACGGTTCAGTTGCTTGGGCAACGTAGAACGCGTCTTCTTCATCCGCGGTCAAATAATCAACAATGTCGGTAACTTTACCGGTAGTCTTATCAATACGACGTAATGGCGCAGTAATGAAGCCATATTCATTGATTTGAGCGTACATCGCCAAACTGTTAACCAAACCAATGGATTGACCTTCAGGAGTTTCAACCGCGCAAAGACGACCGTTGTGGGTATAGTGCAAGTCACGGACTTCACTGGTAGCACGTTCCTTAACGATACCACCCGGACCAACAGCGGTAATTTTACGTTTTTGAGTAATTTCGGTTAATGGGTTGTTGGTATCCATCACGTGTGATAATTGAGATACCGCACAGAAATCACGCAAAGCACGAGTAATTGCTTTCGCGTTAATAATGTTCAACGGGTTAATTGATTTACTGTTGATTTCCATGGTTTGCATGGTTTCGCGCATACTGTTACGCAATTTCAACATACCATCTTTGAAGTGACGAGCCATCAAATCACCAACAGTATTCAAACGGCGGTTACCCAAGTGGTCGATGTTATCTTCGTAACCTACTCCGTCGCACATATTCAACAAATAAGAAACTGAAGCAATAATATCATCACGGTGTAAGTGACGCATTACCAATTCTTTCGCGTTTTCTTTAACGGCTTGGATTTTTTCCGCTTTAGTGTTTTTGCCTTCCAAAACTTTCAACAAGGTTGGATAGTGAACCAATTCTTTAATACCAGTATCATGTTCCGTGCAATCCAAGTAAGCGTTAACATTAACACGGTTGTTACCAATAATTTGTACAGCATCGCCAAGTTCGTTCTTAACAGTAACAACGTTGATACCAGCATTTTGGATTTTATCAGCCATTTGTTTGTCGATTTCGGTATCATGCGGCACGACAACTTTACCGTTAATTTTAATATCTTCCGCCGCAATGTGCTTCAAGATACGACTGCTGATGCAAAGTTTTTTGTTGAATTTATAACGACCAACCACAGCCAAGTCATAGTTCGGGAAGGTAAAGAACATATTGTTCAAGCTGGATTCCATAACTTCAGCATTTGGCAATTCAGATGGACGCATCTTACGGGACAATTCCAACAAAGCTTTTTCTTTCGATACTTGTTCGCCACCGTCATTCAATTTATCGATGGTTGCTTTCAAAACTGGATGATGAGCAAAAGTTTCCAACAATTCTTGGTCGTTACCCAAATCCAAAGCACGCAAGAAAGTTACTAAGTTAACTTTGTTAGCTTTGTTCGGGCTAACAGAAATCACATTGTTGACATCCTTGGTCATTTCAATATAAGCACCATGCGTTGGGCTCATTGTACATTCGATAATTTCTTTACCGGTCTTGTGATCTTTAGAACGGTTGAAATAAACACTTGGACTCTTAATAATTTGGTTGACGATAACACGTGCAACACCATTAACAATGAAATAACCACTGTCGGTCATTTGTGGAACATCGCCCAAGAAAACATCCTGTTCGATGACTTCGTTAGTTTTGTGTCCTTCCGCGTCTTCTTTGAAAACCACACGCACTTTTACACGCAACGGTTTAACGTACATTTGACCACGACGCAAGCATTCGCTTTCGCTGTACTTCGCATCTTCGCCAATGTAGTAGTCTAAGAAATAGACCTCGCATTTACCAGAATAATCGGTAATTGGATTGAACTCATCCAACACTTCGCGAATACCCTGATTGATAAAACGCTTAAAACTCTCCTTTTGAATGTCTAAAAGATATGGGACCGGTAACAACTCCGGAACCTTACGGAATGTCATACGTTCCGTTTTTCCGTAGGTGTCCTTAAAAAGTCCCGTCTTTTTAAGATTAACAGCCATTTTTACCTTCCTTATAATATATTTTTTGCCGGGCTTTATTTCAATCCGCCCAGTCAAAATTACACAATGAAAAAAAATATCATATTTTCATACCAATGTCAAACACTTTTTACAAAAAATCAACAAAGAAAAACCGCCCAATTTTTCAATGAGCGGTTTCTTTACCGATTATTTATCCCAACCAAAGTCAACAAATTTGCCATTACCAAATGTTGGTGTTTTGGGCATAAAGTCAAACAATCCTGGTTTGAATTCTGACAATTTTTCCGTTTCGGTCGTATCGTTTGACATTGCGGGTTGTTCGTTATTTTCGACCGGCGCGTCATCAAAAACTTCGTTTTGTTCAGTAATTACCGGTTCTTCAACCACCTCTTCTTTAATCGTTGGTTCTTCAACCACTGGTTCAGCAACCGCGGTCGCAATACTATCAACACTGTTATCTACTCCGAGGCTTTGCTCAGCGTCCAATTGTTCCAAGCGCACCATTGCGCGTTGACGTTCAACGAAGGAACTGTCACTATTACTCAAAATTTCGTGCGCAGCAATTTTTTCGCTCAAAATTCCAGCTGCTTTACTGCCCGCAGGTACATTTTGCAATTCTTGAGAAAGTTTACCCACTTCGATTGAGTGTGCCATCAAACTTGATTGGTCAGGTTCGTTACCGTAACTTAAATCAACTTTTGCACTAACTTCACTACCACTATTAACAGCAAAACGGTCAATGTGTAATTCATTAGTAATCGGGTTAATTTCATAATAAGTTCCGTCGCTATCGGTGAAACTATAACTGCCGTCAACGGTAGTGCCAGTATATGTACATTTTGCGACTAAATCACGATACACCTCGGAAGCGTAACTGCCATCATCGGCCAAAACCGGAGCTGCTCCATCTGCGATTGTAGTAGCATCATTCATTGTCTCGTCCGCCAATTCTTGCGTATCAACAGGCATTTCACTGAAACGGTTATTACCAACCGAAGAGCCAGCTTCCAAAGGTTCTTCTCTGACAACCTCTTCGTCTTTCATGCCGCTGGTAAATTGATCTTCGTTAATCGTGGTCAATTTACTATCTTCTTCAACCGCTGTGTCTTCTGCCGGTGCCACCACTTCATCCATTTGATAATTAAACTCACGATCGTCCCCTACACTGCGACCATCCGGCAAGATATCATTTTCTGCGGTTACGGTTTCGCCAAAATAACTTTCATCGTTCAAGCGGTCAGTATCAACACGCGAACCGGTATAGTCATCCATCGCCTTAACGGTCGAGATTACGTTAGCATATTCCTTACCACTGAAACGATCATTACCAACGGTGTTACCAACATAATCATCAGTAATTTTCGCGATTGGTTCAGAATCGGTAATTTTTGTAAACGGACGACCATCATCAACACGCTGTCCGGGAACGGTATCTTGTGCCAAAATGGTTGGTTGTTGGTTTGGTACTTGAGTTAATCCTTCGCGCAATCCGCCTTGTTCGTTAATACGCTCCAAAGATTCAAAAATATTTTCCGCATCCTGATTGCTTAAAGTACCATGCTGCAAATTATGCAAAGTTTCTTGGAAGCCGCCGTTTTCAATTTCACCCGCTTGTTCAAAACGCGACATACTGCCAAGTTTACGCAAAACACCATACGGATCATCGACGCCAGCTTTTTCCAATGTTTCAATCGCAGCGTTTTGTTGTTTCGCGTTATACCAATCATGTTGTACTCCGTCTACATATTGACGGTGGTTCTCCATATACGCCGTAGCACGCGCGTGTTCGGTCAATTCAATCTTGCCCAAGTTATCCAAATGTTCCGCGTTCGCCGAATTCAAATCAAAGTTGTTTTGGCTGTTTAATACTTTATCGGTCACAGCGTTCGCCAATTCCGCACCTTTCAAGGCAGCATTACCAATAAACCTGCCCACCTTAGTTTCGGAAAAATCTTCTTTCACTTGGGCAGTATCAACATGCATACTCAAGCCATCACGATGATCAAATGAAACATTGGAACCAATCGCAGTTCCTAATTCGCGTCCAACTTGACCACCAAGATAAACCGCTGCTCCTTTGCCTAAACCATATGCCACTGATTTTGCGACATCGGATTTCTTTACATTGTGAACAACATTTTTACAACGTTCAAGGAAATTTTCTAAGCGTGCACGGATACCCTTGGGTTGTTCAGCCGATTGCGCTTCGATTTGCTCTACGGCCTCGCGTTGTAAATTTGCACGGCGTTCAAGGTCGCGGAAGGTTGTTTTAATCATTACCAAGCCGGCACCAACGGCACGCCATTTTGGTCCAAGCGCCATAGCTAATGCATAAGGAGTCGCTTTGCCCATCATCGCAATACCAGTCTTTAAGGCAATTTTAGCACCATCACTTTTTTTCAATTTTTCGCCACGCGCTTTTGCTTCCGCCTTGGCTTTATGTAAATTAGCAAGACCAGATGTGATACCGGCTGAAATTACTGTTGTAATTCCTAATACTGGGCCAACCAATGAACCAACACCGGGGATAGCGCTAATCGCGGAAATCGCCGTAGCACCGCCCAAAGTAACGCCAAACGTTTTTACAACATCAAAGACCGGATTAAATTTAACTTGCGGACGATTACCGTGTTTCGGTTGTTCATCAGCTAACTCATCACTAGTTTCATCTGGTATTACAGTTTCAAAAACTTGGGCTGAATTGACACTTGCACTTTGTCCATTGTTACTTTGTGTTTCATGTTTAGCTGCATTTTCCTGCATCGCACCTAACTGAGCTGCATGTTCTTCAAATTGTTCAGCGCGTTCGTCAACTTTAAACTTTAAATATAATTGTTTGAATTGTTCCTTAGTTAAACCTTTACGCTTGGCATAAGCGTATAAAATTTTATTCGCGGTTAAGACAGCGCCCTCAATCATCGCAATACGGGTCTGTGATTTGTCAGCACCCATCGTAATTGCATCCAAGCTGTTGGCAAAGAAATTGGTGTGTTCCTCATCGCACAAAACATTATAGATGCTTTTTAATTTATCGACATAATTAAGATTGTGATCTTTAACAATCATGCTCAATTTTTCAAAACCATCGGCGTCGGCATGATTAACGAATGTTTCATCAAACTCTTGTTTCTTATTTTCAACTTGTTGATCAATTTGATTAATGTATTCGGCATGTTCACGGAAACCTCCCTGTCTCAAAGCGGCAGCGGTACGTTTGATGCTGTTAAGATTGTAAAAAACTTCGTAACTGGATAACAAATCAAGATGCGACAACATTGATCCATTCACAAGCCAATTTTCAAATTGGTCTTTAAGATTTCTATCATTACCCTCACGACCAAATTGCTTATAAGCATCGCTTTCAAGCAAGTCGGCAATCATATCAAAGGTTACCAAAGCTGGTTCTTGATTGATATAACCGAGCATCACGCGAACAAAACTTTCGTCAGAAAAATCTTGTTCATTGGATGACATGGCAGTGTAAGTTTCATTTAACAGTGTCGCTGGATTTTCCGGAACTTCTGTATCTGGCATAAAATAGCTATGCAAGAACTTACCAACACTAATCGAACGCAACATATGAGATGGGGTGTTAGTAAAATGCTTTTTCGCAAATTTTTGAATCAGTGTTTCTTTTTCTGCCATGTTACAATCTTAACATAAACCACATTCGATTGCAATATAAATCGCCAAAACATTTTGGCGATTTTTTCCGGGCTGATTTAGTTTTTTTGTTTGGTGCCTTCGCGCGGAATCGAACCACGGACACAGAGATTTTCAGTCCAACAGAGAATTTTTGACACTACAAAATGTAACAAAAATTACCCTTAAAACCACTATATATTGCGGTTTTTGCAATTATTCAAAAATCTGACCCAAATTTTGACCCAAAATTTTTGCAGAAATTGCACACACAGAAGAATTTGCACATTTTAACCATAAAAAAACAAGGAAGCCCTGTCATGTTCGCAGGGTTTTTTAATTATTTGAATAAAGACGAGTGGCTACCGATACGGTTTAGCAATAAAATTAGTTCGTCATCATAAATTTTGTAAATCAACAACCAATCAGGCATAATATGGCATTCACGAAATGAACTATAAACACCAACTAAATTGTGATCGCGGTATTTTGCGGGCAATTCCTTACCATTAGCCAGCATATCAACAACTTCTTTTAGTTTGTTCATATCCTTGCCTTGTGATTGGGCTAATTTCAAATCTTTTTTGAATTGATTAGTGAAATTAACTTTATACATTTAATGCACTCCACATATCGTCCAAATTGCTGTAACCGTCACAACCATTTTTTACCATTTCGTCACTTTCTTGCATTGCTTTAATGGTTGTAGTATTCGGTATTTCTAATTTTAATTCAAACGGAATACCTTGCTCCATAATTGATTTTTTCAAAAAGATATTAACTGCCGACGACATATCCAAGCCCAACGCGTCAAAGACCTGCGTTGCTTGTTCTTTTACCCTTTCGTCAGTTCTAACATTGATAACAGCCATTTTTGTTTTCCCCCTTTTATTATTATATGCAATATAACACAATGTATATACAATGTCAATACACAATAAAAAACTACGGGCCCGTGGGTTGCCGTAGTTTGATATTGCATTATATCACAAATCTTAATTAAAGCCAACCAATTGTGGTTTCACCTTTGTAGCCTTTTTCCCAAATAAACCAAGCATACGCCACGGCCGAACCGCCACCAGCTCGCATCCCCTCAAAGTTGCCATTTTTGGCGCACATAACTCTTTCAGAAAACACCCAAATCTTTTTCGGTGGGTATTTGCTAAATAATTCTTGAAGTCGTGCTTTCCCCTCTAAAAATGTCAGTTTCAAAAACATACAAACTTTATGTCCTGGTTCAACCAAATCTAACGCTTTCAAAACAAACTCTTTGGCGTATTTGTATGGTGGGTTGGTTACAATGTCAAAATCTTCAATGTGTACACTTGATTTTGTTATTGTTAAAAAATCGTAAAATGCAAACAGTCCAGAATCTTTAACACGTTTTATAATATCACTTTCAAAAACCATATGATGATGTTCTCTCAATCTGTTTGACAAATGACCAGCACCACAGGCACACTCCCAAACTGTGTATGATAACTTTTCAACCTTTAACAATTTATCAATCGCGACCGGGTCAGTGGCGTAGTAATCGTTTTCTTCACGTTCTTTGTCGGTGTGATTGCTTGCACCAAGTGTTTTGTAAATCGAGTTACCGTTTCCGTTCCAATCTTTCATTTGGTTAACTCCTTAAAATTTGGATATAGGAATTCGCAATCTTTATAAGCAAAATCCACGTGATCGTATAGTTCTTGTTTGGTGTAACAATGCGCCAGCGCACCCATGATATCATAGATTACAGACGAATCAGTTAGCGCCATACATTTAACCAAATCGGCAATTTGGTCACTGCACTCCTCTTTTGGACCATTAATATTCACGCGTTCCTTTTTGCCTTTGTAATAAACTTTAATCATTTTACCTCCAAACTCGCTTTTTTGTTTTTGTATTCTGCATACAATTTTGACCAGCCGTGATTTTCGATAAATTGTTTTATTGATTCTTTGGTTTCCAAAACTGCGATTTCATCCCAAATTGTCGATTTTAATTTTAATTCGTGTCGCGCAAAACCTAACAAATCAATTTGCATACGCAATATTTCCAAATCTTCATTAGTCATTTTTGGCACCGCCTTTCAAGAACAACTCTTTAACAATCTCACATGCTTTTTCATAGTTTTCTTTGGTGGCTAATCTAACAAATAAAGTGTTACCACAAATTTCGCCAACATCAATTTCGTTACAATCTTTATGTTTATATACAGCCAAATAATAATGCGTTCCATTACTAATAAAATTAAATTCATAATGATTTTCAATCTCTTCCCACATTGGTGGTTCAAATCGTTCGGTGCGTTCGGCGTAGGTTTTCAAAACCCATTCGGCTTGCTCTTTGTTTTCAAAAAGTTTATTGATAATATACCGCTCAGTAAACCCCGTTCCAATTATTTTTCTTTCAACATAATTCTTTCCAATCTTAAACTTACTTATTCCATAAGATAAATCTATTGTTTTTACGCAACCATTCTCATAAGTATAATAAATAGTCGCCCCTTGCTTTATCAATTCTTTTAACCTTTCTTTTGTCATAAGTCCTCCTCACCGGCTAGTTCCCGGTCCTCACGGTGTTGGCGCTCAAATTCAGCCAAACTTTCTGCGCGTTCATGTTCTTGTTCAGCTTCGCGTTGTTTAGCCCATTTGGCTTTATAATCTTTGCTATCGATTAAATTTTTGTAACTAGTGAGAATATACGCTGTTGCATTGGTAGAATCTCTTGCCTGCGTAGCAACTCGAAGCATACGGCCCAGACCGAAAAAGTTTAATCGGCCGATTTGGCTATAGGTTAAGACATCCAACAGTTTGTGTAATTCTTTTGGACGAGCCATAAAGTCAAATAACTCAGCTTCTTTACCGGCTTTGTTAATAATTTGCTTTACTAACTCGATTTTATGTTTGTAACTTTCTCTTTCGGCTTGCTCGAGCGCCTCAACACATGTTTTATAATCACCATCGTCATCATCAGTAGTATATCGCTCGGCCGGCCGTGCGTACGCGTCAACATCGCGTGCGTGCAAGCGAATGCCGAACTCAAAAGCCAGTCGGTTCAGCAACGCTCTGCGTTGCTTTTCGACCGGCAACTCACGATGAATATAATTTAAGACATTATCAACTTTGGTATCCATAATTCACGGAAACCCTCCCTTTAATGTTATTTAGATGACTTTCACGGTTAGTCGACGACCCGTTCAAGTCAAAATCATGTTTAATGTGTGCCAAACAGTCACACAGATTTTCTTGTCAAAAAATTTTGCTCCGCCGTTAAGTTTTGAATTTGCCGCTTCATTTCAAGGCAAATCAAAATAGGCGGACAAAATTTTACACAATGTGCCAAACTGGCACATTTTATCTAGGGAGGCTCAGATTGCGTAGTTTTAGACAACGCTTTTAACGCCTTAATTTCAGCCTTGTAGCGTTCTCTCTCTTGTTTGCGTAAAATATTATGCTCACGCCATTTTTTCCACCAGTACAGCCAATTTTTATAGCGTAATAACTTAACCTGGTACTTATTATTAATCTTGTCGCGCCTCAGATCGCCAACAATAAACTTTAACCGGTTCATGGCACATTTTAAGTTCTCAGATTTGACAATTAATTTCAGTCGCTCACGTAAAATCGTCAAATAATTATTGAAAGAATCAACAATCGTCTGATACAGCTCATTATAGACCACAGTATTCAGCACAGAATCATTCTCTTTGAACTTATCCAATACCCTGTTTTCTTGGTTGCACAAATACAAAATTTTAGTCGTGATGGTATCCTGCGTATTACAACCTGTAATGTCAAAGTCAATACCGTTCAATATCTCGGTAATTTCGTCGTGGTCGTCATAGTCGACCGCATCCTCCGGGGCTTCGTCCGTGGTTTCGTCTTCTTCCGCGTCCGCGTCTTCCTCGGCTTCTTCGTCCTGTTCGAGTTCCTGTTCTTTGGCTTCTTCCTCTTCGATTTCCTCAGCCAGCTTGTCCGCCAACTCAGCCTGTTCTGCGCGTTCCTGCTTTGTCATGCTGCCCTCCTCCATGATTTGAACTCAATTGGACGCTTACGCATACCAACCAAGAACTTGTCGTTTTCACCATTCGAATCAACACATTTGTGAATGTCGCCGACATGTTCAAACACATACGGCACATAGTTAATCCCTTTCCTGTACGGATTCTCTGCGAACTTGGCGCAAGATTTATCGTTGTCGAATTCGAGACAATACCAGGTTGTGCGCGGTTTGCCACGATACCAATCGTCCGCACGGTGGACAATTAACATATAAGTCTGCGACATATCGCGAACACCCTTATCCGCTCCGGTCGGTACCAGAGAGTTTGTCACCACGGAAATTCCACGGTGGCGAATCAGTCGTAAAAAGTCGCACATTTCCTTAGGCATTTTTCCGCTGGTGTAATCACGGGCGGCAAATTTATTCATTAACTCGTCAATAACTAAAATTGCGCCATAGGGAAAGAACTGTGCGTTATTTTTGCCGTTTGGCAATAACATCCTGTCAAAATCAAGTTTATGGGCCCAACGTGGCAAGTAGCCTTGGTCACTGCATGTTCTGATCGGAATTTCGCTGAAAACCAAATGTTTGACATTTTCCGGAACGAAAGCATACCTGAATCCACACAATCGCAAATTTTTTGCCTCAGCGCGCGCTTCTCGAACTTTGTACCAGGCTTTATTGGGTAACATCTCACTGGTGGCAATATGCGCGGTCAAAGTAGTCTTACCATGACCTTTTGGGCCACAGATAGTGACAATCTCCCCTGGCTTTAATTCATAGTCATTGGGCTTAATGCCTTTGAAAAGTGACAAAGACACCATCCCTTTTTCCACCATCGTTTTAGCTTGCCGCGCAACAACCATCTATTTAACCTCCTGTCTTAACGGCAACTCGGCCGGCGCCTGCATGAAACCCATGCAAACTTGGCCACCCAAAATGGCATCGGGTTTGGTTTTGCAAAACATCGCGTCAATCTCACCAAACGGTCGATTGAAGACTTGTGCAATACGCATGGCCATTTCGCGATCCGGCACCTGTTTGCCGGATTCCCATTTTGAAATCGCACTGCGATCCACACGCAATAATGACGCTAGTGTTTTCTGCGTCATATGGTTGTGTTCTTCACGTAAGCTCTGCAGTGTTACACTCATTTCACACCTCCTAAAAAGCGTTTAACAAAATTGTCCGCATATTCTGGACGGATTTCACTGCGTTTGCGTTGCGTTAGGTTTTCAACCGGTCTGGTTGGGTTGTCACTCTGTGTATACCAAACAAACTGTTCTTTCATTGGGTAGTTAATGGCAAAAAACATTGTCGGTTTGATTTTGTCATCACCGAACAAACTTCGGTTCATGTCGACATACATTGGTCGGTACGGTGAGTACAAATTCAAATAATTATGGCCGTTGGGGCCATATGGATTTTCAATGATGGTCGGAATCTTTAATTCCTGCACCACGTAACAAAATTTGAGAAATAACTCAAAATAACGCGCTCGGCGATATTCTCGATTGATAATGTACTTAATATCATCTGCGCTACTGTTATGAACTTCGCCGCCCCTGTGTCCTTTGAATACTGCCTCATTTTGGTGCGAAAAGTATGTACACGGGAAAAACGCCAAGATAAAATCTTCGCCGGGTTTCATGTTATCAAAAATGGAACTGTATGATTTACCATTGACCAATTTGTCCCAAGCTTTCTGAATTTCGCCAAACAAATCAATTTGGTTGTCAGTTTGTTTGTAGTCATTCAATATGTCATAGTCATAGGCCTGGTGCCCATGCTGTTTCAGCACATTTTTGAAAGTACCGCTTTGTTCAAAGAGACAGTGAAAGTTCATTTGCCATCCTCCAAGTGGTCAAGGATATGGCCGAAATGTTCTCTAAATTGTAGATAGGCATTACTTGCCTCTTCTAAACTGGCAAAAACCTGTTCTTTCTTGACATTTTCCAAATGGATGATGGTACCCTTAGAATTCCACACACCCAGTGTGTAATCGTCAATTTCGCCTGTATAATCTTTGTGCACGCTTAATAGATCACATGTTTTAATCACACCGTTCTTATAGTCTTTAATTACATAGACCTTTTGTCCCTGTGTAAATTCTGGGGTCTTTTTAACAGGTTTTTCTTTATGTTTTACCCCAGAAAATCCAAGCCCGATAATACAGATTAAACTAGCTATAAAAAATATAAGCACGATTGCATATTGCCAAAACACTTTACTTTTTAATAATTCGAGCAATGTCATCATAAGCCCTCCACGTATTGGAAGTTGGTTTCAATGATATTGTCAGTGTTATTTTCGTAAAACTCTTTGGCGTAACGGTAACTGTCATATTCATGCACCGTACGGTCCGCCATTAAAAAGTAGTACCTATGTTCCTGCATATCTTCTCCCTTTATTGCGGTGGTTAGTTCCACCAATGGTGGAGGATTTATTAAGCCAATCCCCCAGGCGGTTGACTTTGTCCTCTCCAGTCAACAAGGGCGGTTTGTTCGATAACCCACTGTAAAACGGTCCGATATTGGCGCCTGTCGGCAAACGGTAACTCTATCCAGAATTGAGTTACACAGGAAGGTTCGCGCAACCTTACCTGCCCAGTGGTAGTGGGTTCGCCCCACCGGAGGCGTCAAGCCGAATGAACTTGACGCAAGATCGCGGCGACCAGTTTTTCCTGACTTTTAGGTCCGAAAACTGCGCCGACTTTTTGAATGATCGCCCCTGCCCTTTCCGCATTGGCAGACAACAGGCTGTCGACCATCCATTGGCTGATTTGGATTTGTTCATTTTGCATTGTGCATTCCCCCCTTTATTGATTGGTAATATACCGTATCAGAATATTCTCATACTGTCAACTGTTTTATCGGAATATTCTTTTTAATGTATCAATAAATTTTTATAAAAAAGGGAGTAGTTTCCTACTCCCCTAAAATAATTTTGTTAATATCAATCAGTCATCAATTTCATTCCTCAATCGTCTCTTTTTCTATTCGGAAAAAAGAACGAACACAAAATAAATCCGCCAAGAACGGCTTCAACATAAAGCGGAACAACTGGTGTAATCTTCTGTGGTTTTAGTTTGTCGACAAAAAAGCCACATGTATTCAACGCTTCAATTGTGTCATCATCGACATTTAACAAATAAGCATTTTCTTTGGTTTCTATGTACAAACACCATTTATAATCAACAGGAAATACATTTTTATAATATTCGATTTTTTTGATATTACCAATTTCTTGGAAATACTCAACAATGCTTTTATCCTCTGGTATCTCAAATTGGCTAAAGCCAACCGAGTTGAGAACCCGATAGTCCCACAAAGCAAATGCAACTATCCCAATCAATAATGCTAATTTAATTAAACTTTTCATGCTGATAGCATACACTATGTTTCGGCAAATTTCAACAGTAAAAAGGGGGCGCAGTTGCACCCCACATTTGGATCATTCATAGAGCCACCGAAAACTAAATCTTGACTATTTTTCTCAATTCGGTATATACTAAAAATGAAGATCAGGCTAAGGACGGAGCAATCCGGGGAGCCTGACTTCTTTTTTTATTTACGCTTCTTTGCATTCGTCTTAATTTTTCGTATCACTGATTTATCAGTCGGATTCTTAATTTTCATATCAGGGTGTCGTTTGCCTATTTCTTTTTCCTTTACAGTGTGAATGCGTTTGTTAATATACGCTTTTCTTGAATCACCTTTCTGTGGATTAACCTGTAATGGAATGTTTTTACGCCCATTCGTCTTTTTAGCATGCGTAATTGTGATTGCTGTAATTTGGCCATTTTTCTTGCGTTGTGCAATTTCCCCTTTGTGTCCACGCGCAGAAGCAGAGTTGATTGTCGCAAACTCTCCCGCCCGAACCTTGGTGGAAATAACCTCATAGCGCGGGTTCTTTTTTTCTAGATTTTCTCTGAATAATTTCTTGTCAGTTATTAATAACTTTTGCTTGCGCTTTCCATTGAAATGGCTTTCGCCATTTGTAACCCATTTAGTTCCTAACGGTGCCGTCGTTGCACCATCGATGATGCACCAACCTTTTGGCATCTTTTTCGTAAGTTCGGCAATTTCACAGCCATTTTTCTTACACATCAATCTTAAACCTGATTTATTGTCCGTTTTCTTGGCCGCACCATTTTTATGCGCCACAGCGCGTTTCTGCGGCTTTACGGATGCATTCTTACGGGCAACTTGCCCCACTTTCTTACGTGGTAATGGCTTGCGCGTAGCGGTCTTGCCGGCTTTCTTTTGCGGTGTCGGCTTTTTAACCCCGGTCTTTTTGGCGGTTAATTTAGTACCGCCTTTCTTTGATGCCGGCTTACGACCGGCAATTTTTTCTTTTTCCTTTGGTTTTCTTTTGAATAACATTTTTTGTTTCTCCTTTTATTTTTTTATTTGATAAATCCCCAATTAACTAATTTTTGTAAAAATCGACAACAGTTTGCCAATGTGGCAAAAACTAATTTAACAACATCAAATACTTTGGCGATCCATTCCAGCGCTGGTACCTTGCATACTACCGCTACCACCAACGCTAATATAATCAATCCAATAATTATCAAAGCCTTCTTCATGCGGCCACCTTGGTAATTTGATAAATTTTGTTATTTAAGAGGTAATATAACTGCCCAGCTTTGGTAAAAACTCTAGATTTAAGAGGTATAGGTGCAACTGATCCATCAGAAAAAACCCACTCAACTTTTTTGATACTATGATTTATAAAATCAATCGCTATGGATTTTGTGCTATTTGTAAAAAAGAGAGTATTGTCAAAAGACCAAACATCTTTTCCGTCAATATAAACATCACCCGGAAATCCCCATTCAAATACTGTTTTCGTTTTATTGACAAAATCTAATTCATATTGATGCAAATCTGCAATTAAACCAGGTGATGAAAAGTAATTGTTTTCAAACTCCCAAATATGTTCTGATGGCTGGGATGAAAAGTCGCTAAAATATAAGAAATTTAAATTAGAATCCACACTCCAACTATTCGTTTCAAAATCATATTTATAATTTTTATAATAACAATCATCGTCATGAAACCAAACTAAATCGCCACATACACCCAATTTATACCCATCTTTATCCTTCCAATTACACTGCTCCCATTTGTACCAAACACTGTAATATGGAGATTGGGATGGCGCTAATTTATAGTTAACATTCCCGTCACTAAAGAAAATACATCCTTTATAACTCCAATAATTTTCGCTTTTACCTGAATTACTTCCAAGGGAAACACTGGTGTTTACGTTTTCTCCAGTGGAATATACGCCATCATTATAGTCTAAAGTGTAAGCTACACTACTACCCCTCATCAACAAAATTACTCCGTCCATATTAAAACATTTTACATAACTTGTTGAACCGCCTTTATTCATGTTTAATGTAGTAACTAGGTCCAGTCTATAAACTAGATTCTCTGTTTGCATATTTCCGGACTCATCCACCTGTGCCTGTAGTTCGGCGACTTGCGCTTCTAGGTCGGCTTTAATGGTTTCGTAGTTTGCAATTAAGGCGGCGTATTCGGTGTTAGCGTTTTCCAACTCTTCAATACGACTGTTCAAATTGGTGATCGTAGTATTTAAGTCGGTGATATCCGCATTCAAGGTTTCGATATCACCTTGTAAAGTGGTAACTTGGTTTTCGGCCGTGGTTTTAGCATTCGTCAATTCGGTGATTTGGTTAACATAGTCGGTGTTATCGGTGTTCAATTGTTCGATTTGAGATTGAAGTTCGGTAATTGATGCGTATAAGGTGTTAATTTCAGTTTGTTTTTCCTCAGCTAACGTGGCGTTGGCAGTTTGCAGTTCAGTAACACGATTTTCTAAGGTCGTCTTTTGACTGGTTAATTCAGTAATTTGCGCGGCAGAATCAGTTTGGGCTTGATTCAATTGTTCGATCTGCGCTTCCAATTCCGCAATTGAAGCGTTTAATTCGTCAATCTGTGCTTGCTGTCCTGCGCTGGTGTTCCCGGCTTGTAGTTCAGCAACCTGAGCTTCGAGCGCGGTCTTTTGGTTGGTTAATTCGGCAACGTGATCAGCATAATTCGTATTGCTGATTTCCAGTTCTTGGATACGGTTATTTAAGCCGGTAATCGTGGTGTTCAACTCCGCGATTGTGGCTTGGTTCTCGGCGGTTAAAGTTTCGATGTCACTTTGCAACGTGGCAACCTGGTTTTCCAGTTCGGTCTTGCGGCTGGTTAATTCGGCCAATTGTTCAATATAATCGGCATTGTCGGCGTTCAACTGTTCGATTTCGGCTTGCAGGTCTGCCAACGATAAATTCAACGCGTCGATTTCCGCTTGCTTTTCGGCGGTAATGGCTGCATTGGTATCTTGCAGTTCGGCGACTTGCGCTTCCAGTTCGGTTTTACGTGCAGTTAAATCGGCCAAGCGTGCCGAAGATGCATCATTGGCCGTGTTTAATTCGTCGATGGTTTGGTTCAAATCCGCAATAGCGGTTTCAAGAGTATTAATCCGCAACTGTTTTTCTTGCAGTTGGGTTGCGTACTCTTCGTCCCTGGTACCAGCAGCATTATCTTCCGGCTCCGGGGTCGACTCGGTTTCTTGCGCATTGGAGTTCCTATGGAAGATCTGCTGGTAGCAATGGTTGGCCGCATTTTTAATCGGCTCACGGTAATAATAGCCGGCTCCGCCAATTGCAGCACCGCCCATCACGATGGCCAATAACCAAATTAACAATTTCTTTTTCATCTTATTTTACTCCCTCTATATTACCTGTTTAAATTATCCAGGATAACCGGCTTATCTCCAATGTCGTTAATATTTCCGCAGTTGATTAAATAATAAGCCACAATCTCAGTATCTGATTTAATTTGATACTCACTAAAATCAATAGTTGGATCCCAGCAAGCTGTTCCGTCATCTGCATACACGGTTCGGACATAGCCATTGGTTGTCCACCCATTAAATTCAACAGTTTCATTATTTTTAACCGGAATTGTTTTACCAAAATTCACCGCCGATTGATTAAACAAAGAAATTTCACTTGGCGAGACCAATCCGCCGTGTGCGATTTGCGTCTCCCCGCAATTCACTTCATTATCGCCGTAGCGCGCGATAAATTTAATTGTGTAGGTGTTAATTTCAAAGACGGCAGTTAAGGTGGTGTTCTGCGCGAATTCATATGTCGACAAATCAATCACATCTACACCATTCAGTGACCATCCGATAAAATGGTATCCCTCTTTGGTTGGTGTTTGAATTTCCCCGGTGAAGATTGAATTATTTTCAACGGCGCGAACATCGACAACCTTATCATCGGCAATAAACACCAAGATGGATTGTTCATTTAATTGTGTATTTTCAACCGAATTTTTTAATGAGTTAAAGATATAGATGTATTCATCCAATGTTTTTTGCATTTTATCTTTTTCATTAGAATACGTAACCTGAAGTCCTGAAATAACCTCACGCAGGTCATCAATGGTCTTGTCTTTTTCTGCTTCGCTTAATGCCGCCTTAGCCCATGCTTCTTCTTCGGCTTTCTTAACATCCGCCGCGGTATAAATATTGGTACCATCCAACGAAGCATGAACAGTCCTCCAATTTCGGACCGTCCAAATCGCGCAAAACACAAATGCACCAATTACAATGGCACTCAATACTACCCCTACGATTCTCCAAACAATGCCTTTCATTTTATTTTACCTCCTTAATAAACAATTCAAAGCCATTTTCTAAAATATATTGCTCTAAAAATTGACGGAATTTATCTCCACGCGTTTCGATTCTGATCATTGTTTTATCGTTAAAGAAACTTATCATAATGTTAAAACTACCTTCGCATTTAATACTTGCATCAAGATCGCGGTAGTTCATTGATACATCAAACGAAACACGCCGGAACATTATTTTTGCGTCCAAAATTAAATAATTATTTAACTCAATTTCATATTGTTTTTTGTCGCCGTCAAAAGTCGGTACCTTTTCTAATTCATCCTCAAAATACCAATCAGTAAGATTTCCCTCATCGTGATCAAATGTGATTGGGTGTTTTGCATTCGAAAAACTAAAACTTTCCATTGTATATCTGTTATCAAAATCTAATGTACCAATGATATGACTTTTGGCATGAGCTTTCTTAAACCAGGAAATACCGCAAAAAACTCCCGAACATGCTAACACAATAGAGATGGCTATAACTGCCGTATACGCCCAAAATTTCTTCATAATACTACCCCCGATTTTATATCGATAACATTCACAGTCTTTGCCACCTTTAACTCTACATTTGAATTGCGTAAACTATTGTTTAATAAATAAAAATCACCACTACCTTCAATTGATAATTGTCCTAATTCAAATCCGTCAAATGCATTAACATCCAAGCCTACGATTGACTTACCATCTAATTTTTTATCTAAATCCAAATTGACATTGACAATGTATGGTGGCATTTCATTCAGTTTGCGTTGCATGTCAATGGATAAACTCACCAAATACCCATTGTACGCGTCCGAATAGCGTTTTGATAAAGTATCATTTGTCAAATTTAACACTACCTCTGCTTGACCAAAGCTTGTGTCATATGTCACCGTCCTAGTATCAAATCGAGGATCATTGTTAATTACATTAAATAATGATTGCGCTTTTGATACGGCACCATTAGTGTGGTAAGTATACTTGATTACAGCATAGAGAATTTGCTGATCGGCACCACTGGCAGGCTCCCAATACTCAGTCTCAGTATTGTAATGCTCTGTTACAGTAAAATATTTGGTTAAATTTACGGCAGCGTAATGTGTACCAGATTGCAAATGATTGGTTAAGACAGCGTGCATAATATCCTCAAATACATTGTCCCAATTGTAATATTGAATTCGACCACCTTTATCAAACCATCTAGTTACATCAAAAAATTCAAGGAATTTTTTTGGCGTATTGTCATAAGTTGTATCCAAATACTTATCCAACTTGATTTTATAAGCTTTATTATTATCATCACCAATTCTAATAATCAATTCGGTATTACGATTTAATTGAGTTTGCAACCCCATAGCATTCCAATTAACCCCATCTAATCCTGCACGTTCATAATAATTAAATTCTTGTGGAATATAGCTATCTGCCTCATTCTTACTCTTAAATTCCTTTTCACTTGTAGGACAATAAATTCTATTAGTGGTTTTATTAAAATAAGAAAATTCCACCAGATTAACCGAATTGTCATTTTCCCAATTTCGGAGTTTGTTTACGTTTTTTTGAATGTATTCAGTATCTAGAATTGATTTATTAACCGCCGTTGGCGATGTTAAGTATAATCCCTTGCGTCCATCATAATCGCTAATGTATTGCATACCTGACGAAACAATACTATCAGCAGATAAACTAGAATCGATGAAGTGGTTTATTTTTAATTCTTCAAGAACTACTCCACTCCTTTTGCCCGATTCCGATTTATCAAAATTGGAATATAAATTGACCTCAAATAATTTGCGATTTTCTAAATCATTAATTTCATCATCACTCAAATTCTTACTATCCTTCAATTCCTTTACATCCACAGGAGCCTGCCCGTTAATGTTAAAGTTATCAGTTGTTGTATTCTGATTAAAGTAACAGAAAAAAACAAAGCCTATATCAATAACTAAGCCCATTAAACCAAGAAAAATTACCGATACTAAACCAAGTTTTCGTAAGATTTCCAATTCATTCTCCAGTCCCCCAGAGTTTTTGACAACCAGCCCGCCGTCATGCTACATTATGGTGTCGTCCAAATGCCCGTCCGGGGGTATGCTCTTTTTGTGTATACTTGGGGGAATACACACAGGCTTACTCCGGTTCCGGTATCGCATAGCGGCGACCTGTCTGCCTTAATTGCAGGTTATAAGAATATTCTGATATTGTCAACCATTTTTATCAGAATTTACACATGGAGGTACAATGAATAACGAAGAAAACATTAAATCGTTGCAACCAATTTTTGTCAAAATTAAAAATTACATTGAGCAACAAAATATAAGCGAAAGACAGCTCGAAAAAGAGATGAACATTACACTCGGTAGTATTTATTCATGGCGGATTGGAAAAGCAAAGCCAAGTTACGATGCCCTTATAAAAATTGCCAATTATTTTAATGTATCATTAGATTACCTAGTCGGCCGCGAAAAACAATCTGTAACCGCGCAAAATACCTCAAATAACGCCACCACAAGCCCGCTATTGGCCCGCATTGAGAGTCTTGACGAATTACAGCAGACTAAGGTTATGGCTTATATAGACGGATTACAGGGCGTTAACGATTCTATTGAGACTGCATTCCGTCACGGACAAGAACTAGAAAAGGCAAAACAAAATCAACCATATAATGTGCAGAACAAAAGAATGACTAAATAATTTACTGACGCTTATTGAAGTACTTTTCCCCAATCGTTATTTTTATCTTAATGGATGAAGCGATTATCAATATTGGGAAACTATACCTCAACGAAATGAAAGCGGAACATTGCCAAATTGAGGCAATACACCGTAAGCAAGAACAAAATGCAATTAGTTTGTTTGTAAACCTCGGGGCTCTTTATGAACGCAACTCCCACTCTTCACTTACTAATTCACTCGAAATGTATCACGACATTTTCGAGAGGATAACGAACCTTGACAACTTAAACACGGTTAAACCGGCAAATTCTTCTGAATCTAAAACACAGGAGGCAGAAGAATTGAAACGCATTGAAAAAATTAAGAATGCCCGCATTAGATCAGATGGCCGTTACGAATGGCGCAAAATGATTAACGGTGTTAGATACCAAGTGATTGATAGTGACTTGGAAAACTTAACTAAAAAAATTAGTGAAATAAAAAAGCAAATCAAGTCTAAACTCAAGAATGCAATACCAACTAAAACCGATTTGAAATTGTCACACCTTGCCAATGATTATTACGAAAGCATTATTATGGGTGAGGTAAAAACCAAAATGATTAAGCCAGAATCGGCTTGGCATTACAAACAAGCGTTAAAGCGCGTTGAAAAACTTAATCGGCCAATTACAACCTACACTAAAGACGATATCACCAAGTTTTTGTTTACGATCACACAACACCGTACTGGTGCTTATTGTTATTTCTTAATTAGGCGTGTGTTTGCAAATGAGTTTGAGAAAGGAACTATCAAAACCAATCCAATTGCAAGCTTAAAAAATCCGTTCTCACAAAAACGCTGTGGTAAACCAAAAACGTGGTTAAACCTCGAGGAACAAAAATTACTAAAACAACATTTGGATGATTCTATTTTCAGTAAGGAAATTTTGTTTTACCTGTTTACCGGCTGTCGTCTTGAAGAAGCCTTTACTGCCGAAATCAACTTTGAGCAATGTATCGCTAAAATCAACCGCAAAAAAACAGAATACTCCGGTGTTAAAACAACCTATATTCCACTGTCACAAAAATTTTGCGATTACATCAAAGATGATTGGCCCAATATGTTCAAAGTAACACCACACCACGTGGCGACCCAAATTAGTCGCTACTTAAAAAAGATTGGCATCCCGGATAAAACAACACATAGCCTGCGCCACACATTCTCAAGTAATGTTTATTATCTCGGCACAGACCCCAAACGCCATCAATATCTTATGGGACATTCAACCATCAAACTAACATTCGATATCTACACTACTTTGGATATCACAATTAAAAAAGAAGACATTCAGAATATTTGGGGCGATTGGTACCCCGAATTTTGACCCAAAAATTGACCCAAATTTTGCACGAAAACTGGCACCAAACAAAAAACCTAGTGGTGTTCACTAGGCTTAATACAACTATCAGTTGTGGTTTGGTGCCTTCGCGCGGAATCGAACCACGGACACAGAGATTTTCAGTCTCTTGCTCTACCGACTGAGCTACGAAGGCTTAACTCCATTAGCATAACACAACCAACAATAATTTGCAAATAGGATTTTTTTGGGTTAGAAAATGCGACAAACCCAAGCAGCCAAGACCGCAGAAAAGAATGTACAAATCAAAGCAATCGGAATAGCAAATCCCAACTTCTTAACATTAGTTTTCGAAAAGTAAATCGTTGCAATATAAAAAACTGTATCACTGCTACCGGCGATAATACTGGCGACACGGGAAATATAACTGTCGGGTCCGTACATGGTTATAATTTCATTATACAGTGCGATTGACCCCGCTCCACTGAATGGTTTCAAGAAGACAAAATGTGCCAGTTCATTCGGAATACCAAAGAGGCGGAACACTGGAGATACAAAGTTGCAAATAATCAGCAGCAAGCCCGACGCTTCAAATAATTTAACCGCCACCAAGATGGCAACAATGTACGGCAAAATATCCCAAATCAAAGCAATGGCGTCTTTAGCGCCTTTTACGAAAGCACTATAAGTATCGGTTCCCTTACAACCTGCATAAACAAAAATGAAAATGATAAACAACGGAACAATGTACAACGCCATCAGCGACCACCCTTCTTACGTTCCCGACAAAAGATTTTTACCAAGATTACTCCAAGAACGGTCGAACACAGCGACACAATAAAAGTCGGTAAAATGATTCGCGCTGGATCCGCGCTGCCGTTGGCTTGCAATATTCCAATGATTGTCGTCGGAATTAACTGCAACGATGTGGCGGCCAAAATAAACAACATAATCATGGGTGGCGAAGCTTTGGTTTGCTCCGGCGTCGCCATATGCTCAATCGCGGAAATCGCAGCCGGCGTAGCAGCCCCCGAGGCGCCAATCATGTTTGCTGCAATGTTAGTTGCCACATAGTTATTGACCTCATCGCTTTGTTTACCAAACAAAAACTTAATGGGCTTTTTTAACAGTTTAGCAATTTTATCAATTAAGCCAGACCGTGTAGCAATCTCAGCCAGTGCCATCCAAAAGATATAGATTCCCGCCAAGGTAACTGCCAGCAATAAGGACTCCGTAACTGCGTTCAAAGATGTGGCTAAAATTGCGTCTGGCTTTGTGAACAATAACCAAACGCAAGACGCAATCATCATCACTAAAAAAAATAGTGCCATTTTCCATGATTATGCTTTATAATAAATGAGTTATGAAATTTTATGCAATTGAAGGAACCGACGGTTCTGGTAAAAAAACTCAAATTAAAAAGTTGTATGACTACTTAAAATCCAAAGGTGCGGATGTGCACATTGTGTCCTTTCCGGATTACGACAGCCCAAGTTCAGGTCCGGTGAAAATGTACTTATCGGGCGAGTTCGGCGACGATCCCAACATTTTGGATGCTTACCAAGCCAGCACCCTGTTTGCGGCCGACCGTATCTGCAAAATGACCAAGTTGTTGCCGACCTTAAAACCGGATGCGATTGTGTTATTTGATCGTTATGTACAATCCAACATGTTACACCAAGCCGGCAAAATTCAAGGTAAAAAAGAACGCGAAAATTTGGTTCGTTGGGTGGACGATTTCGAGTTTAATGTATTGAAACTACCTCGCACCGACAAAGTGATTTTCTTGGACTTACCGACCGACAAGGCCATGGAGTTAATCAGTAAACGCGAGCAATTAAAAATTGGCGACGAATTTACCAAGGATATTCACGAAGCAAATTACAACCATTTGTCGAATGCTTACAACGCCGGCTTAGAGGCCTGTGAAATGTTTGGTTGGTCCAAGATTCAATGCGTCAATGATTTCGGCGAGATTTTAACACCGGACGAAATCCACGAAAAGATTAAAGCCGAGTTGGGGTTATAATGAATTACCTAATCGTAACCAACGACCCTGTATTAGCCGAGCGCGAAGCTTTGGAATACGCAAAGTCGTACAACCCGTGCGATGTTTTTTGGATTAAAAAAAATCCGGATAAAAAAGAAATTACCGTCGACGTAATCAACGATATGGTGAACCAGTTTAATTTATCGGCGGTTGCGAACCAGAAATTGTTCATTGTTTTTCAAGCCGAATTGATGAACACCAATGCCCAGAACAAATTATTAAAAACCATTGAGGAGGCTACTAACACCACGGTTTTGTTTTTGTGCCAAAATCTGGAACGTATTTTACCGACCGTACGCAGTCGTTGCATAATTAAATATCAACAAACAAAAGAGAACCAAACCTTGAAACAAATGGCGGCGAACAATCCGGACTACTCTGCAATTAAGCAAGCCGCACAAACATTCATGAACGCCAAGAACATTGACACTGCGATGGCTGCTTTGCCTGTTTTAGCCAAGCCCGAAAACTTGACCTTGGCCATGGACGAATTAAACAAGGCCTTGGCAGCAGCAGATTTCGCACCGCAAAAGAAATTAGCCATTTACCAAGCGTTGGCTAAAATTGCGCGTAACTTTGACGCTAATTGCAATTTGGTCAACACTTTTGATTTGTTGTTATTGGCAAGATTTTAATAAAAACAATTTTCCAAAAATTCCAACTTACTGTCGGTAATTTCAATCACATCAAACGACACAAGATAATCGCTGGTAATGCCGTGCTGCATTAGGTAGTTTTGCGCGCAATTACGAATGTGACGCTGTTTGCCGGCGTTTACCGCATAACGCCCCGGAATTAAATCATGCGACCGGTTCTTGACTTCGATAAAATGCAGGACGTCATCACGCTCGGCAATAATGTCAATTTCACCAAAGCGACAGCGATAGTTCCGCTTGATAATTTTCAATTTTTGTTTAAGGCAAAATTGGACGGCTTGGTCTTCCCCATGTTTTCCAAATGCTTGATTCAATGTTTGGTTATCACTCATAACAAATTATCCAAATTAAACTTGCCGATTTTACCTTCACGGAATTCAGCTAAAATCATCTTGGCAGCACGCCGCGTATCCAAAACTCCGCCCCGCAAAATACAACCACGCTTCTTGGCAATTTCTTCAAAGGTGGTCACCCCGAAACGCGCCTTAACTGCATCAGGTTGCAGCTTGTTCAAATCATCCAACAATGCTTGGCTGAGTGCCACAATATCTAAAATATCATCATTGATGGAACCGACATAAGCCAAGTTACGGGCGACCTGCTGGTTCGTGAATGCCGGCCACAAAGTACCCGGAGTATCCAACAACCACAAATTGTCCGTAATTGGTACCCATTGTTTAGTACGTGTCACACCGGGTCGGTTACCGGTTTGGGTCTTACCTTTGTTGGTCATGTTGTTAATAAAGGTCGACTTACCACAGTTGGTCACACCGATGACGGCTACGCGCAAAGTCTTCACAATGCCATGCGCCATCTTGGCTTGAATACGCTCCGCCAATAATTTTTGCAACGCTTTGACTACGGCTTCTGTACCACCACTTTTCACCGAGTTACGTGTAATCACCATATATGGAGTTTTCAACTGTAATGATTGAACAAATTGTTCTTTGGCACCGTTTGATGCCAAGTCGATCTTATTCAAAACAAACAGCACGGGCTTACGACCAACAAAATCATCAAACTGCGGATTGATGCACGACTGCGGGCAACGTGCGTCCACGACATACACGATAGCATCACAAATCTTCAACTCGCCGTCAATCATTTTCAGCGTCTGCGCCATATGTCCCGGAAACCAGTTAATGTGAATTTTGTTTGCGTCCATGATTGACTCCTTTCTACCTGTTGAGCTGCGGCTTCTCTTTGCTTAATCAAGTTTAACCCGATTTCAATCCCAGTGTCTATCTCTTTCCTGGTTAACGGTTGTCTTAATTTGCGCCCAGTGATAATCAGTAACATAAAATCACCGCCATAAAATTTTTCAAACTGATTAGCCCTTAGTCACTGACATCAACATCTAATGTAATTTCGATTTTATATGCTGGGAATTGGTTTTGAACCTCGTCGTAAATTGAGCGATAGACAGCTTCGCGGTTCTGCAAATTAAAATCCAGAATAATATCAAAACTAATCGTTTTCGCATCTTCGTTTAAATAGAAGCCGTGCATTTGTAAAACACCTTGGTGCGCAAAAACAATTTTGGTAATTTGTTTTTTGGTTTCAATCACGTATTGATCACGCGTATTTACCGAATAAACTCCAATGGTATGCAACAGTACGCCATATTTTTCGGCGACAGTCTTGGTAATCTTGCGTGATAGCTTATCAATTTCTGCCACCGTTAGAGTGTCAACAACTTCAATATGGACTGAACCTAAATACTTATCTGGGCCGTAATCGTGTAAGATTAAATCGTACGCACCTTGAATAACCTTTTCTTTCACAATTGTTTTCTTGATGGCACGCGCTAAATCACTCTCAACACGCACACCAACCATATTATCAACAGCTTCCTTAATTAGTTCGAAACCGGATTTAAGAATAAAGATTGATAATAAAATACCGACGTAGGCTTCTAAACTAATTTTGAATAATAAATAGATAACGGCTGATGCCAAAACCGAGATGGAAAGTAAGGCATCATTAAACGCATCGGCGCCACTGGCGACTAACGAATCAGAATGAACTTTTTTTCCCATACGTTTGACATAGATACCTAAAATAAATTTAATCAAGATGGCCGCGATTAAAATTACCAACGTGACAGCTGAATAATCAGATACTTCAGGATGAATAATCTTTTTGATGGATTCAATCAATGCAGTAATACCCGCATACAATACCAAGCCCGCAACAATAAATGTCGCCACATATTCAACCCGACCATGCCCATACGGGTGTTTTTTATCTGGTGCCTTACCCGCTAGTTTGGTACCAATAATAGTAATGATACTTGACAATGCATCGGTAAAGTTATTAACCGCATCAGAAATAACCGCAATTGAATGCGCTAACAAACCGATAAAGGCTTTGAATCCCGCCAAAATAATGTTAGCAAGAATGCTAATCACACTGGTTCTAACAACAACTTTTTCGCGTTGATTTTTCATGTTTGATTACCTAATGCTTTAGTGTATCACATATATAAATTTCGAACGAAGATTATTTTTTCGGTCTATATTTTTCGGTAACAGCCGCACTAGCCTCGTCTTTCCATTTTTGAATGGCAGCGTGATTGCCGGAAAATAACACTTCGGGTACCGCTATGCCGTTCCAAACGCGTGGGCGTGTATATTGCGGATATTCTAATTTACCGTCAATATAACTTTCGGAAATTAAACTGTCTTTGTTAATGACGCCATCTACATAGCGTGACACCGCATCCACCAAAACCATGGCGGGAATTTCACCACCGGTTAAGACGAACTCGCCAATGGAAATTACTTCATCAAAGCAGGCATCAATCACGCGTTGATCTACACCCTCATAATGACCACACAGTACAATAATGTGTTCATATTGCGATAACGCGACCACGCGGTCTTGGTTCAAAATCGGTGCTGCCGGTGTCATAAAAATGCGATGGGCTTTGTGTTCTGGGTCAATGGCTTGCAAGCAGTCCGCAATCGGCTGGCACGCCAAAACCAACCCCGCCCCCGGCGAATAAGAATGGTCATCAACCTTTTTATGTTTATCCAGCGTATAGTCGCGGAAGTTTACCGTTTCAATTTGCAGTTTACCGGCTTTACTGGCGCGTCCCAAAATACTGGTTTGCAACGGGACAAACATTTCCGGAAATAAAGTCAAAATCGTCCAGCGCATTATAGTAACTCCGCCTCCAAGGCATTTGGTGTTAATATCAAAGTGCGCGTTGTCATATTGGTTTCCGCAATGAAATCGTCTTCGTTCGGCAATAAAACAAAACCTTGACCATCAACAGCAATTTCGAAAAAGTCACCCGCGCCGTAATTTTCAATGCTAGCCACGGTGCCAATTTTTTTACCATTGTGAATAACCTCAAAGCCAATCAGGTCACTAGAAAGAACTTCGTTTTCCGCCAAGTGCAAAGCGCTGGCATCGACTTTGACAATTTGATTGCGCAACTGCTCCGCTTTTTCGATGGTATCAACACCTACCAAGCGCAAATAAGCAAAACCGTTTTGGACACTGCCTCGCGTAACCGTGTAAGTTTTGCCACCCAAATCGACCGATTTTAAATCATTAAAAACCGCGGGGCGATTGTAGGTGATTTCGATTTTTAATTCGCCTTGTAAGCCCCGTGGTTTCAAAATTCTGCCGATGGCAACTAACATTATTTAAATTCCTTAACTTGTTGTTTAACCATGGCGATAAATTCTTCCACGGTCATTTGTCCCAAGTCTTGACCTTCACGCGTACGAACTGCAACCTTACCTGCTTCTTGTTCTTTCGCACCAATAATCAAGCAGTACGGAATTTTCTTCAAGGTTGCTTCACGAATTTTCAAGCCGATTTTTTCATTACGCAAATCGGTTGCAGTACGGATATCAGCCGCTAATAAAGCGCGTTTAACTTGTTCGCAGTATTCGTCTTGGGCATTGGTAATGTTCAAAACACGAACTTGGGTTGGCGACAACCAAACCGGCAAGTTACCCATAGTCTTTTCAATCAACATCGCTAAGGTACGTTCATAGCAACCAATCGAAGAACGGTGAATCAAATATGGTTTAGCTTTCTTACCGTTTTCGTCGATATAAGTCAAACCGAAACGTTCAGACAAAGCGAAGTCCAACTGGATGGTAAACAAGGTATCTTCTTTACCATAGGTGTTTTTGGCTTGAATATCAATCTTCGGACCATAGAAAGCCGCTTCGCCATCAGCTTCGGTAAATTTTAATTTGTGAGCCTTCAAAGCGTTGCGGATTTCGTTTTGACTCCATTCCCAAGCATCCGGCAAGTCGATGTATTTTTCTTTGTTATTCGGATCCCATTTTGATAAACGAATGGAAACATCGTCTTCCATGTTCAAGACACCCAAGATGTATTTCACCAAGTCCATACATTCGTCGATAACTTGTTGAATTTGATCAGGACGAACAATGATGTGGCCATCACTTAAAGTGTATTCGCGCAGACGAATTAAGCCGTGCATTTCACCGCTGTTTTCATTACGGAATTGCTTAGCCGTTTCCGCAAAGCGCATTGGCAAATCTTTATAAGAACGCAATTCGCTGCGGTACAACAAAATGTGCATTGGACAAGTCATTGGGCGCAGAGCCATAACATTGTCATTTAAGACATCGTCGCCGATTAAGAACATCGAATCTTTATAGTGTTGCCAGTGACCACTGACCTTGTACAAATCACTCTTGGCAAAAGATGGAGTCTTAACATGTAGGTAGCCACGACGGATTTCCTCGTCTTCTACGAAACGTTGCATGATACGTAAGATGGTGGCGCCTTCCGCTGTAAACAACGGCAAGCCCTGACCAACCAATTCGGACGACGTGTAATAACCTAATTCACGACAGATTTTATTGTGGTCGCGTTTTTTCACTTCTTCTTGCCAAAGGTTGTACGCATCCAATTCGCTTTTCTTCGCGAAAGCGACACCGTAGATACGGGTCAACATTTTGTTCTTTTCGTCACCGCGCCAATAAGCCCCAGTAATTTGGGTCAATTTGAACGCTTTAATTTTACTCAAACGGTCAACGTGCGGACCCGCACACAAATCGGTAAAGTTACCAATCGTGTACATGGTAATGCTTTCGCCACGCGGAATATCGTGCAACAATTCAACCTTGTAGATTTCTTTATTTTTATTGATGATGCGTGACGCTTCGGTACGCGTTACTTCTTTACGTTCGACAGCAAAATCTTCCTTGATAATGCGTGCCATTTCTGCCTCGATTTTTGGCAGATCTTCATCTTTGATTGGCGTAGCAAAATCAAAGTCGTAATAGAAGCCAGAATCCGTTGCCGGACCAATCGCCAACTTCGTATTGGGGTAAATGTTTTTTACGGCATAAGCTAAAACATGAGCAGCCGTATGATTTAAAATTTTATCCATGGTTGTAAGTATAGCACTAAAAAAAAATATTGCAAATATCAAAAATAATTAAATTTGCCCGATTAACATAGACTATGAATATGGAAATTTCTACTGATGAACGCTTCGTCGACTGCCTAGAACATTTGGCGCAAAAATTCCACGGACAAGTCAAAATAGATGAAAAACGCTGGGTGTTATGTTTACCGCAAAATGTCAATCAATATAAATTATTTGATAGCATCGTAAACCAAATTGTTACGACGATGAAGGGCTATTACCTGCAAAGTAAAATTCGCATCAAGCACCAAAGCTTAATTAAAGTCTTAATCAATTATGACAAAAAATCCGACACCGTGATTGCGGGTTCGTTGTTTACATTATCGCCCTGTTTATTATTGGATTCAATTTATGACTTTGCGTTGGGACGCTTAAAGTGTCGTTGGGATGAAGTAAACCAACTGGTCAACGAAAACCACATTCAATTAACCCAAACAGTTTTGTTTAATGAATTACTGCGCTTCTTGATTATGAACATGGATTACCGCATCCCCGAAGTCCACGTCATGATGATTGATAATCGCCCAACCGTGTGTGATAAAAAGTTACAACCACTACCCAGCCACGATGAAGACATCATCAACGCCTTAATTGAAATTGCACCCCGCCAAATTTATATTCACAGCGACCAAACTTTGGCACACGAGATTGTGGAGCGCATTGAATACTTGTTCCCAAACTGCGTTTGCATTGAATACAACGCGGTGTTATAATTAAGCATGAAAACTTATCATGTCAGAGTTTTTAACGAAACTCAAACAACTAAATTTGATAGTGAAATTGTCGACCTTAAACCCAATGAATATGTTATTGTGGAAACTGCTACCGGCGCTGAATGGGGCGTGGTTGCGGATGAAGGCGTAGATAAGAAAAAACACGAAGCGAACCATGCGCAAATTTTCCGTCGCGCTACCCCCAAAGACCAAAGCCAAATTAACTTGCTTTTGAAGTCGGCGGAATTTGCCAAAGAAAAAGCCATCACCATGTCGGAACAATTAAAGTTGGATATGCGCATTATGTCCGCCCACTACACTTTTGATGCCAGTAAGGTTGTGATTGATTTCTCAGCCGAGCAACGCGTAGACTTCCGCGAATTGGTGCGTAACTTGGCCAGCGCTCTGCATACGCGCATTGAATTACGCCAAATTGGAGCCCGCGACGAAGTAAAAGCCATGGGCGCGTTGGGTCCCTGTGGTCAAGAATGTTGTTGCAAACGCTTCTGCCACAACTACCCCGAAGTTTCAATTAAAATGGCGAAGGAACAAAACTTGTCTTTAACGCCGGAAAAAATCAACGGTGTTTGTGGGCGCTTAAAATGTTGCTTGTCATACGAAACGAAAAAATGATAAACTGTGGTAGCAAAAATTTAAGGAACAAAGGAGCATAAAATCATGAGATGTCCAAATTGCGGTTCACACGATAATAAGGTTGTCGATAGTCGAACCAATGATAATTCAAATTCTATTCGCCGTCGTCGCGAGTGCTTAAAATGTGGTAAACGCTTTACCAGCTACGAAACCATCGAACGCGTATCGTTATTGGTAATTAAACGCGATGGCAGCCGCCAATCATTCGACGCCCAAAAAATCAAAAACAGCATTATTGCCGCGACAGGTAAACGCCCTGTTTCGATGAAACAAATTGACAACATCGTGGAAAGTATTGAAATGCAAATTGCGAATACTGCGATTGGTGACCAACAAGAAATCGCCAGCAGCGTGATTGGTGACATGGTCATGGAAGAATTGAAAAAGGTCGACGAAGTTGCCTACATCCGATTCGCCGCAGTTTATCGTCAATTCAAAGATGTTTCCACCTTTGTCAATTTCATTAAAAACTTTGAACAAGAAATGGCAAAGAAAATTTAATTCAATTCAAACAATAAAAAAGCCCGACACTCGGGCTTTTTTTTAATTACGCCTTTTCTTTGATTTCGGCGAGGCGCAAGGCCTCCACCATGTCGGCAATTTCGCCGTCAACAAATTTGGTCAGGTTGTATTCTGTACGGTTAATGCGGTGGTCGGTTACGCGACCTTGCGGGTAGTTATAAGTACGGATACGTTCGCTGCGGTCGCCCGTACCAACTTGGGCGTGGCGTTCGGATGCGTATTTTTCATCTTCTAAACTTTGGTAATAATGTGCCAATTTAGACACCAAAACCGTCATGGCTTTTTCGCGGTTAGCTAACTGACTGCGTCCATCTTGACAAGTGACCACCATATTGGTCGGAATGTGGGTAATGCGAATCGCGCTTTCAGTTTTGTTAATGTGTTGTCCACCCGCACCAGAAGCGCGGTAAACATCAATGCGCAAATCTTTTTCGTCGATTTGAAAATCAACTGTCGTGGCTTCGGGTAAAACGGCTACGGTCGCAGTCGAAGTATGAATGCGTCCTTGGGATTCAGTTTCCGGCACGCGCTGAACACGGTGCACACCGCTTTCGTATTTGAACTTGGAATAGGCGCCATCACCCTTTACCATAAAGGTCACGTTTTTTACACCACCAATGCCGTTCTCTTCAATATCAGTAATTTCTACGTTAAAGCCATTGGCGTTCGCGTAAAGAGTGTACATACGCAACAATACCGCCGCAAATAGACAAGCCTCGTCGCCACCGGCAGCTGGACGAATTTCAATGATGACGTTGGCTTCATCGCGCTCGTCTTTCGGGGTCAACAGTTCGCGCAATTCATTTTCAGTTTGTGCCAACAAAATTTGGTTTTCGGCGATTTCGGCTTTGGCAAGTTCCGCCAGTTCGGGGTCAGTAATTGCTTGCGCGGATGTAATGTCATTTTGCAATTTTTGGTACTGACGATAAGTTTCTACCACCGGTGCCAACTTAGCGGCCTCTTTGGAAATTTGCGAATAGCGAGTAAAGTCATTAAAAACTTCCGGCAGTGTCAACTGCTGCATCAACTGTGTATGCTTTTCAACTAATGCGTTAACTTCTTCAAACATTATACCCTTATTGTAACCACTCGGTTACGATTTGCCAAATCTTTATATACCTTTACCATACTGTAACCATGTTCCAACGCGATTTGTTCCACCGCCGCAGCTTGGTCATAACCAATTTCAAACATAATCATACCGTGTGTGGTTAAGTGTTTTTTCGCGGTAGCTAATATGCGACGGTAAAAATACAAGCCGTCAATGCCGCCGTCCAAAGCCATGTGCGGTTCTTTCAAAACCCATTTATCTTCCACGCCGATGTCCGCGGTACGCACATAAGGCGGATTACAAACCAACAAATCAAATTTGCCGTGCACATCTTCTAACAAGTCACTGTATACCAAATTGATGTCTGCATGATGTAACGACGCATTTTGCGCTGCCACCGCCAACGCTTCCGGGCTGTAATCCACGGCCGTAATTTCGTAGCGCAATTCACGGTTATTGTGATGTAACCAATCACAAAGATAAGCCAACGAAATACCAATGATACCCGAGCCACAACACAAATCCAAAATCTGGTAGGTCGGGTTCTCACTGCCAAGCAATGAATCAGCAATAATTTTCTTTTCCGCCAGTTCGACCAAAACTTCGGTATCATGGCGTGGCACCAAAACGGCCGGCGTCACGATAAATTTTCGGTTATAAAAATAAGTACTCCCCAGCAAGTACGCCAAAGGAGTGCCTTTTTTATATTGGTCAATAATTTTAATTGCTTCTTTTGCAACAGATTCGCTAATGTCTTTAATCAAAAAAACATTCGTGCGTTCAGCTTCTAACAAATGACACAAAACTTGGATTGTCGCTTCGTGCTCACCAGTTTGCGCAATCAGTTGTGCTAATTTCATTTTGATTTTGCGTAACGTTTGTTAAATTTGTCAACACGACCAGCAGTATCAACAATCTTTTGTTTGCCAGTATAAAATGGATGACATTTTGAGCAAATATCAATTTTTACGACGTCACCTTCCTTGGTGGTTCCACAGGTGAATTTGTTACCGCAAGCACATTCGAATTCGGCTTCGTGATAATTTGGATGAATATTTTCTTTCATAACGATTATATTACCATGGCAATTTAATCTTGTCAATCAAATGTCACAAAACTACTTTGGCGTAAAAATTCGCCACTGACCACATCGCCCGCGCCACAAAGAATTACCGCATCGTATTCCTGCGCATGGTCATGTAAATACGCGCTCAACTTCTCCGTCGTGGCAAAGTACTTCACTTTCAAGTGACGGCTTAAATCTAACCCCCGCCCGCCGACGATAGTTTTACCCCGCGCCGCAAAAGTTTTATAAATGACTAAGTTCGGCACGCGGGATAACACTTGCACGAAATCATCCCATAGCGAAATGGTACGCGTATAAGTATGGGGCTGGAAAACTAATAAATACTTTTGATAAAGAGTTTGTGCCGTCTTAATTGTGGTCGCGATTTCTCGTGGATGATGCGCGTAATCCAAAATTACCGGCGTGTTACCAATCCGACAAAAGCGTTGAAATCGACGCGCAATCCCCCGATAATTAGCAATCGCACGGCACAACGGGTCAAAACCAATTTGGCATACTAAACCGCAGGTAATGGCAGCCAAGGCGTTTGTGACGTTGTGTATCCCCGGCACATGGATGTCAAAGCGCGGTAATTGATACACAGTACCAAAAACTTTCGGATTCAACACGATGTCAAAACTGTACCCACCATTGGGTAACGCTTGCAGATTTTTTGCATGGACGTCACCGTAATCAAGACCAAAAGTTATCGTGCGCCGATGACCTTGCAAATGAGCACTGTTGGGGTCGCTGGCGTTCTTAATCAGAATTTCACTTTGCGCAGCGAACTGAGCAAAACATTGTTTAATTTCGTCTAAGTCGTGATAACAATCCAAATGGTCAGCGTCAACGTTGGTCACGACCGCAAGATACGGTTTCAATTTTAGAAAACTCTTGCGAAATTCGCACGCTTCGGTAATGAACCATTTTTTATCGCCGAGATGCAAATTATCCTGCGCCCCGTTATGTACGGTCGGACGAGAGCCACCCGTAGTAAAAATCGAACCAATCATCGCGGTTGTTGAACTTTTACCATGACAACCGGCAACCGCAATTACGCGTTCATAGTGGCGCGCAATTTGAGCCAACAGGTTTTCCCGATAAATAACTTTAATATTTTGTTGTTTCGCAAACAGTAATTCTGGATTGTCGTCTGCAATGGCACCGTTAATGACCAAATAATCGACTGATTCGTGTTGCAGGTTTTCCGCCGTGTGTCCAATATATATTGGGACCCCCATGGCGGATAACTCTTGCGTGTTACGCGAAGATACGGCATCACTGCCCGCAACCTGTTTGCCCTGTGCTAGCAATAACTTAGCCAAAGCCGACATCGACACACCGCCGATACCAACAAAAAAATAACGCACCGTTTTATATATGCGTTATTTTTTCAGACTGTTATTAAATTGTGTCTTGCTAATTACAACAAGCCCATACTCTTCGCAACTTTAACGGCGCGAGCCAATTCACGTTGGTGAGCAGCACACAAACCGGTTTGACGACGTGGGAAGATTTTGCCGCCTTCAGAAACATATTTCTTCAAGCGTGAATCTTTGTAGTCGATGTACAACGGGCGTTTAGCTTCGTCTTTTTCCATACAGAAAGCGCAGACACGACGTTTTTGACGAGGAGCGCGTTTTTCTTTGCGTTCTTCGGTATTTTCGCTAGCGTTCTTTTTGTTGGCTTTATTTTCTTGACGACTTAATTCTTCAATAACTTCGCGAGTCGATAAATTTTCTCCCATAATTTCTCCTTTTAATTAGAATGGTAACGAATCATCTGCAATGGGCTTCATTTCCACATTGTTGGTTTGGTCGTAGGTTTTACCAGAGGTTTCACCACGACGATCTAAGAATTCAACTTCGCTAGCAACGATGTCAACATAGGTACGCTTGTTACCTTCTTTGTCTTCATAGTTGCGGATTTGAATTTCACCACTGACAGCAACTTTGCTACCTTTTTTTAGAAACTTAGCGCAATTTTCACCTAAAGCACGCCATACGGTAATGTTAAAGAAATCGGTTTCTTGATTTCCATTACTACCAGCACGACGATTAACAGCGATCGAGAAACGGCAAACGCTGGTATTAGATGCACCAACATTTGATAATTCTGGATCACGGGTTAAATTACCAATTAAAAAAACTTTGTTCATGGTAAATTATTCTCCTTCTTTTACTTCTTTGGATTCTTTTTCACGCATTTCTTTTTCTTTCTTAGCCAAGTATTCTTCGCGTGCTTTGGCACGATTTTGTTTGCGGATTACGTCTTGCGCCAACATAACATCGGTCTTAGCAATGAACAAGTGACGGTTGATACCTTCGGTAATGTTCATCAAAGCGGTCATTTTGGCTGGAACTTCCGGAGCCGCGCTGAAATTTAACAAGTAGTAGAAACCATATTTCTTTTGGCCTAATTTTTCTACTGTTGTTTGAGCACCTGCCATTTTTTTAAAGTTGGCAATCAGCTCTTCGCGTTTTGCTTCGTTGAGTTTTGCGTCCACAACAATCATACATTCATATGATTTTTTGTTTTCCATGTTTTACCTCCTTTTATGGTCTAACGCCTACGGTGCAACCGTAGGAAAAAGATACATTGGTATGATACACTAAACCGACAAAAAATGCAACCATAAATATCTTGCGTTATTTTAAGAAGTTTGATATAGTATCAATACGGCGATGTAGCACAGCGGCTAATGCACCGAGTTCATACCCCGGGTATCGCTGGTTCGATTCCAGCCATCGCCACCACTTTGGAGCAAACCAATACGACAGCACAAGTTTCCGAGCGTGAAATTTAATTTTTCATGCATTTTTTTAAAGTCGTATTGGATGGGAATTGCAGGAGCCACTGTTCTAAATCGTTTTCGTAAAAAATGGCGTTGCTGCGGTCGGTAATAACAAATTGAGTTGGATGCTTTGGGTTGAGCATTTTATAAACATGAAATAAAGTCATATCGGACAAAACTGCGCATGATGTAAATTTACCTGTTTTAGTTTTACCGGCGTAATTAAACTTATCAACATAAATGGATTGTTTGAAATCCCAGTTGATTTGCAGTAAAACAATAATTGCAAAACAACTCCACCACCAATTTTGTAAAACCAAAGACACGATTAACACCACCGCGAAAACCACATCCGACCAAATAAAAATAGTTTTAGCCGGGACAATATGCGCCAAAATTTTGCCACCGTCCAGCGGGTAAATCGGCAAGAGATTGATAACACCGACCAAGAAGTTAGCGACCACTAAATATTCCAGATATATAAAAACACTCGGGAAAAGCCAAACCATGACGCCAAATAACAAACTAAACAATAAACTGGTGACCGGACCCGCCCAATAAATCAGTCGTTGCTGGTACGCCGTCAAAATCTTGGTTTTCAAATTCAAGGCACCACCAAACGGCGTCAAAGTAATCCGCGCAACCACGGCGCCGAAATGTTTTGCTACCAAAGCGTGTGCAAGTTCATGCAGAACCACCGCAACCGTTAACGCAATTAAAAAATCCGTCGCAGCAAAAATTATCGCTACCACGGCAGTCAAAATAAACAACGGATGAATAAAAAAACGCACAATCAAATTTATGCGTTTTGGGTTAAATTTAGAAATAATTGCGGCTGTTCCAATAAGCTACCCGCACCCAACAGTGTTGCGTTGTTTTCGTCTTGGGCAATCATGGTTTGTAGCTGTAAACTCCAATAAACGGCTTCGGACAAGCCACGAATTTTTGCGCCCGGACCACCAAAGACCACACCCGTGCTTAAAATTTGGCGCATGACTTCCGCACTGGCTTGCGGTAACAAATGGTTAATCGCGCCGATAATTTGCGCGTACAAAGGATAAATAACTTCGCGAACCTGTTCGGCTTTCAAAATAAATTCCGGAAACTTAACGAAACGGGTATCATTTTTCAATAACGAAGCAACATCGTTGAAAATGTTACGTGCGTTTTCGTAGCTGATTTCAACGTCGTACTTTTCCGCTACCAAATCTTTAATGGCTTCAACGCAAGAGTCAACACCTACATCAAGAATGCCACTGTACAATATTTTTTCGCCCAGCATAATCGCCAAGTCGGTCGCAGAGTCACCAATGACAACCGCCATGACCGGTACTTGTTCGGTAAACGGGTAACCAAAATATGACGCCAAAGCGACCGTCGGTTGGATGTAAACTAAATCAGAAAAACCGATGTCGTACAAAATACCTTTTTCGCAAGCTACACGTTCTTCGGTCTCCCCCGGAGTTCCGACCACGGCAATTTTCTTTTGTTCGTGGTCACTTAAAATCTTTCGAACCTTCTTGGTCAATGTATCATCAATTTCTTCATTAAAAATAATTCCCAGCCCGCGTTTGTATAGCCGAAGATTATCTTGATTAAAATCCGCAACAATTTCGATTGGCACGAAATAATTATATATGCACTTGCAATAAAAAGCAAATTATCTTTTACAAAAAAAGCCCCGTTTCGGGGCTTTTGTAAATATACAATTCTTTTATCTCTTTGAGAATTGTGGAGCACGACGAGCTTTTTTCAAACCGTATTTCTTACGTTCCTTCATACGTGGGTCACGGGTTAAGAAACCAGCTTTCTTCAATTCAGCCTTGAAGTTTGCGTCTTCTTTAACCAAAGCACGAGCAATACCATGACGGATTGCACCAGCTTGACCAGACAAGCCACCACCATTAACATTAACAATGGCGTCGAAAGTATTTACATCCAACAAACTGAATGGTTGGTTAACGGTTAAACGCATGAAACCATCACCAAAATATTCTTCCAAGGATTTGTCATTGATAATAACTTTACCAGTACCTTTAATCAAACGAACGCGGGCAACACTGGATTTACGACGACCAGTTCCCAAAGTTTGTGCTACTGCATTTTTCTTAACTGCCATGATTAGTTTGCCTTCCCTTTAATATCAATTTTACGCGGTTTTTGTGCTGCATGAGGATGTTCCGCATTGTTATAGACTTTTAATTTTTTGAACATTTCGCGACCCAAAGAGTTCTTTGGTAACATACCCTTAATCGCATGTTCAATTACCCAAGCTGGATTCTTTTGCATAGCTTCTTTGGCTTGAGTATATTTGTCACCACCAACATAACCACTGTAACGGAAATAGTATTTATCGGTCATTTTCTTACCGGTAAAGATGGCTTTCTCCGCATTAACGATGATGACATAATCACCTGCATCACTGTGTGGTGTGTAGGTCGGTTTGTGTTTACCGCGTAAAATCAATGCAACACGGCTGCAAAGGCGACCAACAGGAAGACCGGTGGCGTCCACCAGCAACCATTCGCGCTTAGTATTTTGTTTGTCCGCAAAAAAAGTTTTTTGTGCTATCATATTTGATAAGTATAGTCACTCGCACGCATTTTGTCAAATACTATTTCTTAAAGATTAATGCCTAGCTTCTTCTTTAAAGTTTTTAAAGTTGACCACCCTGCTTTTCTTACGCATTACCAAGTATACACCTAACGATGCACCTAGCGCGATGACGCCAGCTGCCAAGATAATGAACATTATAAAGTATTCGTTCATGCCATCAGATTTGTCATCAGTTTCAGTAGTCGGTGTTTGCGTTTGTTTAGCTGCGCCCAAACTGTATTCAAAATAGCCGTCTTTAATTTCGCTGGTCTTTAATTGTTTGTTGCTATTGTCTTTTAACCAAGTATCCAAACCTTCGCGATAGGCTTTTAATTGCTCTTTACTCATACCGGACAATGCCATACACGCATCAGCACCGCTAGCCAAAACACCAGTATCACTGATTTGTTCTCCGTCGTTATTAACAAAGACGCAACGTACCGTATCAGTGGTCGGAACTAACATACCATTTTCAACCGAAGCGGTATAAGTAACGCTATGGGTGGCGTACATAGTGGCAGCACTGTAGATTGAACTATCTTCCGCTTGCCAACCTTGGATATAGTAACCACCGAACAAACTGCCAGACCAGAACTTGTTACCATCTTCATCGTGGACAATTTGTGGTAATGGAATAATGTCACCTTCATCAACAAAGATACCAGTTTCGCGTTTGTCATCAGTGCTCGTATTGAACCATTTTCCACTGCGATCCAATTCATAGGTAACGTTGCCAGCCGTAATAACCCATTTAATCAAATAACTATCTTCACCCGGCTTAGAGAAATCAGCATAGAAAATTTGTGACGCATCTTCGCGATAGTACGAGTTTTTCGGATACGCCTTGCCGTTACCTGCGCGGGTGACATTCCAACCGTTTGCGTTCAAAGTAGAACCGTCGTCCGCTTTCTTGGTATAAATGTTTTCTTCCAATTTGTAATCAACACCATGCCATTTCCAACCATCGGTCGGCGCAGCACCTTCACTCAACGGTTCAGCACCATTCTTGTCATATTGGATGTGGTAAATTTCATACAACCAGTAGTCAATACTTCCATTGTACAAACCTTGGTATTCGCGATAATATTTTTTATCTTCATTCAAGTCAACTGGAATTTTTTCGCGATATGTGTCAATTGTGTATTTGTTTTGCGCTGTACGGAAATAGTTGCCATTATCAATGTTCATACGGACACAAGCGCGTCCATCCACACCACTGGAAGCAACATTATTGAAGGTGCAGAACAAACCATCAAGCGTGTTAACTTGACCTTGCGCCTTGTAAGGCGAATCTTCGTAACCCATATCCCCGGTGAAATCAATCCAGACGCGGACATAGGCAACATTGCTGTAAGTATTCAATGGCATATGGATGTTGACAACGCGAGTTTCCGCAATGGTAATTTCATCAAGTGCAGTTTCTTTGGTTTCAAATTGGTCATAAGCACTGGAGTTAGTATCTACACCGATGGTAACGAAGAATTGGTAAGTACCCAAATTCAAATCCAAAACTTCACCAAGTTTATGTACCTTACCATCATAATCTGGTTTTTCGTATTTTTCGTATGGGACTGGGGTACGGTCAACATGATGGTATTCATCATTAATGATATAGTTGTATTTAACTTTCTTTGCAAATTCTTGTTTCAATTCATCCGGATAATCGCATTCAAAATCAAGATACAAGTTATATGCTTCGGCGCGAGTGAAGCTGCGACCCGAAACAATTTCGCCATTGCTATTTTTGATGACAGCACGGACCGAGTCGGCCGGGAAATTCATTGCTTGAATTTTAGCGGTCAATGTACCAAACGGCAGACCAAACTTTTTCAATTCCTCCTTGGTAAATTCGTGATCGGTTGGGTTTGGTGTTAAAGCAGCATAATCATTTTGCAAATCGCTATCAATCTTATCCGAATAGATGACGAATTCATAACCTGACGGTAAATCGCCAACCAATTCAAAGATACTCTTCTTGTAAACCAAACGACATTCAATGACATATTCACCTTGGTCTTTGGCTTCAATGTTACCCTGTTGCCAAGCGGTCGAAAGTCCCTTGTCAATAGTGGTTTGGTTCCCCGGTTTGAAACGGTATTCAAAGTACGGTAAATCGTTATTGTTGAAACGGGTCGTACCAGTAGTTTGAATATTGAGCGCGGCTTCGTTTAATTTATCATAAATATCGTTATATTGAGATAAGGCAGTACCCAATGCTACCAAGGCATTACTGTTACATGCAGTATGATAAGCGTTGGTTAATTGGTGCGTGCTTTCATTGTAATATTGGTTAGCAACCAAGAACTTAATCAAATCGTAAACACTATCCTCGTACGGAAGTTGTTCTTCAACCAATTCGTAAATTTCGGTTGCGTAGGATGCCAACTCGGTCGGCAAAGCGCGCAAGGTGCCATTGTTTTTCGCTTTGAAATAATACTCAGTTAATTTGTATGTCGTTTCGTCGACATATTTGCCAGTACCGGCAACCAAGTAATTTTCAATCGCGGTAGCAAGTTGTTTATTGATTGTTACATCATTAGCAATTGTCTTGCCTTCGAAATATTCACTGACGCTGAATTTCTTGGTATCGACCGACAACGAAGCATAAGTTACCAATTTTTGGTCGACCGCGGTATACATAACCGAACTGGATTCAGGTGCGGTACGAATATTCAATACATAACGTCCGACCAAGACTTGTACCATGTAACCTTTCAAATTACTATTCTTTTCGGCATCTTTACCAACGAACTCATTATTTTGGTCGAGTTCGACATAGTAGTAAATATCCCACAAACCGATCTTATCAATTTCAGGTACACGCGTGGTCCAAGCACGATTTGCCGCAGTAACATTTTCTCCAGGTGCCACAACGGAGTAATAAACCTTAACACCCAAAGCATCGGCATCAACATTCAATTGACCTTCGCGCAAGGCGCGTTGTGCTTTACCACTGTATTTCAAACCGGTCACGGCTTCCGGACGGGTTACCCAAGTAACTTGACGTGGGTTAATAACGCCGGTCAAGGTTACTGTTGTAGTCGATGATTTAAAGTTACCGGTCGCATTTAACGCAACCACACGGTAACAAATATTGTATCCACCATCAATCACATTGACACGGCCAGGCAATTCGCCATTAACCCAGGTATAACCACCGTTGACATATTGATAAGTCTTATGGGAGTCATAACCTTCATCTTCATACCAGAATTCAATGGCGCATTCGTTCAAAGCCAAGGCGCTTAATTGACCATAGTTAATCAAGCGTTGCGAACGACCTTTACGTTCACCAGATACGCTGTCATAGTAATCGGTAAAGGCAACATTGGTTAATGCACGCGGTGCTTCCAACAAGCCATACACCAATTCGCCGGCATCACGTTGGTCGATGTGGACGATAATTTCATAGACAGATTTTTCCCATTTACCATCTGCTGCCGGGACACCATAGAAGACGTGATAGTCGCCAGCGTTCTTACCAGTAACCAGATTCATATCGGTAATATTCAAGGTGTTGGTATCGGTATTAACGCCAAATGTAATTTGCAATTCTGGGTCAACCGGATAATAGTGATTACCTTCGTAATAGTCACCCGCAGCATAGAACCAAGCGGTCGGAACAGTTTTCAACAATTGTTGGTCAGCACCGGTATAGGTTAATTGATCACTGTTGTCACCATAGTAGCTCGGCGCGACGGCGGTAAAGATTTGATTAACTTCGTCATAAGTTCCGTACACCACTTCTGCCGGAGCAATCTGCACCAACGCGTAGCATTTCATGAAGTCGTTCAAGTTGCGACTACCCTCAACTTTCACCCATAAGTAGTAAGTATCGGCATACTTACCTTTAATTTCATTGATGTCGCTATACCAAACGGTCGGTTTACCCGCAAGGTTAGCACCGTTACCCAAGCCCCATGTTACCGAAATGTCATCGTTAATGGCGTTAATATTAACATCAAGATTATTGCTAATGATAATCGATAATTTACCTTCGGTGTTCGCGGTAAGTTTAACCAAATTTTGTTCTTTACCAATGTAAATCAAACCTTCAGTGCGCGGAGCAATACTGTTGTTAAAGTAACTGAGTTCCAAGTCGGCCGGAATGATTTCGGTAAAGTCTTTTTCTGGGTCATTGAAATAGCACTTACAGAAACTAACTATATTGTAAGAATGTGTCGTTTGGTTTTCTGCAGCGGTTACCTTGACCCATACGTAATACTCACCGGCTTTGGCTGCTTTCAAGGTACTAATATCAGCAGTCCATCCGTCGGTAGGCATAATGCTCGGATTGTCAGAATAAGCGTACTCGATGCTTGCGGTATCAGCAGTAGCCGACTCAGCGCTGGTTTTGAAGCGCAAAGTCGCTGCACCACCGAACAAAGTTTGTGCGGCACCGGTATAAGCAAGGTCAGTTGCAAACGTAATACCACCCAAATCAATATCGTTTTCACCCGCAGCCTTGATTGAAACTGAACCGATGTAACGAGCTTCCAACGCGGTGTGGCTGTCGCCTTCGTCGAATTTGACCCAAATGTAATAGGTACCAACGTTGGCTTGTTTTAATTTACCGTTCAAGGTAATATCGCTGTACCAACCGTCTTCGCCGGCCGCGGTATTATCATTAGTGCCATCTTTGGTCATGCTTATACTGCTACCACTGATGTAGTACCAGGCACGACCATTTACACCCATTAAATGATTACCATTTTGCATTGACAAAGTTGCTTGACTGGTCAACAAGCATTGTTCAGTAGCATCATAAGCCAAACCGGAAGCAAAGCCTGGCGCGTTAATTACCAACGACAATTCGCCCGCGCGGGTAATTTCAGCGTAACCATCAACTGGGAACAATGGGTAAACCAAATCGCTGTCATCAATATTGGTGTTATCACTTAAAACCACATGAACATACAATTGGTACTGACCAACTTTTCTAGCGCGGGTTTGATTCCAGCTGGTCCAATCGTAATCATCAACGGTCGGTGCCGCAGTGTGATCATTAAGATTCCAGAACATGTATTCGACCGTTTCGATTTCACTACTCAATGTGTATTGCGAACTTGAAATACGAACCAGCAAATCGCCAACCGCCAATGCTTTATTTTTGACATAAATATCATCACCGGTAAATTCATTCGACAAACTGGAGATACCCGAAACGGTAATATCGGATTTAACCGCCCTGTCGATGCAGATCGTTTCTCGTTGGTTCATGCCGGCATCAATTGCCAAAGTCGACAAGCAAACGCGCGTTGTAGCAATATTGCCAGTGCCGTCGTTATAAAGCATGACCCACAAGTCATATTCGCCAGCATTAACCTTGGCTAAGTTTTGCCAGTTAGCAATCCAACCGTTCGATGAATAATCACCGATTTCTGGTGCACCTTCAGCACGGGTACGTAAGGAGTAATATACGCGACCCAATTCACTAGTCGCAACTGGAGCGCCGTAGGTATTGGTCGATACACCATTTTCGTCACGATTCAAAACTTGAACCGACAAGGTTAAATCCTCAATCAAGTTACGCGACAAACGGTTGAAGCGTAAATTTTGACCTTGACTGTCTTTTTGTACGGTATAAGTCGATTGATTGAAACGGATTGAATCGGCATTTGCTGCTACAATTGTCAACGGAGTATTTTCAAAGCAAATTGCATCAAGACCCAAATGGTTGTCACCTTCATCAACTTTCATCCAAAAGTAATAGGTACCAACTTGACTAATTTGGATTTCATCGTAGTTTGACTTCCAGGCATCGGCGGTCGGTTGCGTATCCTTATTGTTGGAAAGCGCGTAATAGATCGCCCCCATATTGCCATATTTTTGTTTGCCATTATCGACATAATCACCAGCTAAATATTCGCTGTGCCAAATGTTACGATTGCCTGCCACAACCAACGGACTGCCGTCGCGTTGTAAACGGTAATCGCCACAGTCTTCCGTGGTCGGGAAAACTTGATAAGCGGCACCTTTGTAAATCAATTCGCCACCGCCCACAACAACCGGACTAGTAATGCCGATTTCGACCTTGTTAATCACGATGGTAATTGAACCAATAATGTTTGAAGAATAATCAATATTGCTGTGCCCTTCTTCCGGTTTGAAGTACAAAGTATACGATCCGGCATTAAGTTGTTTCAACTTGTCGTCACCATAGGAAACCCAGTCGCCGTTACCGGTCCAACTGTATACCAAATCAACTTCACCTTCCGTGCCATTCAATTGCGCCTTACCATTGCTGAACAAATCATCACAGGCAATCAGTGCGCCGGTATAATACACGCCAGATTTGGCTTTGGGCATTTTTTCTTCCACGAATCCCGCGGCAGTGCGATTGATTGAAACCGTAATGTACGGATAATTATTATTCGCGCGATCTTCGGTTTCAAAAATCACTACACCATTATCTTTATATTCAGCACCACGGAAGTAAACTTTAAAGGTTCCGGCTTGGTCCCATTTTAAAATTTCAGCGTTAACATCAGTTGACCATTGCCATTCGCCATTGACCGCGGTCAATTCACCCAACGAGTACTCCACATGCGGTGCGGCTTGTGAACTGGCGTAAATCAATTGGTGTTTATTACCATCGCCCGAATAAGTGATACCGGTAATCGCAGTCGGCAGAATTTGTACGAACGAGGTCGCCGCCGAAATTGTTGCCGCTTGCGGGTTCATGTAGTAGTAAGTAGCATTAACATTTTCGTCGTTAATGATAATCTTAACCCACATATAGTAGTTGCCCAAATCGCTGCGTTGCGCCATGTTAATGGCACTTTGCCATTGGTTATCATATGTTTGTGATTTAATCACATCAGGATCGTTACTATCGACTAACAAATATTCATAAGCTACCACGGACGCATTGTAGTTTTGTCCGCCAATTAACAAAGTCGGCGCAAACTTAATCGCGAACAAGGCTTGCGATTGCGCATTATAGGTATTACCAGAGAATGTATATTTGAACGGATGGTAGCCGCCGTCGGTTTGTTCCAAGAACACGGTTGGCACACTAAAGTTCGAATCGGTCAAACTTAACAATTGGGTAATGTTGAATTTCGGCGCAACCAATACGTTTCGGTCACCGTCAAGCACACGGTACACCATTGCCCCCGCTTCAACATTGGTCGAGCCGCCCCAGCGAACCCATAAATAATAACTGCCACAATATACAGCGGACAAAGATTGGTAATTATTACCCGTGTTAATGTCGTATCTGCCAGTCATCATGTTGGTCGCGGAACTGACACCCAATTCAATGATACCGAATTGACCGACCAAGTCGCCCGAACCGGTTGCCTTATCATAAACCGCGATGGTCGGAGTCGTGCTGTTTGCAACCAAACATTGCGCTTGGTTACTAAAGGTTAAATTATAGTTATCATAAGCCCCGTTGGCCAAATTGTCACGTTGCGTATAGGTGCCGTTATATTCCAAACCAGAGAAATAAACCTCGGTGCCAGCATCGTTAATTGACAACTTTTTAATTTGGACACTGCCATACAGACGACCCGCGCAGGACACCACGGTTTCACTGTCGGTCCAGCGGACCCACAAATAATATGTGCCGACATTGGTAATTTTCGGCAAGTCGTCGGTTACCGTTTCCCAACCGCTGGTCGGAATTACGTTATTACTGGTATTCCATGCGTAGGACACATCACCCAAAGTAAAGGCCGCATCCGCCGATTGCAAAGTACCATATTTAACAATTTTATGAGACTGTCCGTCGTAAACAATCGCACCATTACCTTCGCCGGTGCCATCGCCGCCAACCGCTTTGTTAGAACCGGTCAGGCAGACACCTTTCAAAGGCACATTATCCGCGCCGAAACCTTCGACCACGATGGTTGCAACCTTGAAAATCATATCATTAGCGAAGTTGTTATGGCGGTCAATTTTGAACCACAAGCAGAATGTACCCGCCCTACTCGGAATAACGGTCGGTAACGCTGTATTCAAATCGGTGGCGGTAGCACATGCAACCCATTGCGGATTTTCGGCTGTCGGTGTCAAATCCGAACGCAATAAAATGTAGGACAATTTGTTGTAGTTGTCATCACCTTGCGTACTGATACCGTTCAATTCGGTCAATTCTTGCGGACCAGCCACCAAGTCGATATTTTGTTCCGCACTAAACGGCGCCTCAACATCGCCACCGGTAGTAACGTGAACTACAATATTATCCGCCGATTGGTTATTGCGAATACCTAAGCCAGTGACTTTCACCAGCGCCTCGGCCGCGTCGGTCGCTTTGGTAATTTTGAAATAATCATCCGTACCACCCGAACTGGCTTGACCGTGGGTCAAAACCACTGGTTCGGTTTGCGCTTCAATTTGATTGCTGTAACTTTCGTCCGCTTTCGGCGCCCAGGTCGCGGTCAATTTGTACCAACCCGCCAACACCGGAATGGTTTTCATGACATCCAAAGACGTGGTTGGCGTGCTCCACGGACCGCGTTCGACCAGATAATTCGAGCTAGTATAAGTCAACGTGTAATTAACATCCAAAAGGTTCGCGCCTTGCAAGGTTGAATTGGTCGAGGCAATGACCGGACTGCCACCCCAAATTTGGTGCGCGCGACCGTCGTATTTCGCGTCGCTTTCTTGGTTAATTGATACAGTAAATTTAGCTTTGCTGATGGTCGTATAGACGCCAGTATAGGTCCAACTGACTGCTTTGTATGACGAACTTTCCGCCGCACGGTAGAACAAGTGGTAATAGATCTGATTAGCGCCGTCAAACGCGTTGATCGCTTTCAAATTATTCAGTGTAACTTCGCCTGCCAGGTTACTTCCTGGGGTTCGTGTTTCACTGGGATCCGCCGAAGAATTGGTTTCCACAACAGTGTAATACACTGTGCCACCACCCAATGATGTACCCGCACCTTTGAACAAGGTTTGGCTGTTACCGTTATAAACCAACCCACCAATGCCGGCCAAGATGTCAGCACCGGAGCCGCGGTTCAACTGACCGTCAGCCTTTTCGATGGTTACGGTAATGCTAGCCCATTCGGATGCTTGCCAGCCAGTACTGGCGCCATACTCCGTTGGTTTGGCGTAGTAAGAAATGGTATAGGTTCCAACTTCAGTGGCGGTCAAAGATGACCAATCCATGGTTGGTTCGCCATCGCCCAATTTGTACCACACCTCTCCGATGGGGTCAGGATCATTGGTATCTTCGGGGTTCATGTACGTTGTCGATGACCCCGCCGATAACAGCGTGATGGGGTCACCCCCTTGGTAAACAAGATTTCCCGGACTGTTAGCCACAGGTCCGCCCGGTTTTGCTAACACATGCGTATCGCTAATAATGATTGTTTTCTCGTAAGGCTTTTTCGACGCCCCTTCCCCGTAATCGTCATCACTGCTATAATGCCCATCTTTACCGATTGCGCGGTATTGCACAGTATATCTACCCGACGATATGGCTTTGATATCGTCATAATTCGGGGTCCAACCAATCATCCTGGTGCCGTATTCGTTCAACAAACTGTATTCGATGTGGTCCATCGCATAGTCCGGCGCGCCGTCATTGCCTGTCGCACCTGCGGTAATCAATTTTTGATAATAACCGGTATAGAAAAGAACTTTGGCGCCGGCTTCGGTACCCGTTCCATCAACACCAGCGAACGTCGGATCAGTTTCCACGCGTGCCGGCGGATTGATTGCATTAACGGTCAATTTCAAATAGGTATCTTGTTGACCTTTGGTACCGACGGCGGTAATCGTGTAATCATCATCTTCGGCCGCAAATTCCGGATACATGTATTTCATTTTATAGGTTGGTCCAATGTATTCGGTCGATACTTTTTCGTCGCAACCTTCACCATTGAAATCCGTGCCGGCGTCTTTTCCGGTCACATTGACGAAATCTTGCGCATACAAAACATAGCGCGCACGCACATAGGTCGTACCAATTTTGGAACGTTTGGGTACATAAGGACTCCATTCGTTTACGATACGGTTTGCTGCGATCGGGTTGCTTTCGTCTGTGTGTTCAAACCACTTTTCATAACCGTCTTTAATAATTACGTTGTCGTCTTCGGGGTTCGCTGGGTCACCAATCAAATCGTTTGGTAAGCCTTCGATATATTTCAAGAGTTGTTCTTCGTTAGCTGAGTTTAATTTCTTCGCGCCATCACGGCCCTCACCACCGTTGCCGTTTTTGTATTGCGCAGTTTTATAATACGGAGAAACGCCATCAGGCCCCACCCCGTGCCAACTCTTCCCATCCTCACTCACGCTATACACCCAGCCCGTACGCAGCCCTGTGTCATATTCATTGTAACTATCATAATCATTAACGAACTTCGCCACTGAATGCCGTCTTTCGTTCCCCTCTTCCACATTAACCCCAGGTTTTAACTCTATCTCTATCCCATTCCCCTGCCATAGTGCCTCATTACTGGCTGGGTAATATGACAACTCAGGGTCTATCCTGTAATAATTTACAAAACCGCCATCTCGCATCCATACTCGAACTTTATTACCCTTACTATCCCAAGCATCCCTTGCATAAGTCATGGGACGTTCCGTATCGCTGGAACACAACGGATAACACCATGGCGTGCACGAACCACCCCCAGCATATTGCCTTCCAACGCACGCACCGCCATCAAAATACCCAGCGCCTCCGCCCAATCCTTGTTTACCACTCCACTCATCATTCCCACTTGTATAATTAGGCGTCATGATAAAACCCGCCTCCTCTGTTTCAGAGATATATTTCCTCAACCACCCACCATGCGTCTGTGTTGCAGGCGTACCTTGAATATGATTAGTCGCAACTCCAATTTTCCACATTGTCGTCGCCCAACCATCCGCTTCCCATCCTGCGAATGTCCCATCTGCTACATTAAATGTTCTTCCATTGTCATCTGCACCCTGTCCAGCGTAAAATGCTCCACCACCAGACGCCATGGCCTGGTATTCTCCATTATAACCATTTGGTAAAGCAAAGTTAGTTGAGACAACCGTTTTTCCACCACCATTTGCATAACTTCCTAATCCACCACCTTCACCAATTACTACAGTCATACTATTAGGCCTTTCTGCACTTCCGTCTGCCTTGTAAAAGGCAATACAACATGCCCCAGCACTACAACCCGGCCCTCCATTAAATTTCCCCTGTTGTCCCGAAAAAGCCACCACATAAGTCCCGGCGTCAAAACTCAGTGTCGTACTTTCCGCACCATTATTTTTCGTCCCCCCGACACCAAAACGTGTCTTCCCCGTATAATCCACTGTAGCAGCATTAAGGTTAGTAGTATTAGAGGAGTTATATTTATATATTACATCATAGACAGCAGTAAAAAGCGCGCCTGCGGCAATGATTATCCCCACGACTAGGATGAACGCTTTTTTTCACTGTTCACTAATTCAGTTCTCCGAACGAATAGCCCTGCGCCTGTAAGGCAGGAATCAATTTACGCAACATTTCCGGCGTTCCCGGGTTGGTAATGTGAAACAACATAATCGCGCCCGGATGCACACGTTCCAAAACCTTTTGCGTGCATTGCTCCACATTTAACTTCGGCGACTTTTGCCAGTCCACAATCGCAACGCTCCACAAAACCGCGCGTAAACCTTCCTCTTTAGCGACGCGCAAAGTTTTTTCGTCAAAGCGTCCTTGTGGCGGACGGAAGAACTTAGCAGGTTTGGGCAAATGCAAATCCGTTAAATCTTTACGAATGCCGGCTTCATCCAATTTTGGCAAATCTTTATGCTTGTTGGTGTGGTTGCCCAGTTGGTGACCTTCGTTTTGCATCCGCGCCACTAATTCCGTTTGTTGCAAATAATTTCCACACAAAAAGAACAAACCTTTAATTTGATATGCTTTTAACAAATCCAAAACCTCGGCTGTATATCCCGCCTCGTAGCCCAAATCAAATGTCAGATAGACCTGCTTTTGGCTGGTGTCGCCAAGATACATCCCGTCATACTTTTGTAACAATTCCGCACCCCAAGCGCTGACGGTGGGCGCCGTGCCGTCGTGGTGATACGATAAACCCCAATTAACAATTTCGCTACCGGTTCCGCTGAGTGCCGTAACCAAAGCCGTCCCCAAGCAAACCGCCATCATCAATAATCTTCGCATACCGTTAGTTTTTACTGGTAACGCTAAAATATACAAACAAAAAGCCGGTTCGTTGACCGACTTAAATCTGCTGGTGGAAGTTATAGGGCTCGAACCTATGACCTACTGCTTGTAGGGCAGTTGCTCTCCCAACTGAGCTAAACTTCCATCGGGATAAATTATTCTAGCGCAAACCTCCACCACTCGTCAAGTATTAAAAATTTAGTTAGCCCCCAAAATCAACCAAAAAGGCGTGTTAACAACGGGCTTTTATTTACGTGCAGCCAGCGCACGGGCAGCTTCGCGCGCGATGTCGCGTTTCTTAATGGTTTGTTTTTTATCAACCAAATTTTTCCCCGTTGCCACCGCAATACTAATTTTTAACAATCCGCCGTCCGTCCAATAAATTTTTAACGGCACGCAGGTGTTGCCTTTTACCATGCAAGCTTTGGCAATCTTGGCAATTTCGGCTTTATGCAATAACAGTTGGCGATTACGGCGCGTGTCCTGTTCCGCCACAACGCCATTTTGGTATGGTGCAAAGTACGCATTCTTCAACCAAATCTTGCCACTACTGAGTTCTAAATGAATAAAACTTTCGGTAATCGTCGCATTGCCCGCGCGCGCCGATTTAACTTCCCACCCCTGCAAACTGAGACCGGCTTCAAAGGTATCGTGCAAAAAATAATTGAAACGGGCTTGCCGATTTTCCGCGATAATTTTCATAATTGATAAATACCCATCGCGTGTTTGACTTGTGCCAATGTTGCGTCCGTCACTTCACGCGCCCGTTTGGTACCCTCACGCAAGTAGCCGCGCACTTCGTCCATGTGTTGTTCATAATAAGCACGGCGCTCACGCATGGGAGCCAAAATTCCGTTCAAACATTCAAACAATAATTTTTTCAGCGTTACATCGCCCAACCCACCTTTGCGGTATTGCGCTTTCAATTCGGATAAGTGTTGTTTATCGTCATAGAACGCATCCAAATACATGAAGACCACGTTGCCTTCAACTTTACCAGGGTCAGTGATTTTAATATGGTTCGGGTCGGTATACATGGAGTTAATTTTACGACGCAGTTCGTCTTCGCTGTCCTTAATGTAAATACAGTTACCCAAGCTCTTACTCATTTTGCCTGCACCATCAATTCCCACCAAACGACCACGGGACTGTTCCGGAATTAAAGCTTCCGGCATAACTAAGGTTTCCCCGTACAAGCGGTTGAAGGTCGCTACGATTTCGCGGGTTTGTTCTAACATCGGGGCTTGGTCGGCACCTACCGGCACCAAAGACGCACCAAACGCCGTAATGTCCGCAGCTTGCGAAATTGGATAGTTCACAAAACCGACCGGAACTTCGCGACGGTAGCCCTTGGTTTTGATTTCATTTTTCACTGTGGGATTACGTTCCAAACGGGCTTGCGTAACCAAGTTCGCGTAAAACATGGGCAATTCGTATAATGCCGGAATCGCGCTTTGTAACACGAAATGAATCTTTTGCGGGTCCAAACCCACCGCCAAGTAATCCAACATCAACTGTTCGACCGAAGTCGTAACTTTTTGGACGTCTTGGGCGTGGTCGGTCAACGCCTGCAAGTCCGCAATCATAACAAACATTTCAAATTCACCGGTAGCCTGCAAGCGCACGCGGTTTTGTAAACTGCCAGCATAGTGTCCAATGTGGAGGTTACCACTGGGACGGTCAGCGGTTAAAATGACTTTCTTTGCGTTTTTCATCTAAGCATTGTAGCACAACCCACCACACTTGTAAAAAAAAATTGCAATAAAAAAGTCCGGACGCGTAATTCGGACTTTTTGAGATTTAGCACAGTTTAGTTGTCGCGGGCAAAGGCGCCGGAATTTTCGCGGTCGGCGAAGAAATTCAAGACACGCATGACCATTTCCAAGAACGCCATCACAATGTCATTGACGTATTGAATGTTATATACATGGAATAATTCTTGCATCAGCACGGTTTCTTCCGCGGTCGCCATGTTTTCGTCCATCAACATTTGGATGGCGCGGCGCTGGGCTTTGACTTCGGTTTTCAAAACTTTAATTGCCAAGACAAACGAAACCACATACAGCGAAAAACCAATCAAAGCCGAAATCACGGTGGCTACGCCGGTAAAACTGAAAACCAAATAGTCAATCAACAAACCAATTAAAATTAACGGCAAGAACGCAATGGGTCCGAAATACATTAATGGGGTCAAACGCACGCGGGCACGCATATCCGGGTCATCTTCTTTGTCCATGACGGCCAACGCGGTTTTTTCCGCTGCCATTGCTAACGAAGTAATACTTTTCTGTTTTTGGGTTAAACGGCGCAAACGAATTTTGTGAAAATAATGGGAATAGCTGTTACCGAAAAGGAATGAACCCCAAGTCGAAACCGGTAAATCCTGCATTCCATTTTGGTCCAGCAGTTTACGCGCAGCGTCGCGACCGCTGATTTGCGCACTGTTTGGGGTGCGATTAAATTTGATATATTTATACGCTAACCAAATGGAAACGCCAATCGAAAAGATGGCGACCGCCACGATTAAAACGCCGACGATAAAAATCGCCCATTGCAAAACAGGATTGACATTTTGAAAATATTCATAATTCTCTAATAAAGGCATAAAATTTTTCTCCTTTTATGTTTGACACTTAAAATTATACTATTTTACCAATCATATGTCTATGTATTCTATTCCTACACTTTTCACTCTTCACTATTCACTATTCACTCTTGTTCTGCCACGGTTGCCATTTGATATTCTTCTTTCACTATTCATTCTTCACTCTTCACTTTTCACTATTCACTATTCACTCTTTCACTCATCACTACAAAATTGACACAGTCAATTTTGTCAGGCCCCACCCCGTGCCAACTCTTCCCATCCTCACTCACGCTATATACCCAGTCCGCACGTATGCCACAGTCATAATTATTATTCTTTATTACACTATG
>JAHAXB010000046.1 GCA_018384735.1 Eubacteriales bacterium | reverse complement strand
TGGTGTGGAGATGATGCGACTAGAGCAACAAACATTGCAGCAACTTCGACTAATGCAAGCCAGAGTAATTCAATCTATGGTGCATCTGACACTGTTCAACCTCCAGCAACACAGATGTATCTGTACTTCTACGTCGGCAACTTTGAGCAATCGGCAATAGAGCAAACGGCAGGACTGAATGCTGAAATGTTTAATGACCTGAACGCTCATCGTGTTATTGAGTTCCAAGCCCCAACTGCGAGCAACGGATATACGTGGTATAGAAAATATGCTGATGGCTGGGTTGAACAAGGGGGAACAATAAACGCACGTGACGACGCAAAGGTCACTATAACGTTTCCGGTCGCGTTTTCGCTAACCCCGCAAGTGTTCATCGGACGTTTGACAGACCCCAGTTTCCTACCCGATACAGTCAATAAACGATTTGTTGGCATATCGGGAGTTGGCACGACATCGTTCAGTGCGTGGGGTAAATACGAAAACAACAATTCATATTGGCTCGCAACAGGTAAAGCAGCATAAGGGAGAAAAACAATGTATAAAGACGGACAAATTATAAATAAGCAGGAACACATCGCATTTGCAAACTGGACGAACGCAAACGGTGGGAAATTCTGTAGCGAACCACTGGGAGATGGTACGTACAAAATCGTGGAAGTTGTTATTCCAGAGCCAACAGAATACGAAAAAGCACAGGCGCGAATTACTGAACTGAAACAGATGTTGGCGGATGCTGACTACTGGACAAGCAAACGTGTTGATGGTGAATACACAGACGAAGAGTGGACAGAAAAAGTCGCTATCCGTAAGGCTTGGCGCGCTGAGATTAATGAACTTGAATTGGTTGTTGCCCAGACGGAAGTAAACGAAACAGCGGAACAAATAACCAAAAACAATTAAATCATTTCGAAACTAAAAAAGTTTACAATATCTTTTCGATAAAGTTTTTGTAACGATTTATTACAACCGACATATCGTTGCTGTGGTTCCCTTATACATTGTATATTATTCTGAAATTATCTATCCTCAAAGGAGTATAAAAATGTCGGATAAATCTTCAATATATGGCGTGAACAGTAACGGTGAAGCCATATTGAGAACATCGGAGAATGCAACAGGAGAACGTACAAGCATTTATGGTGTTAATAGTGATGGAAAAGCCTGTATGCGTGTATCTTCCAAGGTTACATCAAATGACCCAACAAGTATTTATGGAGTTAATGATAGTGGTGAAGCATGTGTAAGAATCGATGGTGCCGGTAGCGGCGGTGGTGGTGGCGCAACAATAAACAATCAAGACATTACTGTCACAGAGAACGGCACATACACACCCGATGAGGGTTACACGGGCTTGGGTACAGTTGAAGTTCAAGTGCCAAACCCGTCAACAGGTACATTAAGCATAGTTGAAAACGGCTCGTACAACGTGACCGAATACGCGACAGCAGAAGTAAATGTGCCCACGGGTGGTGGTGCTGCAACCAAGTTCGGTGTATCCCTTGATAACCTGTTGGGGAGTGTGGATGCAAATGGGGTGTACCAATTGAGTGACGCGCCATTTACATTTGACGCAACTAGCATAAAAGAGTTGCCATTTCTTTCGCCGGATTTGTTTATGTATAAATTTTTTCGCTCGAACTTGACTGGAACAGTAGATTTATCAAATTATATGCATGGTACTGTTAACGCTGCCAATGCCGAATATTTTACACAAGCGTTCTCATATACAGGGGTTCAAAAACTGATTACCCCGAGAGAAAAAAGCAACGAAGCGTACGCTATGCAGTTCTACCAATCGTTTCAGCATTGCAACGCCTTAAAAGAGATAGTATTTTCTAATCCTATAATAGCAAGCAACAAGTTTGGTTTTACCGAAGCGTTTCAATATTGCGATTTTAGCAACGCGAGTATTAACTTTGACATCATTACAAGCATAGGGCCAAATGGTTTCTATGGTGCGTTCAAGTATTGTAAATTGCCTGAAGAAATAAGATTTACAAACCTAACAGAAATAACGGCTACATTCGCGTTTAGGGAAGCGTTTTCGCAGACCACCGGATGCAAAAGATATTTTTTCCCATCGTTAACTTCGGTCACATCAGACGCATTTGGCAGCAGCACGCGCCTTACGTGGTACAACGCAAAAGACGTAGAAGAGATTCATTTCCGAGCGGACATGCAAGCAACAATCGAAGCGGTAACAGGATATTCGAGCAAGTTCGGCGCGACGAATTGTACAATATTTTTTGACTTATAGGAGCAGACATGAAAACACAAGATTCTTATTTTGTTAAATTTGCAAATGGGACAAGCGCGTGGTTGGCGGTCGGAAAGCCTGTGCCAGCGGACGCAGAATTAGTAGAAGTTCGCCCGATGATTATGCCCGACGATGGTATGGTTTTGCGCCATAAGGAAACAGGCGAAGAATCCAGCGGGCATTGGTTGCGTGGGGATGACAACAAAGATAAGTGGGAAGAAGTTCCGGAGAGCAAAGAATAGGAACAAACAGGAGTATATTAATTCAAAAGGGTAACCATGAAATACAAAACTCGTAAAAGATTACAATGTTTTATTGCCGACACAATTTTGATTATACTCCTGTTATTGTTTTCAGGTATGTTAACAGGTTGTGCGAGTAAATCTGAGGTGGTTACAAACACTGCTGATGCAGCAAAAGAAACCATAACCGTTGCCATTAAACAAAAACCGGAATGTGCTGATGTGGGCGAATTGGCCAAACAACAAATTGCTATTGTGGAAGACAATTGCCAATTAATTATGGTCAAAGAAAAGAAAAGCGAATGGAATGATGGTTTGCACACTGGTATATTTGGTACCATACTTGTATTGTTAGGTCTTGGTTTTATAGTGCAAAGGTTTAGCAAATGATGTTATATCCAGCCAAAGCGGCGCTAAAAATAGTCACAATGATTGATGGTGTTAACGAAATAATTGTTCCGGACTGCAAAATACTGGGACAAGGGATGGCTGAAAACTCAACCGGTATTATTATTGCCGACAACAATCGTTTTTGGTACATACCATTGATATCGGCTGACCTAAAAGAAACTTTGTCCAAAATGGAAACACTTTGCGGCTCATTGATTGATGTTGCTAAAACTCTGGCTTCCAACGCCGGAGATTTGTTGGATAATACCACAACTGTCACAGGACAAGCCACCATGACCCCATCCACCATAAAAGGTGAAGCGATTAAAACCGACGCCACTACTGTGCAAAATAAAGCGACTGAATTGAAGACCCAAATACAGGCACTGGCAAATACCTTGGCATAATGTATATTATGTTAAGGAATTTATTATGGCATCACAAACTGTTATTGATTATTGCAACAAGGTTTTTTTAACCATTGGAACCGCATTCTTGACGGATACGGAAAAAACTACTTTACCCGAAACATTGGATGACTTGGTTGTTGTATACACCCAACTGTTTTCCATTTTACAAGAACGTGGTGAAAACCAAACAATGTTTGACAAATTAAAAGCTAAAGCAGTTTTAGCGGATGTCGCATTACCGGACGAAACCGGTGATAAAAAGTTTGACACAAACATTCTTTTAGGCTTTGGAGTGGATGCATAATGGCAAACGAATTTGCAATACGAAACATTTTCAATGAGAAAATAAACATATTGCGTGGTCAATCAACTGATTTGGCAACGCCTTGGTTTTTGGACTTAAAGCGTCGGGATTTTGTATGGCTTAAATTGATGGCCTTGATGCAAAAGATTATGACCGATTGTTATCGTTTTTCTACCACCATTGAAAACAAGGACAAGGAATTGGCTTTGTTTGATTCAGTTGTATATAAAAAAGCACAATATGGTTTGATAAGTTGGATTGCTTATTTAATTGCAACCCAAGGAAACGAATACCTTGTGTTCGATAGCGGGGTGGTTCGTAAAGCGGATATCAAAGAACGTGAAGCGATTGATAAGGCTTATAAAAATGGTGCTGAAAAGAAACCTGGTGTTATTGTTGATTTTTCTAATTACGCGTTGGGTAAATTGTTGCGCCATTATTTTCACCAATTATACACGGTTGAAGAATCAAATGAAAAATCCATTGCATTGGGCGGTTCGCTTCAATTAAAGTTTAATGAGCTACGCAAAAATGTTGGTGCCGACGAATCCCGGTCGTTACAGTTTAGGGCACAGGCCGCCGAAATTTGCACCTATGCAAAAAACGGTAAACCATTTGTATTGGATTCCGGTGACACATTTGAACAAACGGATGTTTCAAAAAATACCGAATTGGTTTCGGCTTCTCGCGACAAAATATACCAGGAAATTGCGGCATTGTTGGGTTGTTTGCCATCATATATTTGCGGTATCGATGAAAAAACAAATGGGTCTGGTTCATCATATGAACGTTTGGATGGCCGCAATGAAGATATGATTAAAAACTTCTGGTTTACAATATTTGAACCAATCACAACAATGTTGTTGGATGTTAAAATTGATTTTGTATCACAGAAGTGGGAACAAATTAAAAATAACCTGGGTTCAATTTCCATGATTGAAGGCCTTGCAACAATTCCGGATGCGGTAAAAGCTTCGGTTATTGCAAAACTTATTGGGCCGGACAACGCGGTCGAAATAAAATCCGATTTGGAAAAAAGTATTTTGAATGCTCTGGAAGAAAAACGCAAGGTCGATGAAGAAAACCGCAAAGCGTTTATAACCCCGGACAATGATGAAGAATAATGGCTTATACGGCAAAAGATTTAAGGATTCAACCAGTAGGTTTTGTGTTTAATGCCGAAACCTATTTACGTTCCGTGCTGCCTGCTGGTTGGGACGAAAAAAGATTATTGTCCATCAAAAACAATACCATTGAAGAAACCCAATTGTTAACTCAAGCGCTTGGTAATATGCGGGCAATGGGTTTAACCAATATGGCTGATATTCGTACCAGTATTAAGGACTTTAGTAAAAAATATGGTACCGGTTTAGCCGACACAAAAAAATCAACCAAACTTCCACACGGCCAGAGTCTGTTGCGCAATCGTGTCGAAGGTGCATTACTTTATGATAATGCCGTCAAAATGACCACCACTCAGGTAGGTCGTGCTTTCCGGTGGCTTCCATCCGACGCAAAGGAACCAAGACATAAACACATGTTGCGTTATGGTAAAGTGTTTGTTGTTGGTGATGGACAATTACCTGAGGACGATGATTTTCCGGGCAAAGCTTATGGTTGTAAATGTTCGTATGAATGGGTTGATGAACAACCGTCCGATTATATTGTTGGGTATGAAGATAATGTAAAACAATATAAATTACGTAAACGGTCAATGAAAATTGATAGTAATGCTCTGGAACATTATTTATTAAAAATGTTGCAAAAGCCATTAACCGGAAGTTTAATGTCGCGCGCGGCCAACGCCATGTCTCGAAATTACAATGGCACTTCAATGATTCGTTCCGTGCAATGGTGGCAAAACCACAACACGGCTACAGCTCGGGTTGATTTATCAAAACCAGCCTTGTCACCAACCGAACAAAAAGTTCGCGAGGATTTATCGATACCATATAATTATTTGAAGTTACCAAAGGCAACCACCATGTATTCCGGTAAAAGTATAATGCATGTGGATTTCAGTAAACTCAAAGTTGGGAGCAAAATATACCTTAAATCACCGACATTTGTATCGCAAAGTAAAAGTATTGCACAGGATTTTGCAAAGAATAAAAATGTTCCGGTTATATGGCAATTCAATTTGCGTCGTGGTGCCAGGGTTTTTCCGTCACAACTCGTTTCCAGTTATCCAGAAGAACGCGAAATGTTACTCGCTCCACTTAGTGGGTTTCGTATTGTCAAAATAATTGGTGCAAAGTCCCGTTTACCAATAATTGTGCTGGAATCAATTACCAGCAAGGGTGGCTTCATTGGCGTGAACATTTAGTGTATATTTTCTTGAAAGGAGCAAATGGTTTAATTCGTCTAAGACCATTTGCATCTTTCGATGGAAGTGCGTGGCTTTTGCCTCAACACTTGAACGACGAAATAATGGTTCTAGCAACAAAGGAGTTAAACATGTCTGGAACAATTTTGGGTATGCATGTTCAACGTGGTCAATTGGATGCCGTTGAAACATTCTTCACTGAAGCGGATATCGCCGAAGGTATTGCAGTTAAATTAACTGCAGCTGACACTGTTGCTGCTGTTTCTGCAAATAGCGACCATGTAATTGGTATTGCTGGTGGTAAACGCACTGGTGTTGGTATTGCTGTGGTTCGTCACGGTAAAATTTGGGCCGAATTGGCAGAAGGTGAAACACCTACTGTTGGTGCACCTGCATATGTCAATGCTTCGGGTAAATTGGTAGCTACTGCATCGGATGCTATCTTGGTTGGTTATTTCACATCAGCCGAAGTTCGTACAAATGGTATTCACAATGTACCATCCTATGCGGACAATATTCGTTGCGCCCAGGTTTTTGTTGACCTGTAATTAACTTTCGGGTTTGGGGAGTTCGCTCCCCATTCTCCGTTTAACAAAGGTGTAAACAATGCGCGAAGAAAGATTAAAAAAATTGCAGCCATCTTATTTTGGTAAACCAGCAAAGAAAAAAGGTGACCAGGATGATGCGGCTAAAAAAGCTGCTGAGGAAGCTGCAAAGAACGCGGTTGAAGAAGAAGCTGCAAAAAAGGCCACAGTAACCAAAACAAACGGTAAAAAATAATCCGTATTTTTAATGTATATTATTTCGAATAGTGGAACGTTAGCTACTTGTATTCCATGTGAAGCCAAGAGTGTTTCATAATTCGCTGGTAAACGGACACCAGGCATAGTGCAAACGTCCGGAGCACAAAAATTAAAAGGACAAATCAATGCCTACAAATTTTCGTAATCAGGAGAAGGAAGTGAAAGAACTGTTATCACAGGTTGAACTGTCCTATCCACTGTTGGCAGCTCGTGTTGGTGCTATGAAACAGCATAATGTCAAAGATGCCGACAAAGTTACATTCACTACAATTGATTTGGACAAAGGTTCAGTTGTTCCTTCATTGATGCATCCGGAAATGACCGAAATCAATCACATCAATGCTGGTACAAAATCGTTCAGCTTCCGTCCATATCTGTTGGGCTTGAATTATCGTGTTTCTCACCTGCAGTCCGAAACCGACACATCTGGTGTTCTGTCTGCGGCTGTTCGTGAATTGTCTGTTTTATTCGATACTCAAACAATTTTGGGTACTCGTTTGAACAAAGGTTTAATTTCAACAAAATCTGCGGATAACCCATTCTATGATGCTTTGACGCAGGATACAACTTTGAAAGCGGCTGCTACAACTGAAGCAAAAATTGCTGCTTTGAAAGCTTTGTTTGAAAAGATTGAAGATGAATTTGCGACAAAGAACTCCGCACGTTCTATTGATATCTATTACTGGGGTGATAGCTTGGCAGCCTTGTTCAATGCAAACAATGTTGCAACGGATGCGACTATTTTGTCTGTAGCCCGCCAAGTCTTCACAATTCCAGTGTCCTTCATTAAACTGCCAAAATTGGCATTGCAGCAGAAATATATTGATGGTGCAAAAGCCAATGCGTTGCCTGCAAAAAATGGTATGGTTGCAGTTGACCCACAATCAGTGCGCGTTGACTACGTCCAGTTGCCTGCACCTGTCGCAAGCGGCGAAAATGAAGAAGAAGAATACAGCTGGTACAAAATGCGTACTGGTTCGGTTTCGGTATTACCGATTCGCGAAGCTGGTATCGTTTTGCAAACAGTGGACTTCGCTGCTTAACCAGTTATTAACCAATAATCAATCATTCTTCTTGACGGACGGCCTTTCGGGGCCGTCTGTTATTGTATATTATTTCGAAGGATGATTGTACGCACAATGGAGACCTATTATGGCAAATAATGAATCTTTATTATTGAATTTCGTTGTGCCAACCACAATTCGCGACGTGGCACCGTCCGCTGATTTGTCGTGGTTAAAAAATGTTATGGTCATAGCCAAACCAAAATCTAGTGTATCCGTTGAAGGTATCAAGGATTATACATCCATTGCTGCCGTCAAAGAAGACACCGATTCGAAATGTTTCGAATTGATGGAAATGGGGATGAGCAAGATTTCTGTTTGTTATGGTGCAACTTTGGCTGCCGCTAAAGCTGTTTTGGATGCAGATTCCTCGCATCGTTATATGACCGTACTTGTTGACCCGGCATTTGATGATATCACGGAAGCGTTGTCTTGGGCTCGTGATTATGTATTGGGTTGGCAGTCATCCACAAAAGCAGATGCAATTGAGGCTGCTGCTGCGAAGGATGTTTGTGCCTTCAATGACCCGAATGATGCAAATGGTATTTTGATGTACCGCTCATTTGGTTTATTCCTGTCACAAAACACATGGAAGGATTTACAACTGGCCCGTCTGGATGATACCAATGCTTATGGTATTACCGACTTGGGAACAGCCAATGAATTGTTTGCAGCTGGTGTGTCATTTGCATTGACAGACCAAGAATACAAAACATGTTTGGCTTTGTTTGCTGCTGGTGGTAAAACCATTACAGCGCCATATATTTTACGCCAAGCAAAAATCCAAACACAATCGTTGTTTGTACAATACCTGTCATTGCGCAATCCAAAATGGACTCGCCGTGAAGCCGGTATGATTGAAAGTTATTTGAACAATAACTTAGACCAAATATTTGTACAAACCGGTTTGGCAAACGAATTGCGTTTAGTGGTTGATTTGGATGTCACCGAAGGCGATTGGTATGTTGCTGGTGTATTGCAGGTTGAAAAACCGAAAGCAATATGGCGTATGAAACTTGACTTTTATCAAGACATAGTCGAAGGAGTGTAAGATGGCTAGAGTTGCTGAAACACAAATACCAAAACAAATTCGCGATGTTGTGGTCGAAGTTGGTTTCGTTGATGGAACACCAATTCCATTCACTTCGGTTGACCAAGTTGATTTCACTTGGAATGAAAGCCGTGGGGTGGCTCAGGGTTATAGCAACGCGCGCAACAAAGGATTCGGTATTGCATACCTGGATTCGAAATCCGCAGACCGTTGCGATGTAACCGTTGTTGAATGTTCGGTTGAATTATACAACCGCATTAAACAAGCCTGGGAAAACGACGAACGCATTGATATTTATATCACCCAAAATAATTCAAAAGACAGAATTGTTTTTAACAATGCGGAAATTGTTCAAAAGCCAGCACAACAAACAATCGGTATTGGTCGGGAAACAATTCAGTTCCACCTGGTCGGCGATTCGTTTGACGTGGAAACCAGTTTCGAATAAACGAACTTCATTTATGGTAAAAAAATAACGCCCAACCGGGCGTTATTTATTTTTTAATGTTAAGCACTTCACAAACCATTTTCCGGAATGTTAAGGCATCGTGTTGGCCATTTTTAACCAGATTTTCAATATATGAAACCTTGTTATACAGGTCTTCATAGTCATCCCATATTTTTTCCACATATGCCCATTCCGCTATTTCGTCCTTATTAAAATCCAAGGTAGCAAATCTGGATACCACGCGGAATATTTTTTTACCATCCTTGTTGGTGGTAAATGTTCCGGCATTACCAAAACGTTCCTTGGTTAGAAACGCAACCATACGGCCTTCCTCGGGCCAGGTTTCGTTATTGTTGGACATGTTATGTATTTTATATGGTGACATGTATTGCTCCTTATTCCTGTGTTACCAATTCTTCCTCGGCGTTGTCGTCTTCATCATAATGGTCTGCACCTTTTTGTATGGCATAGACACGCATTGTGTTACCAAGGAATTGAGTTAATGATTGTCCTTTGTCAGGATTGGTTGTTACGTTAATAACTTTTTCAGTTAAAGCAGACCAGGCTACAATTATATCCACCACGGATGTGTCCTTCAAGTTAAGGCGAATACCTGCTGGTGTAGTATGGTTTGGTTCATATTCAATTTCGATTAAAACCTTGCGTGTTTCATTTCCTTTTGACATTTGTATGCTCCATTAGTTGTAAAACATAATTAAAAGTATCCTCGACATCCTTGTCGGTAACTGGGGGGTACTTCACCTGGTTTGAAACTTTTAACCCACCGGTCGGCAAGTCCACGATAAATTGATTTTATTTCGTCCTTGTTTCTTCCGGTATGAAAAGCCCTTACCATAAAGTTACGATAACGCATCATTTGTTCATTCCTTTTGTGGTTTTAATTGGCATTTGATGCTAATGGTGTACCATCTTCATTTGTTACAGTTATGTCCTTACGGGAAGCCAGATAATCACATAAATGAACAAACTTTTGTTCCTTTGTTTTCATTTCCGGCAATACAACTTTTTTGCTTTTATAATCTTCTCGCCATTGCCCCATGTGTGTTGAAATTAAATCGCAAACCAAATCACAATAGTCCACCCCGTTGATTGGCCCTGGTCTTTCGCCTTCTGCAGCGGCATCGTTGGCACAGGCTTTAATTAAATCACACGCAATCAATGGATGGGTGCTCATGGTAAAACCGTGGTTTTCGAATCCGTGGCGTCCACTTTTACATGTGTCATGCAATATTAAAGCCGAAATAATGGCATCCTTGATTGGTAATAAACTGGAAAACATATCGAGGCGCAACAAATCATCGGCAATATGAACAGCCGCCTTGGTGTGGCGAACCAAACCACCACGACCCAAACTGTATGCCGGATGATATTTGCCTGTTGATGAAGCCGGTACTTCGAAAAAATAATCGGCCACATTTTCCAAACAACGCGAAACAAATAATCTGCGTTCCGCATCGCCAATTAAATTGAGTTCTTTTCCAAACTCTTCCGTTTTTCTGGACATTCGTTCTCCTTTTCTATTAATGTAAATTCGTTTACTATTTCCAAACCCATCATTTCAAGGCGTTGTTTACCAATTTTTGCATCGTGCTCAGTTTTGAACTTCCAATTTTTCAATAACGGTTTACCATTTGGCGCCCAAAATCTGGTTTGTATTACTTTTTTCCACATTGTATGTCCTCCAATGGTTGTTTTATGAAAAAGTCCCGGATAGAAATTTTCATACGGATTAAATTGAACAACGCTTTCCGGACTTGTTCATATTTACCGGAATAGGCTGTCCCATTGTAAACCTTCTTGATATATTTTTGCAGCCTTTCCGGATGGAATTGTTCATTTTTTTGCGGGTTTCTGCCGAAGGAATCAAATTCAAACGGATTATTTAATACACCAGCCGCATAAACATGCGATAAATCGCGTTTTTTTCGCGCTATACGCGCAATTTCGGGTAACTCCTCACCGTAACTCAGTTGAAGAAAAATAGGCGCTTCTACGACCAAAATATCGAGCGATTGTAAAATGTGGTCATATTTATGGTTTTCGAGGTATTGGACCGCAATAATGGAAAACTGGTCTTTCATCCGGATATCGCGATTATATAACCATTGTTTTGCCACCTCCTGACAATGTTCCACCCTTAAACCAGCCTTTTTTGCTTCCGCAACCAGTTCCGCCGCCAGGGTGGTTTTGCCTGTACATGGAGCTCCGTATAATTCAATTATCAGTGCCATCAGTTATCTCCTTATAAACCGGGTCTGCATATTTTTGTCCGGACAAACCTGCGGACAATTTACGCAAATATTTAATTGCATTGTCCACACTTTTATCGCTACCGTAGCGTTGGATGACATCTTTCAAGTCGGCCAACATTCTATCGATACCAATGTATTTGGTGTATTCCACCTTCATAAGTTCACGGACAACCAGGAACCGATTACCTTCAACATATTCCAATAACAGGTCATCATATTTTTCCTGTGTTTGTTTTTTGGTCATCAGTTTGCGTTTGTTGGTATATGCGGTTCCACCAAACTTATCGCTATTTTCTTCGTTGATGGTTTCATACAACAACACCTGCTGTTTACCATTTGCATTTAAGCAACCCGGAACTCGGGTATACACATGGCTGCTTCTAGTTCCAGGGTCGGCTTGTCCTTCGAAATAATGTTCGTTATACCAATCCCAAATTTGGCGGTACCGTTCCTCGCTTGTTACATTCTTGTCCAGGGTAACAATGAAGTGGATAGATTTATTGCCGGTAAATATTGCTCGCGATATAATTGGCTTAACCTTGTCCAAAATAGCCAGCTGTTCGTCGTATGTTTTATGGTCAAACTCAAACATCAGGTTTTTGCGCTGGACATTTTTACATGTGGTATAGGTGTCCGTACGATGTGCATCACTCAATGGGTTAATGGATATGCGATTACCTTTCGGGTCTGGTTCAAACGAATCATTTAACCGGACATACACATCACCACTGGTTGAAAACGAGTTGCGCAATTCGTCCATAATGGCGTCCCGGTCTAACGCTTCACGCCAATTGTCCGGAAAACCATTTTCACCTAAAATCCATCCGTATGTAACGTATGGTATTTGGCGATTCATGTCGCGCTTATCATTTTTATCAACCACTTCCAAAGTTAATTTGTTGCCATACCCTTCCTTGACCGGCAATAAACCAAATGTTTTACCGCGGACAACTTCACCATTTTCGCGTAACGATTGGCGCGCTCCCGTTATACCAACAATATGTACAAAGTCCCAAACTTCCATACCTTCGGTTATATCTTCCGGTAATTCATCCGTTAACATTTTTGGTAACAACTTTGATATGAATGGTGGTTTGTTAATTGATGGGCGGAAAATACCCTTGGTTTTAACACCGCCATCGTTGGTTACCGTATAATAATTGTTTACATCGCGTTGATATAAAAAGTTAAAATATTCGGCTTCCAATCCCAAATTGGTTCTGGCTTCCCATCGTTTGCAAATATCTTTCCAATCATCGGTGCCGTTTTCTTCAAACATAACACCATCAGTATTTACTTGAACAATTTTATAACCGGCATCACCCAACCATTTCATCAAGGCGGTAATAAATAATTGTCCATAAACACAAACCGAGGCGCGCATCATTGGGTCTGCAAGGTCATAATGTTCCGTTCCCATGGCGCCGTATGTGGAGTTCAAAATGATTTTGTATGCAATCTGCATCGGGTTCTTTTCGCGTTTCAACCGGACACGAGTATTCAAAATGTCTTCATACGCATCCACACCAATTGAATTGCGGGAAAACAATTTGTGTTTAATCATAAGCGATGGATACAGCGAAGTTACGTCCACATCAATCAGTTTAACACCTGGTCTACTTTTGTAACCAGGGATTGCCCCATGTAAACCACCGACACCATATTGACATGTTAACCCCGCAATAATAAATTCGGTTGATGGGATTTCCATATCATGTTGGTGTTTAACATAAAAATCATAAACTTCCTGTGGTATAAAGCCATCGCTATTATCCGGCAACACATAAGCTTTGTCCGAAACAAAACCAAGTGGGTTCCCCAACAAATGATTTGTTATGAAAGCGTGGGTCTTATGCAGGTAATCTTGTTCCGGCAAGTTATATGCTTCCAACAAACACATGTAGGCCTTGTATTCATTTTTTAGATTGGTGTCCAGAAACAATCTGCGTGTGTATTCCGTATCGGTTAAACAGTATTGTTTGGTCAAGGCCATTTCCTCGTCGGTAAGTGGTCTTTGCAAATCGAAATCAACTTGCGATTCCACCGCGGCCATGTGGTAATAATAAATTTCGGCATGTTTTAAGGAAGTAAACATTGCCAATACCCCGGCAGATTTACATTGAGTTAAATCCCAGGTTGGTGGTAACAAATGTTTTTGTTTGAATGAAACCATCCGGTTCCCGTTAATCATGGCCATACTCAATTCGTATGGATTCAAACCAATTAAACAGGCCTGTAAAATATTGTTATCGTAAAATCCATTATTGTAACCAATCAATTGGTATACTTCGTTGGCAATAAATTCACGGAGCTTTTCATAATTGTTTACAATGGTAACCTGTTTTGTACCATCCATATTTATAAAACAAAACATCCAATCATAGCGGAAAACTTCGCAGTCGAAAAACCATATTTGTTTGGTGTTATCGACTTTGAATGGTTTTAATTCCGGATTATATTCATCCACAAAAACACGGTTACCAATGTAATTCATGCTTGACCCCTTAACTTGTCCCCAAGCTTGTCCCCAAGCTTGTCCCTAACTTGTTCCTGCTGTGTCCTATTATTTAGCCCAAGCATTACCATAAACTGTTAAGTGTTCACGAGGACTAAAACGATAACCCAATTTCCAACACAGGTCGGCGACATATTGGGCGTTTTCCCTTGAGCGGTCATCTAACACCCCACCTTCCGGCATTAAATAAACTGGTAATAAATTGAAACATGGTCGGGTCAATTCTTCAATTGTTTGTTGGACTTCCTCGATTGGTGTTGTTTTGTCCACCACAAACTTCAAATAAGTTCTTTGCGGTGCGGCCACAGCCATACTTTTAACCGCGTCCGGAACAATGGCTTTGTCCTTTGGATTACCCGATGATGATAATTTTGGTGAAATTGAAAACCAAACGTTAATACCAGGGAGTTCGTTTACCCAAAATTCCTGCCAAGCCACCGTACCATTTGTTTCAAACATAAAATCCTTGAAATGATATTGGCGGTATAAAGCTTCGATAACACAAGCAAGGTCATGTTGGCGCAACAATGGTTCGCCACCAGTAAACACCACCAATGGTTTGTTATTCCCAGCAATTTCCTTGATGGCTTCTACCAAACCAGAAACATCAAACATTTTACAAAAACGCATACATGCCGGATGGATGGCCGGATATGAATCACAACCAGTTTTTGCCAATGGTAAATCTTTTAATGTTTTTGCATTCTTAAATTGTTCGGATTTAACAATGTCATCGGCCTCGTGAGATAATTCCCCTGCCGGCATACCAAAACCAGCACAACATAAATTACAACCAAATACACGAACAAAAATTGCCGGTGTCCCCACCAGCGCACCTTCACCTTGAATAGTATTACCAAATAATTCAACAACCGGAATCATTTTTGACATTGTTTTCTCCTTTGTAAAATTCGAGGACAGTTTTTCAATTGGGTGTCCAGCCAACGGTCGCGTTAGCTTGCTGTTTTGGGGTTGCTACCTTTCCGTTGTCCAACCTTGTGCACGAATCTCTAACATCGTGCCCCGCCCATACGATTTTGCGGGTAGTAGGTATCACGCGAAACCTGTGTTCTGGTTTTCACCAGTTAAGCGTTGGGGGACACAGCCCAGCTCCCTTTAGCCGGTTATATTGGTGGAACACGGAACCGACAACCGCGAGTCAGGGGACTAGGTGCCTAAACCTATCCACCAATCTCTATTTAGCATGCAATTTTTTCAATTTGTTCATCGCACCGCTGTTTAATTCTATCGTTATCTTCAATTAACAAATCGTTTAAGTCCAAACATGCTTTCCATTCGGTTTTATATTCTACCGCTTTATTTTCCAATTCAATGATAACCAACCCCATTTTGTGAATTGTGTGGCGATTATAAATCGATTGGGACATGGCGCCAAAAATAAACATCAAACCCATCATTATAACAATTAAAACTCCGGCTGCAATTTTATCACATTTATCCATTTTATACCTCCTCACCTGAAACCGTTGTACCACCAAATAATGTAATAACATTATGGCGTAAATCAACCATTGTAGTTATTGCCGGGGCTTATGAACATGAATAACCATTGGTAATTTGCATATCAATGGTAAAACAGTTTAAGTCCTTCTCCGGTACATTTTGTTTTATGTTTTCAATTATTTTGGCCATTGTCGCCAACGTTACCTTTTGCCGCATTCTATATCCTTTTAATAGTCGTTTGCAGGAATGTGATACCAATACCACATTAAAATGTCCAAAGCGGTGTCCATTAAAACCCTCCTGTCATGTTTATAATATTTAGAATGACCACATTTTGTGGGTCTACAAAATCCGGCGAGCCATTTTGTTTCGCATCCTTATTACAATGTTGGGCTATAACCATCTTAAAATGCATCATGTCCTCGGCATGTATTTTTTCCATTGCGCTTATAGCAATATCGCCAGTTTGGACACGGCCACTTTCGAAACCGGCTTTGTATGATACAAAATATTCCTGTTGTATTTTTGCCTGCGGCATATTTAACTCCATTTGTGCATTAACCAAGCCATCCGGTGCATAGCCTTGTTAATTGGTTGAGGTTCTTCTATCAATGTTGTTTCGCGTTCGACCGGACAAATATTTACATATTTTAATTGGCGTAATTTAATATGATATGCCGCGCTTTGTGGTGTGGCAAAAACAAAAGCCTTGTTTAAGTCATTTGTCCAACGGCATTTATTACCGCGGACATTGCGGTAATAAATTGTTTCGCCATTGGTTTGACTTTTTGTGGTGATGATATACAATCCACGTTTCATGTTTTACTTCCCTTCCATTATCATTTTGTGGGCTTCTTCAACGGCCATCATCCAATCATATTTTTGTTCCTTCGTTTCCGGAGCAGAAATTTTCAAGTCGATTTTTAATGCCATTGAATTTAATTCTCTTGCAAGGCGTTCCAGTATGTCGCGTTTCTGGATGCGTTCCAAAATTTGTGGTTTGAATATTTTCCATTCACGAATGAATTTAATCCAGTCAGCATCATTACCATACAAATCAAGGTCGTACGAAACGGTTTTATTATCAGGTAATTTTTTAATCAATTTACCGGCATATAATAGCGAATAGTTTATCTCGCTACAACCTGTCGCCCCGAACATAAAATCATCATCCAGGTCAATTGTTGCTTCAAAATTGATAGCCAAAAAACTTGAGTTGCATTTTTTTATTTTAACTGGGAAACCAAGGCGGTTACATAAATCTTGGATTTGTTTGATTTTTTCATCGCGTGGGTCGATTTGTTGTTTAGTAGTTACATTTGGTGTTGTATCCATATCAAATACTCCTTTGTAGTATTGTTGTTTGTTGATGCAAGGCGACTGGAGAAAAGGTTTGGACAATCCAACTGTGTCGCCTTACATGGGCCTGGGTGGTGGGATTTGAACCCACATCTCCCGCGCACGGGCGTGCTTGCCTAGTCTACACCGCACCCTATTCGCGTGGTACCACACGAAATTTGGTAGGCAGGCCAGGAATCGAACCCGGATTTCCGCCATATCAGGGCGGCGTTCTAACTATTAAACCATCTGCCTAAAACTGGTCGAGGGTGGCGATTCGAACGCCATTATTGGGAGCAACACCGGATAACACCATGAGTTTATTTCATCTCGCCCTCGGTATAAGTGGAAGTTCATTACTTCTGGTCTTGGTTGGCTTCCTTACCGCACATTTTCAATTCCTTCCACCTGTAATATACTACGATTCTTCTTCAATTTGTTCATCATCAATATTGGTATCATACAAAAAACTTCTGGACTTTGCTCTAGCAAATGCATATAACACCGCATGAATCTTCAAATCTTCGTAGGTTGTTAATTCCGGGTGTTCCGCCTTTGCATGTGCCAAATTGATTGCGTATTGGAATATGGAATAGTCCACCGTATCTGGTTTTACCATCTTAAATGTTTCCACATTTTGACAACCCAACAAATGGACTTTTTTACCACATTGTCTGGCATAGTTCATCATTTTGCGGAGTTCATCACGATGACTTTTCCAATCCCTGGTTTGCGCCTGACCACCAATTGCTAATTTTGGGTACAATGGGCTGTCGCACAATCTTTTCCAATAATCAAAACCCTGATGCATCTTAAATACCGGTGTTGGATAAAAACCAGTAATGGCTTTTACTTCTTCCCGGCAATAATTTTTAGGCGATAACATGTCGGGTTCCACATGGAAATATTCGTTATCGAGTTCAAATATTTCAGCATACTTGGCGGCGCGACACATGTTTAGGAATTTACGTTTCATTCTTTCGCAGGCCTTGACAAATTCATCGTGCTCCAAGGTTTTTTGTTTTTTATACAAGGTAAAACCACCACTATCCAAATATAAGCGGTCTTGACCAACGGTATTATAAATAATCTTCGTTGCATTTAATGGCATGTCTACCGTGGAAATAAGAACCGCGTTTTCGATGGAGTTTAATAATTTTGGTAATACTGTTTGCCATTTACCTTTGGCACCACACGAATACACCAGACCACCACCCAAACCGTACACAAGTTTATGCATTGATAAGTTTCTCCAGTTCGCTTTTATTTTCAGTGAACGATGTTATCCCGATTTCCTTCATAAATGGGTCTTTGGTGGTTTTGCTAACCAGTTTATCGACCGCAGAATAATTCCATTGGGAAAATTCACCGACACGATTATCCGCGATAACAAAACCATCAATTTGTTCCTTTGTGAGACCCGACACAACCAGTACTTCGGCTTCTGTCCAACCCAGGATGCGAAGCGCTTTAAGCCTTGTATGACCAGCCAATACAACTAACTGGTCGGTAACAACAATGGGATTTATGTATCCGTAAGTTTGAATGGATTTTGCCACGATTTGCGCAGACTTATTGTTGCGCCGTGGGTTTCCATCATACGGTTTTAAGTCATCCAGTTTAACAAGGCGTAATTCTTTTTTCATGGTTTACTTTTTGATAATGTTATAAAATTCGTCGCGCAAGGCTTTTTTCGTTACAAAGCGACCATACAAAGCCGCGGTTGTTGTATCAAAGGTATCATCTTTTACACCACGCATCGAAACACACAAATGTTTGGTGTCCTTCAACACAACTGCAACATCCTTGGCTCCGGTTGCAGCCATAACAGCTTGTGCAATGTCGTCGCCCAATTTTTCCTGCAATTGCAAACGCTTCGCGCACATTTGTGTAATGCGAGCCAATTTGGACAAACCAATAACTTTACCGTTTGGTATGTAACCAATGTAGGCCTTTCCAAAAAATGGAACAATATGATGTTCGCACAATGAATAAAACGTAATATCCTTGACCACCACCAGGTTATGTGTATCCACATCAAAGTTTTTAGCAAACATTTTACCGATTTCCTGATTGGTATATAATTGGCCATCCAAAATTTCGGCGTACATTTTTGCCACACGTTTTGGTGTTTCCTTCAAACCAGGTCTATCCGGATTATCACCCAATAAACCTAACAAGGTGCGTATACATTCTTCAATTTTTGGTTGGTTTTCACGAATCAAATTTTTATTCGTAATGGTTTTTTCTTTGCGAGCCATATTTGTTCTCCTTTCGCTGTTTGGTTTACATAATATACCATCGCTATCTTTGACGAGCCCGTTTTGCAATCTGGTTTCGTCTAAGAATATCAATGCAACGGTAATATGTGTCCAAATCTTCTTCAACTAAAACTTGGTCGGCTTCATCCGCCGTAACTCCATTGGCCTTAAATATGTCGCGGTATTGTTTTACCTTGGCTGCAGCACATTCAATTTGAGCGGCTGTGGGGTGTTGTACATTTGGATTCATATTTTTATTCCTTTTTGGTTTTTAACGGTCTTATTTGTCTAAACAAGGCCTTACAAAGTTCCTTTTTGTCCTTTGGTTGTCTTTTATTTACGATTTTCCGCAAAGCAATTTGTACACCGGGCATGCAATTTGCCAAATGAGTGTAAATCATTTTGATTTCCCAATTGGTGCCGTCACCAATTACTTCATGCACATCCTCAAAGATATCCCAAATGGTGGATAAATTGTGAACCTTACTCTCATCCAAATAACCAAATACGATTTTGGTGTTGGCAAAACCAATGGTTACTCGGTTATCCGGATTGACAGTGATTTCCAAATAGTTATCGTTAAACATATTTTTTTCCTTATTTTATTGCGATGTTTTGTTTATCGACTAGTTCTGCGCCTGTAATAGTTTCCCCTTCTTTTAGGGCCGTTTTTAGCGCCATTTTGTCGATTTTAACTTCGGTCTTTGTTACTTTGAACCGGTCATCATTGAAAATGGTTTCATCGACTACCACCACCGTTGATTTTCTGGTGCCGACTGTAAATGTGCCTGCATTAAATTTACCACCATGCATTTCCACCGCACGCAGCAACTCGTTTTCATAAAATTCAATTGCTCGGGTGTTTGTTGCTTTTTTGGCCATCAAACGTTTAATTTCGGCATCAATTGCATCGTTGTCCGCAATACAATTTTGTCTGGCTTTACACATTTCCTCGCAATTTTGTTCCTGCATATAATCACGAGCTTCAGCAACGGCGACCAGTTTATCACACAATTCCTGTCTTTCTTCCGGTGTTGGATTGTTATTCAAAGCTTCAATCAAAGCCGTAACTTCATCATTTAATTGTTGGACTTCCTTGTATAATGGCATAATGTACTCCTTTTAGTGTCCTGTTGAACCTTGACCATTTTTACCACGAGCTGAACTATTTTCATAAGCCGTGTATTCTGCGTGGTTTGTTGTTTCCATTACAATTGCGTCCTCAACCATTTTACCGATTTCGACCTGTGCAACGGCTTTACCAACACAAATTTCATATTCCTCATCACCACAATTGTACAACTTAACAGCACAATCACCAGCATAACCGGCATCCAATAAACCAGGGAATACAAACACATCATGTTTTAAGCCCATTCCGGAACGCGGCCAAAAACGGACAAAATAACCATCCGGAATCATAAAGCGCAAACCAATATTTACAAAACGAGCGGAGTGCGGTGGAATAATAACTGGTTCGCAAGCGAACACATCATATGCCGCCGATGTACCATACGCACGTTCCGGAATTTTGGCATCCGGATGTTCCATTAAACATTTAATTGGACAATTTTTCATTTTATGACTCCATTGTTTCTTTTGATAAAATTATTGTATCGTCGATATTGGTTGTATCTTCAATAGTTGCTTCGGCCCACCCTGTTGCTGTTTCATGAACCCGAACGGAAGAACAAATAGCGGCCTTGTTATCTATATTGCTGGTTTTTAACAATTTGTTAATGGCCTTGCAAAAGAATGCCGCATAATTTTCCGCGGTTGGGTTAAATGGTAATTCAATCCAACGTTGATTGTGATTGCGAATAAATTCCTTAACATCATCCGCTTCCTTATTCCAAAAATGCCAGCTGTGGTCAAAATGGTCAAACAATGCAGCCACACCTATTTTTTTCAGGTCACCAAAATCGATAACCATACCATAGTCAGTTAACTTTGGTGTACGGAAAAATACTTCCACCACATACGAATGTCCATGAAATGATTTTTTGCAACGTTCCGAATTGCACTCCCGGACGCAATGACATGCTTCAAATTTAAATTGTTTTCGTATTAACATTTTGGGCCTCCAAGTACTTTGTTTACGAAGTTAATGTTGCGCTGGATTAAATGTTTTTGTTTGTCATTGACATCCATTGTGATAAATCCAGCCGGTTGCTTTATTTTTTTCGACCATAAATGCGTTTTTTTACCAGCCAAGGCATGTAATACCGGTAAACTGGAATCGGCACTTATAACGCGATTAAATTTGCGACACAACCATAATTCAAAAATGGACTTACAACCCAACAAATGAATATCAATTTGGTGTTTGGTGTCCAATTTTTCCAATGCGTCGTTGATGCGTTTAACCACCGAGCGGCGTTGGAATGCGGCTTTAATCCAATTCTTACTGTAAAATGGTTCCGCATAACTTATACCCAATAAAACTTTGGCCTTTGGTTTTTTCTGGTTTACATAACTCAGGAAATATGAAACCACGAAACCATAGTCAGTTATATTTGATGCATGTGGAACAAACATTGTTCTGTCTTTTACATAGGTACGAATTTTTACCACCTGCATATTTATTGGTTCGTTAAATGCGTCCGGAACAACACAAAAATATCTTGCATGTTTTGGCATAACAATCTTCTTTGATTTAACCACCCCAAATGTTGCTTCAAAAGCACCGTTGTCCACGATACCATAATTGTTGGTGACCGGGAATGGGTCTTTGTAACCCTTCAAACTAAAATATTTGAATATCAAAAATGGAAATGGTGTTTTTACATCCTGCATAGCAGGGATTGGAATTTCCGAAGTAAATAACATGTGTTCTCCTTTTCTATACAATGAGTTTTTTGGTAAAAATGTTCACTTTAGCGATGGCGGAATACTTCGGTATCCGGGTCTAAAGTAAAGTTTTTAACAAAAAGGTTTTTTAATGGTGGGTTTGCATTCAAATAGGCCATTGCTTTTTTGATAGCACCAACAATTATTTCTTCGGCGACTTCCGGTTCCATTTCAAAACTTTGCTTGAATATAACTTCCGGTTTTTGCCTTGAATGAATTAAATAATCAAAATGTGGTATTCCAGTCATCCAGATATACATGGGATGTTGTACACTTTCAGCATATTTATTGGCTGGTGGATTACGCAAAGCCGTTTTCAAGTCCATAATACGGTTTTGTGAACGGCTATAAATGTCGGGTTTACCAATAATGGTAAATGTGTCGCCGTCAACTTCGATGTCCTTACGTATCCATTCTTGCCATACAGTGTCCGTACCAATTTCCTTACACCAGTGTTGAAATATTTCCTCGGTTAAAATCTCCTTGCCGGTGTCCACATAAGATTGGAAGGCACCATTGTCGCTTTGATAGTCCGGTAAAACAAAACCGGCTTCCGGATTGTGATAATATGCATCCAAAAAATCCTCAAAGTAACAACCCCATTCGGTATAACATGATGGAGAATATTTTTTCAACAATATGTCCATGAAACCATGATATTTATTATTTTGCAAAAATGAATTTAGAAAAGTTGCGGATATTTTATAATGGGCCATTATTATTTCCTTCAATTAAATGGGGTGGTCAAGTTGCGAATACGAAACCACCCCAAACCCTTGGCAGTAGGGAAACTTATTCGCTATAACTTACGGTTGTTTTAGAGCCGCCACGATATACTTTTTTCAAGTATGTCATGAAATCATCTTCGTTGGCTGGAGATTTCAATTTGCCTGGGACATCTGCTTCACCCATGAAACCTTCGTGGCCCAAAGATGTGTTGGTAATTTTAACACCTTTTAAGTATTTACCTTCTTCACCTGGTTCGATGTCGAAACGTTCCTTCATCCAAGCCAGTTTCTTTTCTGCGATTGCCCATTTTTCTGCACGGCCCAAATCGCTCCAAGGTGTGTCACCATTGATTTCCTTCAATTCCGACCAATCCACTTGGGACTTGCCTTCGTCATCGGCTGTTTTATCGACTACCTTGTAACCAGCCCAACGAGCGATGTGCAACACCAATGTTGGGTCACGCAATAAGCGGTTGGAATCGATAAACAAACCATCCCCGGTATCTTTTTCCAAATCATATTCACCAACAATAGTGATTGTTGTTTTGGATGTTTTTTGTACGTTGTTTGCGGTATATGTTTTGTTCAACTGTTTTTGTATTATGTTTAATGGCATTTTGCTTCCTTTTGGTTTTACTGTTTCGAAACCGGTTATGGTTTCTGTTCTATAATCACATTATTCGCAAATGGGTTCATCCCATTGTTCCCAAGGGAAATCAACATAATGGTCATCCATTATTTTCTTGGGAGTTGCAATAATGTGTTTTTTTTCTGCCTTTGTTAATTCGTTCCAAGCTTTGTTACGAACATAAACAAAAGCAAAATGAGCATCCGGAAACATTTCCAACATTGTTCTAAACGTTTTTCCGGAATCCAAAATATCATCACAAAAAACGAAATCATGGACACTTACAAGTTCATTACTTTGGCGAACCCAATTTGTTATAAATGTATTTCCATTTTCGTTTTTTGGGTCAAATGAACCCAATAATGTAGCACCACTAAACCGTGCATACATTGATGCTGGTATTAAACCACCCCTTGTTAAACCAATGATAAAAAAATCCTTATCCAGTTTATCACATTGGGATTTAATAATTTCTGCAATACGATTATAAGTTGCTGGTTTTGACATTTTAAGTTCTCCTTTGCAATATTGTTTTGTTTCGATATGATATACACTACAATATTTTCCAAATGTGTTAATATAAACGGGCTTATGAGAATGTTTAGGGCATATCCGCCAAGTACTGTTTAGTATCGTAGCAATAAGTGTTGTTTAGTATCGTAGTCATAAGCGTTGTTTAGAATCGCTTTTTGAGGATTGCTTAGAAGTGTAGTCTATTATCGTTGTTTAGAATCGTTATTATAGCGATTTATTTATTTATTATAATTTTATTTATTATTATGGCAGGTCAAATTTGTCAAATCCGCGTGTTTTGCAATTTTCCCAAACGAGCTGTAGCTTAAGCTCAGTGTTTTTAGGAAAAGTTTGAGTTGCGCCAACATCGCAATATGAACCCATTTACCCCGGAATAAATTATAATGGCGGGTATGAAACCCGAACAAAGGAGAATAAAATGGCACAAAGAACACAAAACCGCAGGCCGGACATTTTGCAAAAAACGTTATGGAATCTTATTTATGCAGACAAAGCTAATTTGTTTGTTGAAAAAATGTTAATTACACCATCCACATTTTATCGTTGGTTAAATGGAACACGTTATCCATGTGTTGAAAACATTCGCCGCATAAACCGAGCGATGAGAACCAAACAGTTTTTGGGTTTGGACTACAATATTTTACCAGAATAAGTATATTAAAATGCCACCGGTAAACACATTGCCGGTGGTTTGAGCGTGTATATTGGTGTGTTTTTATTGGTGCGCTAAGAAATCTTCCTTTGCTTGTTTCAGGCGCACCAATAAAAACACACAGGTATAGGGAAGCAAAGGAAGTGAAATGAACAAACAAAAGTTAATTGATAAAATAATTGCTTGGGAAGAATGGGGAAAAGCACACCCACAAAAATTACCAAAAACACTCCGTGACGCGTTGGCAAATATGCGCCAGGCTTTAATGTTTCAACCGGAGTTTGTGTCCGACAAAATTATCGCGGACATGAAAAAACAATTTAATATCACAATGGATGTTACACAGGAAACACCAAAAGAAACCTTTGGTGAATCCAGTGTCGTTGTTGATATTAACATTTTAACCTATGCAAAAAATTATTTGGAAAATATCGAAGACCATTTGGATGAGTTTGAAAACTTATACAAGGCCTCGTTAAATTTGAAACTTTGTACAAATGCGGAAACATACAATGATTTATCCGGATTGCTTAAAATTGAACGTGCTGATTTTGTTACCAAATTTATTCGTTCATTTGCAAAGGAAGTCGGTATCGATTTGATAAATGAATCACAAATAACGCGTTTGCGCAATCAATTGGTTGGCGACCTAAATTTGTTTGAAGATTTTGAACGAAGTGCCAACATGAAACTGGAACGTCAATATGCACTCAAATTGGCCGCCGCATTTGATGGTTTTGTTTTGCACACTGGTGCTATCACCGAGGAACCGGTGTTCAAAAAATGTTATCGTAACATGTTAAAATCAAATTGGTTAACAGCCATTGATGGTTTTAAGAATTGGTGCCATTATGCCATTATAAAAAACCATTTGGCAGGCCATGATGATTTCCTGGGTTACCATATTTACCGCGGTCGTGGTGGTGAAGGTAAAACAGTTGAAGTGAAGGCATTAAAAAATTGGGCGGTGTCCGGTAACATAAACTTTTATGAAGGTTCATCGAAGGATGTTCGTGCCGGTTTTATGTCCAGGGCTGTTCCGGATGCCTTATTGTCGGCAATTCAGGAAGAAACTGGTTTCGAGGACGAAAAGTCAAATGAAGTCCGCAAAGCATTGGGTGATATTGGTGGTTTAATACCAACCGAAAAAAAGTTCCGCGATGCAGAAACGGTTATTTCAAGAACGGTATGTACCAGCACAACCAATGACCGCAGAATTTATCCACAACGTAAATTCCTGCAAATTAAATTTGGTCGTATCGATAAAACTGAGGTACCGGCGGAATGTGTATTAAATCCACAAAGATATGCCGACCAATTTGTTAAAGCCATCATGGAAACAATTCCGGTTGGCGAAAAGTTTAGGCCATTCTATACACAGTTATGGCAATATTTGGCAAAGTTAAATGAAACCACGTTAATCAATGATTATTGGAACAGCGTGTTTGCCAGCTGGATTGCGAAAAATTATACCGTTCAGTTAGACCATCAGGACAATACCTTGAAACAAGGTTATGTGGTAGAAGAACGCACCCCGGACGGTGTTAAGGATGTTACGGCGGAAGAAAAACTGGTTGAAATTGGTATGGTAAAATTGATGAATGATTTAATGGGGCCACAACGCGACCAACAGGCGGATTATTTTAGCCGCCTATCGCAATGTGAAAATTTCATCAATGATTTCGCCAAACGGAATCCATCGGTGATTGAAATACTGTCCGGAACCAATAACAAACAGGTTATTAAATTCTATCCGGCCAGGGTTTACAATGTGCTGAAGGCCAGTTGGGACGAAGTCCATAACAACAACAAACAGGCCGAGGAAGAAAAATTACTGGGGTATTTAACCAAGGTTTATACGGCGCTCCGGAACCTTGCAAATGGGGCAGACCCGGAAACATTTACGTTAAATCTGGATTTTTAGGTCAAAAAATGGGGAAAAACAGGGGGAAATCAATGGTTAACCCCTTGTTTTTTGTGCGTTTTTTCTATTTTTGAATGTGTTCACTTTTTTTGTTATTATGTGTTCATTTTTCGGGTATAATTATATCATAATAATTAACCACACAACCAAAGGAGCAACAAATGGTTAATCGTATCGCAAAACTTATCTGGGGAGTCGCAATCTTCATGGCCTTTTTGGCCGGAACAACGGTTTTAATGGCAAACCAAGGCCGCCGTATGGAACAATATGCGGTGGAACATAATTGCCGTTGGGATTATAACGACATGTGTTACACTAAGGAACAACGCCCTTGGCTATTCAATGACTAATGTGTTCACTTTTTTAGTACCACGGAGTAAAAAATCTGGTAAAAATTATATCATATTAAAAGGAGCAACAAAATGACAAATTACGGAAAAACTTTTATTAACGTAAATGAATGCACGCGCCGTTTGGACACATGGGGCAAAATGGAACCCCAATACCAAACCATCAAAGTTGGTGATGAAGTTAAGGTTGGCCACTTCGGTGGTTTCCACGGAACATTCTTCGGTGAACCGGCAACCATCGTTAGAATCCAGAAGGATGAATTTGGTGGCCATCGTATTTGTGTCCAGGGTAAAAACACCGGGCACAAAGTTTACTGCAAGGAAAGCGGTTGGGTTTCCTCCAAACGTTATGGCGACCATGTGGTGGTTATGTTTTCACCTATGGCCGAAAAGGACGCCGTTAGCAATTTGTATGATTTCAACAAATAATTAAATAAAAGGAGCAACACATGAAAAAATACGCAATCGTTTATTCGTTTGATGACGAACACACATATTTATATTTCTGCCAAACGGCAACTGAGGAACAAGCCCTGGTTTGGGTTATTAAACAGTTGTTGTGTAATGGAGACGAGGACTGCATCAAGGAATTTGAGGAAGATGAAAACATCAATTTGGATGAAGCCACGTTACCAGAATTGACCGCGGCGTTAGACCATTGCGGGGGCGTGTATTATGTCACCAATGTGGCCACCGAAAAATCAGTTTACGAATACAATTATTAAACAATCAAAAGGAGCAACACATGTACAATAATATTTTTACAATTCAATACGCCCAGGAAGGCCAGGTTTGTTATTATAACTTTGAGGCCGGCGATTCAAAGGAAGCTTTTTGGAAAATCATTGGGTTCATGGACTATTTGTCCGCCGACCAGGAAACCGAAATGTGTGAATATGTTGGGGTTCCGGTTTACGACTATGGTTACCTGTCCTTGAATGACGCGAAAAATTGGTTCAACCATCTGTTTAACCTTGATATGACCGGGATTGATTCATGGGGTTCGTTGATGGTTAACCTGTTAAAATATTGGGGTGCGCTAAATCCGCGCAAAAACCGCGTTATTTTGCGCGTAATCCAATCCGGCGTAAAAGGGGCCAATGTTTGGGTAAATCCTTATGTAAACCAGAAAAAAGCGCTGTTATCGCAGGATTAAATAGGAGGCCATTATGAAACCAGTTCCAGAGGACGCAATTAACTTCGTTCGGGCCATGAATCGCGGTGGTAGGTTGTTATTTTGCCGTTGGTATCGCGAAAATATGCGGTTTGCAGTCCGGAATGCCGACCGGTACAAAAACTCCATTGTTTTTGATGGAAGCCAAGACCGATTGGATTCATTAAAAGTCCGGTGCAACAAAATAATCGACAAAATTGAGGTGGCATTTCAGGATGCCCGGTTGCGAAACCAGGTGCATGAACATTTCAGGGTGGTTACGGAACCAAACTTGGTTATTTTCCACTACGAAGATGAATGCAACGACACCTATACCGTGGTATTTTGTATCCGGGAATAACCATAACCAAGTCCGGTAAATACAACAAAGGAGGATAATTTACATCAAAACCAAACAAATGTGTTCATGACTGGAGAAAACATGTACACATTTACAATTAAACCGTTTATAATACAAACACAATGAAAGCAAAGGAAAGTAAAATGACAGGTCTTGAAAAAAAGATAATTGCCACCATAAACAACGGGGGCGACATTTGGGATATTGTGGCGGTTGCCCAACAATATCATAACGATAATTTAATTGACCGCGTGCTGGACAACATTCTAAAATTTGGTCTGGACAAAATCAAAGAAAAACCAAACCGAATTTTTTATGGGGATAACCATAAGGTGTTACCACTTGAGGAAGAATTGGTTGGCGCCGCGGAACAACCGGAACGGTTTGAAGGTTTTGGTGTTGGTCGGGATTATGATGAATCCGTTGAAATTATTTGCGGGGCCGGAATGGCATCATTTACAGATTACATCAAAAAATGTGAAAACCGCAAACCACAAATAACCGCACAATACGATTTGAAATTACCGGTAATTCAATGGCAAAAGATTTATCATAAAACCCATCCAGTGGCGACCCATAACTTGCGCGAAATATGTGGCAGCCTTGGAATTATTTTACCTGTTTGTGAACGCATAATTGATTTGCCGGAAGGGTTGTGTTGCATAAACCATGATACAACCCAAATAACAATAATTATAATAAAGTGAGTGAATCATGTTATCATTAAAAGCACAATTGGAAAAGAAAGCAATGTTAGGGGACATGGAATCCCTTAAAGCCAAGGTGGCGGGCCGGTTAAGTGATGCGTGCCTGCAGAAAGTTGTCGCCTTGGGTATTAACCCATTCAATCCGGATGGTTCGTTAAAATCGAAGAATTGTATAAGTGTCATGATTTGGCGCTACAAGAACAAGGACAAATGGTACAAAACAAAAGGACAAAACAATGGAAAACAAAGCAACTAAATATGCCGTGCTGTCGTGTTCCGGCGGTATGGATTCGACCAGTTTATTGATTCATTTGTTGGCGGAAGGGTATACCGTCCAGATATTAAATTTTAATTATGGTTCCAAGCAAAATGGTTGGGAACAAAGCCGGTTGGACGAAGTGGTTTCGTATTTGAAGAGCGAAAAAAATATGCCGGTGTTTTACGATAACTTTGATTTAAGCAACATGATGGGCCGGTTTTATTCATCCTTAACCGATGATGAAATCGAAACACCGGAAGGTAATTACAAGGATGAAAACATGAAGGTTACGGTGGTTCCAAACCGCAATGCCATTTTTGCATCATTGATTTATGGGGTGGCTTTGTCCGCGGCAAAACGTATGGATTGCGATGTAAAAATTGCAATGGGAGTTCATTCGGGCGACCATACAATTTATCCGGATTGTACACCAGAATTTTTCGACCAGTTATACAAAGCGTTTGCCGCCGGTAACTGGGGTGCAGAAAAAGTCCAATTGTATTTACCGTATTTGAATGGTGATAAGGGTGACATTGTTATCGATTGCCATAAAAATTGTGAACAATTGGGTTTGGATTTTAATTATATTATGAGCCGTACATTGACATGTTATAAACCTGATGCGGAAGGCCGCAGTTGTGGTAAATGTGGAAGTTGTACGGAACGCTTGGAAGCATTTGAAAAGGCCGGATTGAAAGACCCGGTGGCATACGTGGAGGAATAAATGTCAAAGATAATCCAGATTGAAGGGCCTGATGGTTCCGGTAAAAGTTTTTTAGCGCATAACCTTATCGAAGTGTATAAGGCCGCATACATACATGTGTCCAATTACACCGATAAAAATGTCACCATGAACCAACATAAACCGATGATGGATTTTGGTGAATTGTGGGCACATAAACGTGGATTATCTCCGGTTGTTTTAGACCGCCACTGGTTAACACTTTTTGTTTATTCCATGATTTTTGATTCGCAGGATGACCAGGCGAAGGTGTTGCGTTTTCTGGAAGCGAACGTGAAAGGGTGGCTGGAGACTGCCGACAAAATTATATTTTGTTTGCCACCCAAAAGCGTTTACCGTGACCGGTTTGAAAAAATAAAAAGAACTCGTCCGGAATTGTATACCGACATGGGTGATGTGTACGATGCTTTTTGGGTATTGTATTATGGTAAAGTGTTGGACAATCCAGTTTGCAATACATTGTTGGGCCGGTCATTGATGGCTCAGGGCGGTATGCAGCGTTTTCCAAATGTTATGTTGTATAATTACATGGAACATTTTGGACAAGGTGAAAAAGAATTGACTGAATGGATGGACAAAAATATAATTTGTGGAGATTAACATGGCCCGCAAAAAAGGAACCGCGTACTGGTTAAAATTTCATGATGATATGGTACGCAAAATCTTGGACACCAAGGAACATTTACCTTGGGCCCAATACGAAACACATTGGTTTACACGTGGTCAAAAACATTACTACCGAAATAAGGCAATGAAAATTGAGACCGACAAACCAATTCTGGTTTCGAGTTATTTGGAAGTCGATGGTATTACGGTGCGGATAAGTAACCACGAAAAGAAAAATGGTTATGCGCCCGGGACACGCGTTTATATTTACGATGAGGTGGGCCGATTTTATTTGCGCCGAATACCATTTCCAAACATGCCAAAGTGAAATTATGTTTTCCATTATACCGGTATAACGGAAAAGATAATTACTAAAAGGATAGGAAATGAAAATTATAAAAAACTTTTGTTCGCAACCCCGGAAGTATGCCGACCACGAAGGTTGTTTAATTATTGAATTGGAACCAGGGGATGACATCCAAGCCATTATTAAAAAATACGAAAAGAAACGCGTAAATTGGTGCGATGAGGAATGTGTTTTTATTCCAAGCCACAGCAATGACCACCAGTTATATTTTCGCCGCCATCAACCGTATTTGGATTAAAAGGGGTTACAATGCAGAAACAAAAACAACCAACCATCAGGGTTGTGAATAAATATGGTTTTATCAGCGGTGGTTGTATCGCCGACATGTTGGATAGGGCAGCATTATGCCACGTTAATAAATTGTTTCCAGATACTACGGACATACAGTTATACACGGCGGTATTAAATGTGTCCTATAAGAAACAACTGTGTGCAATAAATGGGGTGCGTTTTATAAGTGACCACAGGGTGTTATCACGTGCCGACCAACCGTTTGAAATTACAGTACTTATTGAATTGTGGCAGGACGATACCTTGATTGCGGATGCCTTGGTTCGCTTCAAACAATCGCAACACAATTATTGTGAAAATAAACTGGAGAAGTAACATGAATTTTCGGGAACATAAAAATGTGTTTGTTAAATGTGTGACCAGTCGAAATACAAGTAACCTGGAATGGGCCATCGAAGAAGCCGGTCGCCAGTATGATTTGATTGATTTGCAATATTCTTCCACAACCGTTGACCAAAACGGTACGGTTGAATATAGCGCGTTAATGTTATTGGGAGAAAGGAGTAAAAACAATGGGTAATGATACTAAGGTATATAAAAAAGATTTGTTTAAGTTTAGGGTTAATGATTTGGAATACCCTGAATTATTGGCCCAGGATTTACAATCAATTCGTAATATGTGGGGTGGCTTTAATGTGGTTCGTGTTAAACAACTTTGACCTTCATTGCGCGGCATGCAAATATGGGTGGAGAAAAAACAATGGCACAAAAACCAATTAAAAGATTTCCACGGTGGCGCACACCTGGTGAGTTTCCAGAATGTGGCCGAGCCTATATTGGGCCGGCACCTGGTTATCGTAATGGAATTTGTATACGCAAAAGACCAATTACAAATGGAACAATGCATGCATGGCCGTTGTTGGGAATGACAAAGTGGATGTATTTGGACGAGGCCTTGGATATTCTGAATTGTGTCGAAATTATGTCCAAGGGTTGTGAAGTTGCATTGTACAGATTGCGCAGCATTATGCTTGAAAATGGTATTCCGGATAAGCAGGCTATTAAACGCGACATTGATAAAATTCAATGGTACATGAATGGTGAAACTTCTGGGGGTGCAAAACTTGCAGACACAATTTATAATGAAAAAAAGGAAGTATAAATGGTAAATACAATGACTTTAATGGAAGCCTTGGTGCACCGGCCCAATGCAAAAAAGGTTATTTCCACTAAGTCCGGAATGCAGTATAAAGGTATGTGTCCTGGTGGCATTTATAAACGAAACTTGTTAAAAGGTGAATCGTGGCATTGGGTGTGTTCCTTGAAAATTACCGAGTTGCTAACTCCATTGACCGATGATGAACAAATTCTTGGTTCACCCGAGTTATAATAAAAAAGGATGAAATATGTGGCCGGATGAAAGCAGACCTGGTTACGATAATTGTTTTATTTTTGATATTGATGGAACACTGGCGAATTGCAAAGAACGAGCCGAAAGGTTTTTGAAGAAGCCAGAAGGTGCCATTCATTTCAAAGATGACGAATTGGGCTGGGTTCCAGATTGGGATAATTTTTATGAACAATGTGATTTGGATGACCCGATTGTTGGGGTCTGCCATGTATTGGGAAGTTTGATTCATTCCGGTTTTCCAATTCTTTTCGTAACCGGTAGGCCGGAAAATGTTCGCGATAAAACAATTGACTGGTTGTGTAAAACCTTGGACATGCCAAAATCCGGTTTTATGGCCCAATGCTCGCTATTTATGCGCGGTATAGCCGACCATCGAAAGGACTTTGAGCTAAAAAAACAGATTTATAACAATAAAATAAGGCCATATTATAATGTCCTGGGCGTGTTCGAAGACCGCAACCAGTGTGTACAAATGTGGCGTGACCTGGGACTGCAATGTTTCCAGGTTGCCGATGGAGCGTACTGATGAAGATAAAAGATGTGTTGGAATATTCGAAAACAATATGTCCAGGGTCAGTTAACAATTACCCAAAGTTGCGAGCACCCATAAGGTGCATTCGCAAGGAATGTCACACCGCCTTGATTCGCGGTCATAAAATGGACGACCAGTACATTCCATCGAAGTTTCTCATGCCAGCGATTAAATCGCAACCAAAGCTGCGCATGTTTTTATACAAAAATCCACCACAAAAGATTTCAACCAATAGTAATGTCAACGGTCTTGGGAGAATGTTGTATTTGATAAAACACCATCCATTTACATATTCTCATGGAGACTTACTTTTAACGCAGAAGCTGTTAGGCTATGTGAATTTAAGGAAGGGCTCAAAGTTTTTGTACCATACAGAACTTTCTTTCTTCATTCCACCTGCGTCAAAGATTCGAATAAGAAAGGGACATTTTTGTCTCGAGGGAACGGCAGAGTATGAATCTAGAAACACTCCGGAAGCAGATAAGGAAGGAACAATTGAGGTACCTATACAATAGCGACATTCCAGATAATGCTCGTTCATTGCAATGGTATAATGGACATATTCCAAAAGAATACATTTTTAACAGCAAACGTCGGCGCTTAGCTGGCGTTCCACATGCGCGAGACTATTTGTACTGCAAACCATTTTTTGTGTGGCATAAACATAAAAAATATTATTCACACATGAAAGATGGACAATTTGTACGCGAGGCTTTGCCGGTGTTACCGGAAACCGAGGTAATACTTACTGACCTCGCTCGAATGGTGCTTAGTAAGTGCAAATATGATTATCGCTACCAGCAAGATTTATTTGCGGATGCATATTGTGCCTTGTTGCAAAAGTTTCGCGAGGTAGATACTAACCGGTCAGCCACACAGGTTTTCAATTATGTGATTTCCATTGGTATCAATGCCATCAAAAATGTAAATTCCAAACACCGCGAATGGGATTACTTCCATCACACCATGTGGGAACCAGCCGATTGATAGTGTACATTTTATGATATGAACCAATGAGGTACCTATATGGCAAAAGATAAAACCAGCGAGGTCAATTTCAAGGCTTTCGACTTGGAACAGCTGGATGACTGGTATAGAAAAAATCTTAAACGATATGAAGACGAAAAAGGCGAATTAAATTTCGGCGACGACCCGAACAGTGAATTTTACGCGAAGGTGGAATTGTATGAACGCTACCTTGATGCGCGAAACAAATTGCTGTCAAGAAAGCCGGTTGAAACTAAACAAATTGTCGCCGATGAGGACGCCATTGCATCCGTAAAAAAGACATTCAATGACATTAACACAAAAGTACAAACCTGTATAGCCAATGGTGTTACACTGGACAGCAACGATATTCGCTTGTTAATCGAAATGATGAAAGTATTAAATGGAGATAACAAATAATGGGTTTTTTTAATTTACCCAAATTGCAGTTTATAAAGCGCGACGAGGAAGAAGGTAAATTGTCGTTCAAGGATTTTGCCGTCCGTGTCGGTTACAATAGACCCGAAGATTTCCAAATGATAATTCACCATTTTATTCGGGAGCACATGGAGCCGCGCCTATATTTAGCCACACGTGGTATTGGTAAAACAGTCCAGGGCACCATATTAACCACCGCTTATTTGTTGTACTTAAATCCCAATTATACGGTGGGAATTATTACTAAGGAAGGTAAACGTGTGCAGGAAATTGTTCGCGCCATAGCCGATTGTTTAATGGCTGTGGATGTGCCGCTTGCCTCGTTTAATGGAACCACCATAAATTTGAAGGAAAAGCGCTTATCAATAAACCAGTCCAATGTGAAAGGTGTTACTCTTGGAGGCCGAGGTTTGCGCGGTTTACATCCGGATTTAATTATTATGGACGACCCTGTGACCGAAGTTGATGCATGGAGTGAGGCGGAACGCCGTTTGGTTAAGTCCAAATGGGACGAAATTAACAAATTGAATACCAACATTTGTGTTATTGGTCAGCCAGTTAGTAACAAGGATTTGTATTCCGTGTTGCGCGGCAAAATATTAACCTACGAACAAACATGGAATGATATACCGAATCAATTCTTTGGTACTATTTATAAACCAGATTTGGACAAAATGAGGTTAACTGTTAGCGAACGTTCCATCCAAATGTCATACTTTCTAAATGTTCCGGATGACCCATCATTGGCATTCGCTAAAATTGAAACCGTTGATTATTGCTGTCCAGAGAATGTTATGTTTATCGACCCATCTGCAGGGAAGGGCGATTATACAGCTGTTTCTATTGGTGGAATATTTATGTGCACCAATAAATTTGTTACATGTGGATTCATGTTTAACGAAGCCTGGTTCGATATTATGGACATTTTGCCGGAGTTATTGCAGCGCTTCAATGTTCGCAAACTATTGGTCGAACAAAACGGTGTTGGTGCTGGAATGCCGGACATGTTGCGCAAAAATGGAATCAATTGTGTGGCAGTAACAACAACCCAAAACAAACATCAAAAGATTATCTCGGTTGCCGACCAAGTTCCATACATGGCCTTAACACAATTGAAGGCAAGTGATGGTTTCGGTGGGCGCTTACTGGAAGCGAACCAATTATTCATAGAAAATGTTAAAGAATATACGTATGATGCGAAACACGATGATGGTATCGATTCAATGGTTTCGCTTATAAAAGAGGGCTTTGGAATACGAAACGAACAATAGGAGAGAACAATGAAAGTGGTGTGCACTAAATGTGGTGGTGAAATAAGTTTATATAAACATTTCCACTAGGTTTTTATGCGCGCTGCAATAAGTGTTGTTCTATTAACGAAGGTTCGAAGAATTATGTGTACGCTCATTTGGGTGGTACAAAAGAAAAGGCAATCCAAGTAATGGTGGATGCCGGTTGTGCGAAAAGGATAAGTGATGAAGTATACAGAAAAAAATGCGTTCAGGAAGACGCAACGGTGGATTCGGTTTTCGGAGCGGTTTATTCAATCGAAGGGGAGAAAATGTGAAATATGTGGTTGTACGGTGTCGCGGAAATTCAACACGCATCATAAATATAAAGCGGATTATACAAACCTGTCGCCATCAAGGTTTATGTGCCTGTGCCAGGATTGTCATTTATATTGCCATCGCAAGTTACGTTACTTGGATACTATTGCGCGAAACATTAAAAAGTTTAAGTGGGAATAAGTAATGTATATTTATATGACCCAAGGAGGTAATATAAATGTCTACAAAAGTTCTGGTGTTACACCGGAAGTTTCGCGGTACTGAGTATACCATTGGTAAATTGTATTTGTTAAATGGTCAGCAGGAAAAATACATCTGTGACATACTTGAAGACCCGGTTCGTAACAAACTTGTTTCCACAGTTAACAAATTTATAAAAATTTCTGGAGCGACCGCAATACCATACGGTACATACGAAATTATTCGTTCGTATTCTAATCGCTTCAAGAAAGTACTCCCGTTATTATTAAATGTTCCACACTTTGAAGGTGTCCGGATTCACTCCGGAAACACGGCTGCAGATACCGAAGGGTGTTTGTTGCCTGGTTTTAATACCACCAAAGGGCGCGTTAATAATTCGCGGGACGTGTTCAAAAAATTGGATGATGACATTGCCACATGGTTGAAAACCGGCAAAGTTTACATTCAAATAATCGACTAAACCCACGGAGGTAAAACATGGGAATGTTTAACAAAGATGAAGTTGCAACCTTGGCAAAAATGGAAGCGACTTTACAAACTGAGATGCGTTTGTTGCGCGAAGCCTACGATAAACAGCAGGCAACAATTCAAACAATGAATAAGCATATCAAATTCTTAGTCCACATCGTGAAACTGGCAAATCCGGAGTTGGACGAAAATAACTTGCCACCATTAACAACCCAAAAGAGGTAATACTATGAACGAAGAACAGATGAAACAATTATTGGACATGTTTGACAAGCGCTTGGATGAAAAACTGAAGGCGCGTGATGACGAAGCAGCAAAGAAGGCTGAAGAAGCTCGAAAAAAAGCCGAAGAAGAAGAAAAAAAGAAAGCGCTTGAAAATGATAAATTGAAAGCAGCTGAAGAAAAGGTTCGCAAGGAAAAAGAAGCGAAAGCTGCTGCCGACAAGGAAAAACAAATTTATTTGGAAGCTTTCAAATATAATTCAACCTTGAAACAATTCATTGAAGAAAACAAGGACTTCTTGCCGGAAAACTTGGGTGCTATCATTGATGCATTGCAAACCAAACAATATACCGGTGATGTTGAAAAAGCAAACGAATTGAAACGCGCCGTCATTGAACAATACATCAAAACACAGGCAAACTTGGACAACCTGCCAGATTCATTGAAAGCGAAGGCTGAAGCGTTTGCTGAATTTACCACACAGGAAAAATTGAATCGCGCCAGTGAGTTTTATGACATTGTTGAAACTGGTATTCACACAGCAAAGAATATCAAAAAGGTTGAAGCAATGGATAAGGCCAATGGTAATCCAGGTGACGGTTCCAAGACAGCAACCCAGGAATACGAAGACAAAATGTTACAGTTTTCTAAGGAAGCGTTGGCACCAGGTTCAACCAATGGTGGAGATGGTAAATAATGAACAACAAATTGGAAATGGTCGAAGTTCGGGCTAAACCAGTTACAGTTCCGTTGGAGCATCCAAACGGGGGTGCTCCAAAAACGGAAATTGAAACATTGCGCGACATTATAAACCAAAAAAACGAAATCATTGAGCGGCAGACGGATTACATTACCGAACTGCAGGAAGATGTTTCCAAGTTGCGCTACAAATTGAAATTGTTAACATTGTAATGGCGAAAACACGATTCATAAATCTTGACCAGTTAGTGGATACCGTGTCCGCGGATGTGGAAGCTTATTTTAGCGACATTGAAGTGGAAGCCGGTATTTTACAAGAAGCGTTGTATAAAAATGGGGCAAGCTTGCAGGATGTGGCTCGGCGCCTAAATGAACGCTACAACTGGTTGGAACATGGTTTGAATACAGACCAAAATATGGATTTGAAAACAGCCATACAAATTGTGGTCGATGGAATAAGCAAGGGAATCTTTTCTGAGCAACAATTTTGTAATGCTGTGGCCGCTGTATTTATCAACCCAATTAACCGCAAGGAATTTGGTGATAATGCACCATCCACCGCAGCCAGAAAAGGTTTTAACCACGTTATGATTCATACCGGATTGTTTATTTCAAAGATAAAAGCACGGTTAACACAAGGAGTAAAAAATGTTTAGACCAACACTTAAAAAAGACCTGGTTGATGTATTTGGTTTTGCGCAGGTTAGAATTACCGGCCTCGATGATGAAAGCGAGGTGTTGTATTTCAATCCAATCGAAATTGTTTCCACCCCAGTTGTTGGTTCTGGTAAAACACATTTCAGAGTTTATGGAGAACTTGGAATTTATCAGGATGAAGCAAATGGCAAATTTGGACAATTGCAACATAAGTGGCGCACCTCAAATTCTGCAGCCAAAAACAAATTCCAATTTCAAGGTGATGAAACAGGTATGCTTGTAACATTGTTACAGCAACATAAAATATTATCGAAGCAACTTGTTGTATGGCAATCGGACATTGAATGGAACGAAGCCCCTGATGTTACTGGTGGTAATATTGATTTGAACGAAAAAGGTGAATAAATGTTTACTTTGGTTATGAAATCAAATGGTTGTCCTAACTGTCACATGGTGAAGAACTGGTTGGATACAGCCAATGTTAAGGAAGGTACATACAAAATATTGCTGGCCGACGATGGTACTAGCGACTGGATGAGCTTTTGCAGACAACACAATGTTAGTAGTGTTCCTGCATTGGTTAATATGGAAACCAACGAAGTTACCTTCGGCCCTGGTTCAATTATCGATATTTTAAGCGACTACAAAAAGGATGAATAATGGCAAACACATTTAAGATAAAAGAATTGCGCGGTGTTAATGGTTATCAATTTATGCAAGTAATGTATTTTTTGATGCGTTCTGCATATTACACACCGGAAATTACTGCCGAATACATGGAAATGGAAGCAGCCCAAGAAAAGCGTCCGGACATTGGTAAGTTTTTCAAATGGTTGGGTTCCTTGGAAGGCGAACATTTGGATTCCATAATCGCTAAAATTGCTATGCTTGGTGGTGACCTTCCTGAGAACTATTGGAAAATCATTTTCGCACAAACAGAATGTAATGGTGGGCCTGTTATTCCGGAAGCCATCCAAACCTACGATACAAAAGACTTACTGTATATTATGAAAGAAGGATTAAAAAAGGTCTTGGAAATTGAGCTCCCTTTTTAGAAAGCTCGGAATTAAATATAATACCAAACTTTTCTATTGATTTCGAGCGCGAGTGTATGGAGGCCTTTTTAATTCGAGATGATGTGCCGGTCGTGACTATTTTGAACAAGGTGTTGCGAGACGCCGCGAAAAATAAGCGCGAACTGGACTACTTGGAATCATTGAGGAAGTAAATGGCCGCACCAGAATATTTTATCAAGTTGAAATTTGGTACTGAAATTGACCAACAACAATTCCAGCAGTTACAGAATGCTTTCAGTAATTTAACCGATAAACAAAAACGAACATTCGCAAAGTCGTATAATACTTCCGTCCAGGAAATGAATCAGTTGTTTGCAAAAAACACGGAATCTCAATTGCGCTCCTATGAACGCGCCGCCATTAAAACCGAACAAACAATCACATCCGCAAGGGTTAGGGAATTACGGCAATATATTACCAAAAGAAACCAGCTTATGAAATCATTACCACTTTATGCGGCTGGTGCAATGGCTGCTGGTGGTGTTAATATTGCCAATTCGGCCATCAATAGTTCATATAATATCGATGGTGGCGACAAATTAATGTTAACCAGTGCCATAAATGGTGTAGCAGCTGGTGCTGGTGCTGGTGCCGCCGTGGGTAGTATTATTCCGGGAATTGGTACCGCAATTGGGGCCGGTGTTGGTGCAGCTATTGGTGGAATAACTAACGTTATTTCAGTAGCGATTGAGGACGCCGCCGAAGATATTAAACAAGGTGCACAATTATTTAGTGCGGCATCACAAGCATATGTTTCTGCTATATCCAAAACGGAAGGTGTTTATGGTGGTATGTATGCTGCTGGTTTTACTGACCCGGCACAATATTTGGTGTATCAGCAAGCACTTAAAAACATGGACATTGGTTCCGATTCATTTGTCGATTTGGTGGCGAGAAGCCTTGCTACAAACAAACGTACGGCAGCAATCGGTGAACAATTGTATGGTATGCGTCGTGATGCAGCCATGAATTACCTATATGAAATGTATTCAAAATCCGGTATGTCGGCGCGTGAATTTGCGTTACGTTCCATTGATAAGGGTGGACTTGGTATGAGCCCAAGACAAGCTGGTAATGTTATTTCTATGTTGGAACAGGGTGGTTTACAAAAGGCTATTTCCAATGTTGTTGCATACCAGAATATTCCTGTGGGACAAGATGTTAGCATATTAACCAAGGGTATACAGGGCGCTAACAAACGGCGTATTGATTTGGCAAATCAGGATTTTGCTTCATGGATGGACAACATGCGCAACATGACCGAGCAAGGTATTTCCATGAACAACGACATTATCGAAGAAGGAAATATGGCTTGGGCACGTAATGTGGATGCCATGAAAGAATCCGCCTTGTTATTGGAAGGCATTAAATTGCAGTTCAAATTACACAAGGAAGAATTGGCTGGTATATTTGAGCACATTACTGGCAAAACCGGTGCTAAAACCACGGTTGAAGCCAAACGGGCACAGAGAACACAAGTGGCAATGGACTTGATGAACCAAGGTGATTATGATGCCGCGATGAAATATTTGAACAATGGTAATAATATGTCACCGGTTCCGGACAACTTGTATAACAAAACAAATGATGCAACCAGCGCAATCAATAATACGAGAGCGCAAAATCAAAGCACACCAATAGGGAAGTTCTAAAATGTTACTCGATGAAGTGAAACCATTATTGATTTTGTGGCTACCAATTAAGGTAACTTGGTTGTCCGCATTACAGGATACAAATTTTTTGTCACCTGCTGAACAAGGCAGTACATGGCGTAGTGCCATCGATTTTGTGGTGCGCCGGTCAGTGCAAAACCAGGATTCGAATTTAATTGTGGCGAGAATCCCAATACCATTTTATTTTTACGAACGCTTAACAACCAACAAGGATGACACAGATTTATCAACGGGTTTCTTGTTTGATAACATAAGCGAATCAATTGATATGGAATATCCGGATGTGCCTACTGTTATCGAAGGTATCCAGGACGAAATGCAGCCAAAACAAATGGCGCGAGTTAAAAATACCATTGAAGCATCGTTTAAGGTTAAAACTGGTTCCACCATTGTGTCAGTGTTACGCTTTCTGTTGAAACGTGTGTTAACCGATGTATCTACAGCCAAGGATTTACGAGTGAGTTTTTATTGGCGCGAATATGCCATTTCACATGCGCGTATTATGGACTACAATGAAGCACCGGTTGGGAACACCGATTTGGTATTGCTTAAATTGAAAATGGCAACATATCGAAGTGGAGAAACCAACGCCGTACAGGATAACGCGACACAAATCAACGAAAGCCAGTACACATCAAATTTTGGCAAGGTGTCCAATGTTGACAAAGGGGGATTATAATGATTTACGAATGGAAGGTTTGTAATTCCGCTGAAATTGCTGCTACTAAGTTTCCGTACATGGAAAAAACCATTGTCATGGACGACTTTTACGACCAACAATATCGTATTTATGAAACTGAAAAAGCAATTTCATTGTATCAACCCGGGAAGCGCAACATTGTGTTATTTAAGGAAGACGCCGGCACATTGATGCAATTTGGCGATGAATATTTCCACCTCGAATTGTTGGAGGATGGCACCTATGATGTATACCACGCTCAACAGGGATAATGACCAGGTCGCTTGTTTAGCGGCCATATTTGTGTTTATAATGGTGTTATACTATGTTTATTGTATATTTAATTGACCAGATGGTTGATTGGATTATACAGCGATGATTATAAAAAATACAAACGGTTTTTTGGTGTTTAAGTTTCAATCCGTGCAGGAAATGGAACTATTGTATCGTGTATTACCCATTCCAAACCTGGTTCCATACAAAGAACAACCATTGACATTCATTCCGGAAGCGCAATCAAAGGTACCTTATTTAATTGCCGGGAATCCAATAAATTCGTTGGCGGTACCAATATTTTCGTGTGCGGATGTTATCGATGGTTTTGACCAAAACAGATTGTGTTATAGTTTTGCCGATGATGCGATAATACCGCGCGACCTGATTACCACCAAGGTCACATTACGGAAGAATCAATTTGGTCATTACATGGGGAATTTTATGTTGCAGCCGTATAGTATGGTTGGATTACTTGGTCGAGCGGCTGATTACGAAGCCATATACGATGCGGACAAAGGAATATTTGTATACACATACATAAGGTTTAGTTTAATATGAACAGTACTTTAGAAAATGTTGATATTGTTTTTGATGCAAACCGCGCGGACTTTGCGGCGGAAAAAACCGACAAGTATAAGGGCGAAAACATTTGTAATGTCCAGTTGGGTTCGCTAAATGGCGGCCGCAACATTGGTATCGACTTTGACCAGTTTGTTCGTGGTGAACTGGAGTTTTCGGTGGCTACTTTCAAAGCCCACATCATTCAACAATTGACCGCACTCAATTGTACAGTTAAAAGTATCGACATCAAACAAAATGATTTGGATGGGTCGATTTCCATAGGAGTACGATAATGTATATGACAAAAGATTTTGCAAAAACACAGGTTCGCAAATTTAATGCGTACCCGATTGGTGTTATGGCTGAACCGGATAAGGATGATACCATTGAAAGACAACGCCAGCAGGAAGAACACCGTGTTCGCGAAGCAAATGCAAAGAAAAGAAAAAAGGATAAATAATGTGGGATATTGCAAACGGTTTTGTACCCCGTACCTTTGATGAAATCTTGGCAACAATGACATCCAAGATAAACGAACAATATGGTACTAACTATGATGTCACAACTATTCAAGGTACAAATTTTTATAAATATTTTTATGCGGGCATCCAAGTCATAATGGAAGCGGAACAACAGGTCGCCGACTTGTCCGGTAAATATCAGCAATATATTGCTTCAACAAACCAGCGCATACTGCAACCACGTGGCACTGCGGATGGTTTTATTAACTTTATTGCAAACGATGGAGTGTTGAATACCGAAGGTTCCTTTGACCCAATTGATGAACCAAGTAAAGCGGGTAAAATAAAGTTTGCAATATTATTGGACAAAAATGACGAACAATATAATATCAAAAAGGCAAAACTAATTGAATATTTCCATAAGTATTTGTCCGTTGGTTTATATTATTACGGCGGAATTGGTGATGCTTATCAAGGCGAATGGAATGCGGAAACAACATATCCAGAAGGTGTGTTGGTTTTGTCCGGTTCGAAATATTATAATTCGTTAGCCGAAAACACCAATGTGAATCCAGCCGGTAATCCGGAAGTATGGGAAGAATCAGTTGCCCCGGCAAACTTTGTTACTGGTGATTACAATGCCATAAATGGACAGGAGTTCCATTATGCGTTCTATTTGCCGCGGTATTATCGCTTAACAAGTTTAACCATTACATTACCAATTTCGGCAAACAATAACAATTATGTGATGACTCAAAAGGAAGTCCAGGATTTGTTTGCACAGAAATTCCAAGAATATATGACCTTGGGTAAAAACCTTGAACCGGAATCCATTTGTTCCATCAAAGAATTTAATTTCGCGAGCCGAGTTGTTTATAGTGGTTCATATCAGGATGATACTGGTGCCATTCATAACTTTTCGAATACACCAGAAAAGATTCCTTTTGATGTTAAATTCCGTATGATGGATGCAAGTAACATTGTGGTGATTTATCAATAATGAGCGTACAATTTTATACTCATGACGAAGATGAAATGAAAGCTTATCGGGTATTCCAACAAGCCGTGGAACCATTGCGCTTGTCGGTTGCCAGCATGAGTGCCAATTTTGATGCTGACCCAAACATGGGCAAAGTGATTCACGATGCAAATGTGGTTCCATTGTCCAATGTTGTACAACCAGAATTATTTAACCGTATATGGGGTAAACTGGTTAAAATGATTGAAGTCTGGGGCACCGAAACATTGCTTGAGTTTATTGTTGCCGTTTATGGTGTTAGTGTTGAAGTTACAGTTAACCCACCAATGAATATTGGGTTGGTTGCGGACATTGACCCCGGCGAATCGGTTGATGAATTATGGTTGTCGCAAAACAAATTTCCAGCCGTTCGTTTTGAGGACGGGGAGTATATTTTAGGTAGAATACCACCAAACGATTTTAAGATATTGTTTAAGCGCTTGCTTGGTGATATTTTATCAATTGAACAACTGCGCATGTTATTACAACACTTGCGTCCGGTCGGCGAAAGATGGTCGATACAGTATAGGAGTTAAGTATGAACGAAGATTATGGTGTAAAACATATTTACGATTTACCATTAAATAATGATGTTGCTGAAGCGGACTCATTTCCGTTTGACCAAGGTAATTCGGGAAATACTTATCGCGCACAGTTTCGCGGCATAATTGATTTGTTGTTACGCAATTATTTGGCGTCCAAGGATTTAACCAATCTGACGGACGAAACTGTTGATGATTTTATTTCGCGCCTATCCGTTCCGGATAGTCCGGACACTGGTACAGGATTGGTGTTGCGCACACATTCAAATGAAACCCAGTCTGGTTTAAGGACGTTGTCCGAAAAACTTATTTCAGCGCAGGCCCATTTAATTGCGGATATGTTCCTTGAAAATTTAACATCTGCGGAGTTTCTTAAATTCCAGCAATTGTTGACCAATGAAATTAAACGCACATCAACGGACGCGTTTGAAGGGCGCATCGCCAATCGCGATTTAACCAATTTAACGGAAGAAGGTATTACAAACTTAAATCGTGTTAATTATGTGGAGTTACAACAAACAAGCCAAACCATTACCATACCGGCGACAGCTTTGAATCGTTGTGTACGCATTCGGTTGAATCAGGATGTGGCCTCCATTATTTTGCCAACCTCTGGTTTAAGCAATACCATGTTAAACCAAGTCATTATTATGATTGACAGAAATGGCCATAATATCGCGTCCGGTGCGTTTACTGGAAATGGTTACACATTACGCGGCACTGGTGCACCAATGCCATCGTTTACTGCAACCTTTGACAAAGATAAGGCAATCGAGTTTTTCTGTGAATATGATGATTTCACCAATACAGCAAACCCAACATGGAATTATGGTTACTCAAAAATAGGACATTAAAATGCCGGCTTTAGACCGTTTTGCAAATCGCTATTATTATGAAACCAAATTTATGGATGAGGAACTCCCGTTGTGGATTTGGGAGACTGGCCAATCTGCGCCGTCACAAATATATGGGTTTGCTTGGGCTCATAATTGGTTCGGTACCATTACGCAAGGTGAAAGGGATTATTCCAATTCCTTGTTCAAACCGGCAGAATGGTTTACAATGGAATCAACACCAAATTATTTTGTCGTTGATATTTATGGTATTTCCGCAGGTGGTTATTCCGCATACCATTCACATAAACGTAGATACAAACATTATAAATATAAATACGATGACTATTATGCAAGCGGTGGCTCCGGGGCGTGTATTTATTTGGCTAACATAAAAATTCGCATCAAGGATGAAAACTTAAAAGGTATTGTTTATCAAATGTCCGGAAAAGTCGGCCCCAAAAACCCATTTGGCGGAGATTACGACTGGAGTGTAAATCCTGGTAATGTTAATTATAATGTTGAAGATTGGTGTATAAAATTGGCCGAGGACGCCATGACACCAAACGGTATTTGTCCAGCTGGCACAATCATTCTTGGAATGTCCTCTGGTGGCAACGCCACCCAACAGAATTATGCCACACCTGGTAGTGGTGCAAACGTGTTTTATGTACCAACACAATGTGCTTTTCCAACGGATATAAATGAACGCAGACAATATCAACTTGGTGAAAGTTATGTTGTTGGTGAATGGATTGTGTATAATAATTGGTTATATCGTGTAAATGAAAATTTTACAGCTACTAGTTGGCAATTGGATTCAAGAGTTTGTACGGCCGCGTCAAATTATAACGATTCGATAACATTCCCAGCAGGGGCTTATTTGAATTATAATGGTTCCTGGTATTATGTTCGCACACAATTCAAGGGTGATGTTGGAAATACAATTCTTGGTTGGGCTGATTATTTTCTGGACAAGTCAATGGTTTCGATGGATATTCGATTGGCCGGAAACACAGGGCAGAGAATAAAAGATGGGGCCCATTATGTACCACCTGTTCCACCAAATCGCTTCTTTACGGAAGCCGATATAACTCCATTAAATGAAATTTGGGTACGTAAATCGTTATCGTGGGGTCAGGGTCAGGATAATGGCCGCGTAGCACACAACGGTCAAGGTGGTGGTATGGCAATGATTTACAAAGGAGAATCATCATGATACAAATGTATACTCCGGAAATAAATCGCGACATCAACGAAGAAAAAGCGTTTGAAGTTTTCGAGGCAATGATTCAACCATTAAAATTATCGCTAACGGAAATGTTTAATACAGCTTATGTTGGGCCTGGTATTGGGCAAGCCTTGTATAATACTGGTGCCACACCTATTAAATCAATTTGGGACAATGAACATTTGGTGGTGGCATATGCGGCTTGGCATGAATTATACAAGAACTTACAAACATGTGATGATTTAATTTCGTTTATCAATGTGTTGTATAAGGAAGCACGTTTAACAATTGATATTTTGGCGCCATTGGCATTATCATTTGGTGTGGATGTTAATCATACTATTGAAGTGTGGTGGAATCGCGATGGCCAGTATAACTTGGAAGTAATCCCTGGTGACCTAAAAGAATTTGATGATGATAAGGAAGTGCAAATATTTATGCGCGACAATGCAATCGATGATGAAGGCGAAGGTTTTGTGTTTAGTTTTGTACCAATCGCCATTTCAAGTTCTGCATTGTCAAAAATATTGGACGATGTGGTTTATCCGGGGCTTTATTACGATACCACGGTTGTGAAATAAAGTATATTATTATAAGAGGTTTTTAGCATGGGCGATTTACCAAAAAAATCAATTCGTATAACCGATTTAACCCGATTGGATACACCAACAAAGGTTGATGAAAAACAGGAATTGCTGTTTCCTGCGGCTTGTAACCAGACCGAAAAAGATACCTTTGCATTGCCATTAAACATGTTGGTTGAATGGTTGTTGTTGAAACATGCCGCCGATAAAAGTTTGTCGAATTTGGACGAAATTGGTCAAGCCATTTTGGATGCTAAACAGGACTATTTTAATAAAGTAACACAAAATACCGACTTAAATACATTTACCACGGATGGTATTTGGAAGGTGAAATTGACAGGTGTTACCGAATGTCATGCACCAGGTTCCGGTGTTGGTTATTATGTTGTCGCTGTTGATAGTGATGACAATGGTATTATCGAACAGCAGGCTCGCAATTTATACGAAAGTTCTGGCGATATTTACCATCGCCAACGTGTAAATGGTACATGGACTGGTTGGGGGTTGATAACTCAGGATATGGGTGCTCCAACATTTACCGAGGCACCACATGTTGTAAACCCTGGTACGGCTGATGACCAGCTCGCCACCATTGGTCAATTGAATATCAAGTTTAGTGATATATTCCAAACTGAATGGAGAATCACGGAAGGTGTGTTGGTAACTGGTGAGGCTACATATGCGGAAGGTGTATTAACTTTACCGGGTGGTTCAAAATATTATACCAATGATTCAATGAAAGTTGAATTACCTGTGGCAACCACAATAAACATTGCTTCAAATGTAAAAAAATATGTGTTTGCGGATTCAACAGGTCAATTACGAACATGGGATAACTTTGTTAAGGTGGTGGAAACACCAACCATAATACCAGCCGGTACATTGGTTTATAATATTTATAGTGACCAATACATCGATGAATCAAATATGTATAGTTTGTGTCCAATCGGTGTTGTTGATAATGGTTCCTTTGAACAATCATCCGGTATTCAGTTTCTAAATGTGGATAACTTAAAAGCAACACTGGATGCGTTACATGTACCATTAAAAGTAGACAAGCAAATTGGTACTAACAAACAAAATTCCGTAGTTTCTTCGGACACGGAATATGAAAGACAGATTTCTGCTGGCCATTACGTTGATGATGGCGAAGGTGGTTATGATTTGGATTTTGGTGCCGGATTAGTTACAACATCACACCAAGAGGATGAAAACAATCCTGGTACATACAATAAAGAACCCGAAGCAACATTATATGCTCAGGATGGCAGCGCCCGTACGGAACTTAATTTAACACCACACGGTGCAACATTGACCAGCGATGATACCGACGGTGTTGCCGAATTTATTGCCACCAAAAAAGACATTCGTGAAATGGAAACACGTTCATTAACATTCAAAGGTTATGTTGGAACAACGGCTCCAAGTTCATCCACATATCAATTGCAGGAAGGCAATTTGTGGATAAACGCATCCGCAATGCCTACTTCATTCCCTGTAGCGGCTGCTTCAATTAAACGTTGGAACGGTTCTTCATGGGTGGCTTATGGAAGTACTTACAGCGCATTAAACTTCGATGTGTGGAGAAACTTGGTTGATGGTGAAGGTTATTACTGGTTTGCTGGTGAATGGGTTGTTATGTCAACCGATTTGTCAACTGACCATTTCGTACTGGGACAGGATGGTAAATGGAGAATTAAACCTTCGGTTCAATTACCTGGTTCACCTACGGCTGAACAAGATGCATCAACTGCTGAAGGTTTGGTTCGCAAAGGACAAATGGATACAGCCCTTGGTAATAAGGCTAATGATAGTGCCGTGTTACATAAGGCCGGTACCGAAACCGTGACTGGTAACAAAACATTTTCTGGAACAGTAACCGCTTCCGGTTCGTCTCTTACAGGAAACACTAATGCGTTTAACATTCATACACAGGATGCTAAAGTTGGTGTCGCGGCAGACCAAGGTTCGGTGGCTGGTAAATTAAACATTACGGCTGACACAATAGCCATTGGTTCATCGACATCCGGCAACGATGTTATTATCAATTTGGGTGTTTCGTATACATAATAGGGTGAATGTTGATACATATTTTCGTAATAGGGTAAAGTTTCATCAAAAATTTACCCTATTATTTTTTACATGGGTTGATAATTGAATGTTCACTTAAATATTGAGCACTGTATATTATTGTGAACCAGGGAGGTGTATATGCGATTACAATGGTTAAAAGATACACATAACGAATGGAGTTATGCTCGCGTAACTGGTTTCGTTGCAATAATAGCAAATTTAATATGGCGCATGTATATGGGTACAGGTGATATAAATTCCATTCCGGCTGCATGTGCGGGTTGTTGTGGCTGTATAACTGGTATTTTCCTATGGATTTTTGAGGTATGGCGCGAAAATAAGCATGTGGATATAGAAGTAGCCGGTAAAAAAGTTTCTGCGAATTTAGGGAGCGAAAAATGAGTCAAAAGAAGCTTGATAAAATAAGTAAGAAACAATTCCGCGAAATAGTTGAATATGCGGTTCATTACCATTTTTGTTATTGTTACCTTTGTGGTGAACCCATTTTACCGGGACAACATTACAACCTTGACCATGTAATACCTCGGTCAAAAGGTGGCCCCACCGAACCAAGCAATTTAAGACCAACACATTGCAATTGTAATCAGGCAAAAGCCGACATGATGTTGCATGATTTTAGACGAGTACAACAATATGTGTTGGAAGAAAAATCCCGTAGTAAATAATTGAACGTTGGTTAAATATCCGTAGCAATTTTATGTGTTTTCTTCCAAGAGTCAATGAGTTCTTTCATGTAACTATTACCACCCATGTTTTTGTATTTGTCCCAGGCCATCAAAATGGCAACCGTATTCATTGGTTGGTGGTATAATAAACTAAGTAACTCAATTTTTAATTGACGAACTAAAATTTCGTTAATTTTCTTTTCTAAATTCTTTTTGCGGTCGCGAATCAATTGAAACCCGAACAACAATGTTGGTGATATGATGGATGTGATTATAGCAACCCAAATAGTAACATGCATGTGCTTGTCTCCTACAACCATCTTCTTTCGTTATAAATATACAATAAAGTTATGGTTAACAATTTTATGATAATGTTGACAACCCAAACATTTGGTTATTTCTTCATGGACGTAATAAGATTGTATATTTAATCAACAAGGAGTTATTATGGGGCGCGTACTCGTTCAGCAGCCTGGTACTAATACCACTAAGGCTTCAACCGAAATTTTACCAAAGAATGTTATAATTGTTGATGAAGATTTACATCAACTTCGTCTTCATGATGGAACAACACCAGGTGGTCATGTTATAGGTAGTTCTGGCGGGGGTAATAACAGTAATGCGTTGCTGTCATTTATGTGGGCAGACCATCAGTTAAACGACGTATCGTGGCTACGCGCGGATACTTTCTCTTGGCAGTCTGGTGATGTATACAAGGCGGCATATGAGCATTTGGTGGATGATTTTGAAAACGCCCAGACAAGTACTTATTATGCTTGGACGGGGGAAGGATTTATTGCCGGCACACAAGAGACGGTTTATACAACGTCGCAAGTCCCAAGTGTTGGCGACACAGTGTATTATTATGGGAGTGACGGTCTGTTTTTGCGTTATGGTACTGTGGCGACTGCTAGTTCTGCAAATATCACATTTACATATGCTGGTGACGGCGCGACAAGTTCATCTATGGCATACGGTGGCGAAACCTTGTTGCCTGTACATCTTGAAACTATTGGGGGAATTACAGTCGCATATCGTTTGGCACAAGACGGGCATAAAATTACAACACATGAGACCGATGCCGTAGCGTTATACGAAGCGACAGGTATTGCTTGGTATTACATCTTAGATACTACAAATAGACAGTTTAAATTACCGCGTACTAAATGGGGCTTTACTGGCTTGCGTGATTCTGTTGGTGGGTATGTTGCACCAGGATTACCTGACCATAATCACAAAATCATTATAAATACAAAATGGGGTTCAAAAAGCGCCAATAATGGTCCAAATTGGTGTGGAGATGATGCGACTAGAGCAACAAACATTGCAGCAACTTCGACTAATGCAAGCCAGAGTAATTCAAT
>JAHAXB010000007.1 GCA_018384735.1 Eubacteriales bacterium | reverse complement strand
AACCGGATGTGAATGCCTTGACCAACGCATCGCCAAGTTCATCGGAAAGGTCTTTGGCGGTTGTCTGCAACATATCTTCCGCCATTTCCCGGTACAAATCTTCGATTTGATGCTGAATGTCGATTTGTTGTTGCTGATATTCCTTGACCGCATCTTCATCCGTCTTTTTTTGGTCTTTTTCGGCTTGTTCCATTTGCTTGACCAATTTCAATTGTTCTTCAAGGTTGGCAATTGATTGTTTTTGCAGTTCATACACCGAACCACCAAGTGCGTTGCTAATCGCATATTCCAAATTATTGTATGCGGTGGTCAAATCATCTACTTTTCGTTTGTAACCCTCGATTTGTTCTTCCAATTTCTTGTCATGCTGATTAACAATTGATTTAACGACATCCACGACCGCTTGAACCACAACTAATGCCGCTTGGATAATTGCCAAGATAACGGATGATTTTTCAGCCGTTTTTATTGCCGTTGCAACTGTGATGGATGTTGCGGCAACGGTCATCATTGATGAAAGTGCGGTTGCGCCAACATCGCCAATGGCATCTTTCAAGAAATCGCAAGAATTAACCGCATCCATGACAAATTGAAATGATGCCTCGGTGCTTTCACCAAGTTTCTTCCAATTCCTTTTGATGGTGTCGGCGGATTCCTTTGAATCGTTACCGGCATCATTGAATATGGTCTTGATGCTTTCGCCTAATTGCTTGAATGGGTTATCGGTAAGCAAAACGGACTTTGCTTCATTCAGTTTTTTCCGGATTTGTTGCAAATCAATCGGATTGAACGACCCGGACAAATCCTTGAACTTGGATTCTATTTCCGCAAGCAATGTATCGATTTGCGATGCGGTCAATTCATCCAAATTGCCGAACAACTGCGACCACATTTCCGAATCGGTAAGTTCCGATGTTGCAAGTGCGGAAATCGCCTTGGCGCGCGCTTCTTCCAGTTTTTCAACCAGTCCGGAATCACCCTTTTCATTTGCGATTGCAATCTTTTTAGCAAAATCTTCATTGATGGCGGCGCGCTTTTCTTCAAACGATGCGTATGTCACCAACATGTCGGAATACATCTTTTCGCGTTCTTCCTTTTCGCGCTGAATGGCGGCAATGCGGTCGGCGTTTTCCTTGTCGATTTGTTCATTGACATCGCTTTCCGCGTTGTCAAGTGATTCCGCCTTGGCATTGTCAACATCGGTGTTGTCATTCGCCAATTCCGCCCGCTTTTCCGCGATGATGTTCAACATTTCCATTGTGCTTGTCGCCTTGGACAACTGGTCATTCAATTGTTCATTGAACGAATCGATGACCGTTTGCCGGGTTTCGGCGGCAATGGCATCATTCAACTTGGTCAAATTGGCAACTTGTTCGGCGGTTCTTTCGGATTCATCAACATCAAGGATTTGTTGTCTTTGTTTCTGCAAGAAATCCATGTAATTCGCGCCCTCGGAAAGCAACCCGGCGAATTCTTGCGATGCGGACTTGGCAAGTATTTCATCACCCGAATTCATCCATTGCATGAACCGTTGATATTCGGTTTTGCGCGCATTCAGCATGTCCAAGAATGGGTCTTTGGATGTTCCGGAATCGCCACCATTATTGCCGCCACCGGTGATGCCGCGCAACTGGGTTTCCAGTTTATCGATGTCCGCTTGTATGGCGTTGTATTCGGATGCGTTTGTGGCATTCTTCAATGCGTTTTGCTTGGCGGAAATTGCTTGTTCAATCGCGCCAACCGTACCGGCGGCATATTCGCCCGCGCCATTGATTCCGGCATTCTTCAAGGTGTTCCAACCCTCGGTTTCATAGTTCGCCGCATCGGTGAACATCTTGGTAATTTCGGCATTCAATGCATCGATTTCCGCTTTTTTCTTTTTCTTCGCGGTGTTCTCGGTTTCATACGAACCCATGCCGCCAAACTGACCTTGTGAATAATACACCGTCTTTGTGTCCGGCATGGCATCATATTCGGATTGTTTGGTCAATAATTCCTTGA
>JAHAXB010000072.1 GCA_018384735.1 Eubacteriales bacterium | reverse complement strand
ATGTATGACATCGAATTGACAAAGGCGGTGTTTGACGTCGTGACGGACATTAACATTTAGAACATCTTTCGCAACAATGAAAACAACAAATGAAAGGATATTCGCCAACGACATAAAGATGTCATATTGGCAACAAGACAATTGCATGATGTGCGCCAAGGCGGTATGGTACAACACCCAGCTTGGCAGATGCCCGAAATACAAATGCGCCTTGCAACGCGACATGGAAGCGCAAGCAGCCGGGAACATGGAAATCAACGAAAGGTCATTCAACGCGTGCCACACCGCCAAGACTTGCCCTTTCATCGAGCCAAAGGAACAGGAATCCGCGCCGGGCGATGAAATCCTTGATTTCTCAAAGGGCGAATCCATGTTCAATGAAACGGCGGCGTTCAATAATATTGAACAAGCCACGGAAATTGAACACGGACACGAAGGTAAGCCAATGGCAGCACCGGAAGCACCAAAGGAACACAAACCAACGCCGGAAGAACTGAAAGCGGCGGAAAAACGGATGTATGACACCATCTTTGAGAAGGAGATTGTGAACAATATCAATGGTTTGTCGCCGATGATGACCGAAAAGCAATTCAAGGAGAGTGTACGCCATGATACCGATTGGATGATGAAAACATTCACGTTCAACGAAAACATGATGATTGCTTTCGTTCCGTTGGTCATTTCGCATTTGGCGTGGGTGTATGCCGACAAGGTGATGAAGTATTGCGCCGAACACAAGATTCCGGAAACCGTCAAGTTGTCCCGTGCCGTGAAGCACGTCCGCCAAGAATATGTTGATTCCTTGAAAAAGGACTTGGATTCAAGGCACATCCAGCATATAGAAAAGCAGACGGAGGAATTTTTCAAGGAGTACACAAGCGATTTCACGATATTTTGGTATTGTGTCAATTCGCAGTATAAGAAGCAATTTCCGGGCGACATCTACAAGGACATGAAAACGGATGCGTTCCTTGGTGTTCTTATGTGTCGTTTCCTTGTTGACCACAACAAGCGCATGGACAAGATAATCGAATCCAAGATGGGATTTGCCCAAAGCATCAAAAACCCATACATGGACAAGTTGGAAACCTGTTTGGATGCGTATTGCGGAAACCAAGTCATCGAATGTGACACCAACATCAAGGCGTGCTTGAAAGTCCTTGAAAATAACATCAACGAAATTGATTTTGAAATAACCGGGTAAGTTTAACACAATAAATTTTGAAAACATGAATTTCAACAAATTGGCAAAAGAATCCCATGCCAACGCAGTGAAGCACGGATTTTGGGAAAAGCGAGAGAGCAACGAGCATTGTTTGATGCTTGTCGTTTCGGAGATTGGCGAAATGGTTGAAGCGCATCGAGCCGGGAAGCGCGCCAACCTTGAAGCCTACAATGAACCATTGTTGGGAGGTTGCGCGCCGTTCACGTCATTCATCAAGGACACCTTGGAAGATGAAATGGCGGACGTTGCCATTCGTCTTGGCGACCTTGCCGGAGCGTTGGGCGTTGACTTTGACAAGATGAATCCTTGCAAGTATCATCGCGCGTTTGACAAGTTCACATTCACGGAAAACGCATTTGCCTTGACCAAAGGTTTGTGCCGTGACATCATCGGCATTGAAAAGCGCATCCAATTCGGTTTGGAGTACGTCACAAAATGGGCGAAGTCCATCAACGTTGATTTGGATTGGCACATTGACGAGAAGATGAAGTATAACGC
>JAHAXB010000068.1 GCA_018384735.1 Eubacteriales bacterium | reverse complement strand
GGTCGCATCCAGTCGGCGGATGGCAACACATATTTCGATTTGGATGATGGCGAAATCGGCGGAAGAATTGTTTTCACGCGTGATGGTCAGCAAGTGACATTGGACACCCTTGGCGGCGAAACCAAGGATGCAAAGGATTACATCGACAACACCTTGCCGGGCGTATTGCAAGACATATACGACCAGTTGGATGGACAAATCGAACAATTCTTTGAAACCTATGACCCAACATTGACCAATGAACCGGCATCCACATGGACAACGACCGAGTTGAAAGAACAACACCTTGGTGATTTGTTTTATAACACGACCACCGGAAAGGTATTCCGTTTTGTCAAGGAAAATGGCGCATACAAGTGGCAAGAATTGTCGGATTCCGAGGTTGCAAAAGCACTTGAATTGGCTAATGATGCATTAGAATTGGCGGGTACAAAACGCCGCATCTTTACATCAACGCCATACACGCCGTATGAGGTCGGCGACCTTTGGGTTCAAGGCGCAAATGGCGACATCATGATGTGCAAGACCAGTCGTGTGACCGGCAATTACACCATATCCGATTGGGAATTGGCATCCAAGTACACCAATGATGCATCCTTGATTGATTTCATCACCGGTTCTTACGCCAACAAGATTGCCGAAATTGAATCCGGTCTTGATGGCAAGATTGAATCTTGGTTTCAAACGACCGACCCGGCATCCAGTTGGACAAACACCGAGTTGAAAGATGCGCATATCGGCGATATGTGGTATAATGGCACATCCAAGACATTAAAACGGTACACCAAGAATGATTCGGAATATTCTTGGACAACCATCGAGGATTCAACCGCCGTTGACGCGTATAAGAATGCCGCACAAGCGCAAGACACCGCCGATTCTAAACGCCGCGTGTTTGTGGTGACACCATATCCACCGTATGACATTGGCGACCTTTGGGTTGACGGAAAGGACATTCACCGATGCAAGACAAACCGCGAATCCGGTTCGTTTTCCGCATCCGATTGGGTCATCCCGGTTGCGTATGACAACACCAAGACCGTCATTGATGGCGGTGTCGTTACATCCGGAACAATCCAGTTGGCGGGCAATGATTCAAGCATCAAGGCGGGAATCACCGGAAACGGAACGACCGAATCATCCATCCGAATGTGGGCGGGTGCGACATACGAAAACCGGGCATCCGCGCCGTTCCGCGTTGACCAGTCCGGAAAGGTGGTTGCCACCAATGCGGTCATCACCGGTGAGGTCAATGCGACCAAGGGCGTATTCCAAAATGTCATAGTCAAAGGTTCAATCCGTAGTCCATTTGTGTCGGCGGGTGATTCATTTGATAC
>JAHAXB010000066.1 GCA_018384735.1 Eubacteriales bacterium | reverse complement strand
GTTCAAGGAAAGGGAACTTGGGGTTGTGATTTTGGCAATATATGCACATCATTCGATTGTCTATTTCGTTGCATCCAATTACATCAAATCCCGCGAGTTTGTACCCCATCGAACTGCCCCCCCCACATGCAAAGCAAGAAAACACCTTGCCTTTGTCTTTGGTAAAGTTGGCATCCGCCAACGTCCAACGGTAATCAAATTTGTGCATTGTTGTTTTTATTTAATATATCATTTACTTTCATTGCCAACTCTCGGAATTGCGGATTGAACCGCATATCATCGCCGTACTTTTTCAAGATATGCAACATGGATGAATGGTCGCGGTGGACATATTGCGCAATCTTGGTAAGTTTCATCTTCATTGCACGGCAATGATGAACGAATATCATCCGGGCATAAAACCCATCACGCTTGCGCGATTTGCCGATGTAATCCGAAAACTTCATGCCCATCACTTCATGGATGGCGTTTTGAATGCGCATCACATTGCGGTTGTCGCGTGCGAATGCCGATTCAAACCATATATCCTTGCCCAAGCGAAAGGCGATGTCATATTCGATGCCCGCCCCGGTGCTTTGCGTCCAATTGTCCATCATATAGATGGAATCGCACGACAAAAGCAATTCAATGTCCTTGACCATGTGTTGTTCCCATGTCGCTTCTTGATGTAACCCCATTGTTATGGGGTTCACGACTTCAAAACCGATTGATTCAAGCAATGCTTGGCAATCATCGAATCGGGTTTTTACTTCCTCATAAGGCAAGCCCGAAATCTTGCCGGAAACGTAAATTCTCATTGGTTTTCCCTTTCCCGTTTATATATAAATTTGTTTATGAAATATTCTTTCCCTTTACCCGTTACCATTGTGCGGGTGGTTGTCATCACTTCATCCGTCCGTGGATTCGTCCACGTTTGCGGTTTCAGTTCAAACAACCCCATGTCAAGGGCTTTTTGCGTGGGTTGGTTTCGTGCCGTGCCAACGCTGCACAAGTAATCATTATCGCGCAACCATTGGAAAAGCCGGATTTCGCCCATATCCACGCCGTTTTGCTTCAATAACTTGGCAAGTTCATCAATACCACATGATGATGGTGAATTGATGATGGCGGTTGCAAATGCAACCTTTGGTGCTTGTTCTTCAAGTTGCTTTTGTTGCGCTTCGATTGTTTCCGCCTGTTCCGCTGCAAGGCGCAACGCTTGTGCGAACGTTTGCGGGATTGCCGGGGTTGCCGCCGGGGCAAGTTCCTTGATGGATGCTTCCATGCGGTTGAACTGTTCGATGAATGCCACCTTGAACGCCATTGCCTTTTCCCCGGTCAATGACATGGTAAGCAACGAAAAGCCATC
>JAHAXB010000057.1 GCA_018384735.1 Eubacteriales bacterium | reverse complement strand
TCAACTGGTAAAGTCCGCCGCCGCGACCATACTTGAACACCATGTCCAATGTCGTTCCGACCTTATCCATAAAATTCAATGTGCGGATGCCGGTGGTTGCATTGAACGCAATATCCATTTCGACATTGAATTGTTCACATAATGTTTGCGCGACCGCCAAACAATTATCGGATTCGCCGAAAGACAAAGTGACATCATTTGTTTCGGATTCCGGACATGTGCCAAGAACCCATTTGCCCGGAAACACACGATTCATGTTGGACACGATAACGGATGCGAATCGGCGCAAATCACCGGTCAAGGAATCACCTTGGACATCCTGCAACTGGTTGTTGGTCGTGTCGATTGAAAGTTCGTAAATGGCGCGTGTCATTTCGTATGCGATACCCTCAAATTCCACATTATATGTGTATCGATTCGCACCCGCCTTTGTCATTTCCGGCAACCGGTTCAATGTGTACATGCGACCGAAAACGGTGATGTAATCACCGATGCGAAATGGTATCACATCGGTGGATTCCACCGTCATTGACACGACATCTTCACCCAGTAACTTGAATGACTGACGCGCCGATGTAATTGCCCGGAAAGACTGACGCGACACAATCGGATATGATGTCGCGCCATCTTTGCGTGTTACTATAATTTGTTCCATACGATAATGGATGTTGTTGTGAATGATTCGATTTCATCGATGCACCCAGTAATGACCGGATAATATTCGCCAACGGCGGAATATCGGTGCGTGATGGTCTTTGCCTCGGATGAATCGCCACAAATGTCGATGTCACATTCGCCATCGCCCCAATACACATTCAAATACTTTGATGACTTGATGGTGATGGTGCAAACATCCGAACCGGGATTGTCGGTCACATAATGTTTCAAAACGCGTTTCACCGGTTCGGGTTCGGTCAATTTTATCTTGAATGTGCCAACCATCAAACCATCGTTCCATTTCTTTGAAATCGTGATGGCATCGATGCAATAAACCTCATACACCAATGGTTTCGCGCCGACATCAATCATCAATCGATGCAATCCGGTCTTGTCGAACAATTGTTCGAAACGAAAAACCTTATCCATGAAATCCGCGCGGTCAGTCGCCTTGATGAAACAAGATAATGTGATGGTTCGCGGTTCAAGATATTTATGTGACATGTCCACCACCTCGCCATGATAGTTATCCCATGAATCGGTGCGCGGTTTTTTCATTTTTGGTCGGTCAACAACGCCATCCGAATCGGACACATAAATGCCGAATTCTTTGAAATCGTGTCCATCAAGCGAATACGACTGGTTCGCATTCGTTGACATAAGACCAAGAATTTCGATTTGTGTCAATGCTGATTGTACGGCGACAACCTCATCAACCATGCCGACACCAAGGTCACCGGAATAACAATCTTGATTAATGGAAAATCCTTTCAATGTTCCGGTGTCCACGAATGATTCAATGTTCGCACCATCAACATACACAATATATGTGTTGCCATCACGAACAATTGCAATGTGTCGCCATGTTCCAACGACATTGTTCACATGAATTTCATGATAACGGTTTATGCCATCGAAACAAATGTTGATGATGAATTTGGTTGGCGACCCGACATCCAGTTTGTTTGAACGCACCCATGCGGCGAATGTCCAAGATGCGGAAAGCAAAAATTGTGTTGCCATCATGGAAACATTGCATCGTGCGCCGTTTCCGTCAAAATTGATTGCCTTACCAACTTTGCCACCCTTGAAATCCGCCCCGCCGGACACGACACCATCGTTTCGGTTGGTTGAATAATCGTATGCCACCGGTGAATTGTCGGATTCATCCATTGGCATGTGTAAAATATAATCAAGTGCCATTTTAATACGAATTTGTTGTTTTCACATTGATTTTCACGCGCGCATTGTCGCATGAACTTTCGGTGATGTCGGCGTTTCCGTACTGGAAAACAACAACACGCGCGTTCCCGGATGCGCTGATGTTGACCACCGAATTGTCGAATGCATCAATAAACACAAATGCATTGTTTGACAC